>NZ_RQFO01000017.1:0-310307 GCF_004770045.1 Leptospira montravelensis
TGCTCCCTATGGGTCGCAAGTCTGTCATTTCGCGAACAATTGGTGACTAGCGGTACTATTGGGTTTGCTCAATGGATTTTATTTTGTACATAAAAAAAGCCAACCTTGCGGCTGGCTTTTTTTATTGAGTTATAAGTGCTAACCCGGCAACGTCCTACTCTCCCATTGAGCGAACCCAATAGTACCATCGGCGATGAGAAGCTTGACTTCCGTGTTCGGAATGGGAACGGGTATGGCCTTCTCTCCATAATCACCAGGAGTAATTACCATTACTTCCAAGTGGACTGGATTTGCAAGTACTTTTATAAGAAAAGTTACAAATTTAAATCGTAAGTAATACCTAGTTTTAGACCAGACATTGCGATTTGGTGGTCAGCTGTAGCAGATACAAACTCCATCAATGTCCCAACACGGTCCAGTGTGTCTCCATAAAAACTAAGGGCGATGGGACTCTTGGCTTTAGCAGTCATGTTCTCTCTTTCAAAACTGACAAAGAGCCGAAGTTTTGGTAAGATTACAATACTTCCTCCCACACTTATTTTTTCAGAATAGAAAGTATAACCACCGTTAGCAAAATTAAAAGCAAACCCATTATTATAAACTCTAATCTGTTCTGTGTTGTAGGTTCCTGTTGAATTTAAGAGAAAAGGTCCAAAAAGTAAGAAATCAGCAAATAATGTAGCTCTATCGTTAAGATCAAATTCGAAACCAACACCTACAAGTCCTGAAGTACCTGATGTTGTTTTTGTATCTTGTCCTAAAAACGAAGGACCACCAATCCCTAAATAATTGCCTTCAAATGATTGGCTCATACTACGAATGACATACTTTGGAAGGATCCGAAAATTGGAACTGGGAGACAAAGTGATTCCTAAGTTTATATCTGAATAAAGTAAACGGTAATCTCCTTCTTTAATTCCTAGACCTGTGGCATAATAAGAATTCCATTCATAACCACGGGTAAACCGATTCAAATGTAATCCAAGAAAAACATTACTCAAGATCCCTGCATTTAAAGAATGAAAATAATCAAATCCAAAATCGTTGATAAGTGACATTCCTCGATTGTTTTGCCAATCTTGGTTATATTCTAATCCAACAATATCACTGTAAAAATTTCTTTTCTCTAAATCTGTCCTAAGGCTTCCGAGGAATGCTGCACCTTTGATTCGTAATGCGTTCCCTTCCACTTTACCTTGTGCGAACACTGATCCGGTAAAAAGGGAAATGATGATCAGAAAAAAAACGAGACTACGTTTCATGAATTGAATACCTCTACCTTCCAATAACAAATGAGAAACAGTTGGCTCAAGGAAAATTTTAATCTATAAATTCTTTTTATAGCATGATATATCCAAATCCCTGAAATTTTTTTCTAATTCGAAAACTTCAACTGCATTTCACAAATTTGTCACGAAGATAAAACATTAAAAACAATTTAAAGTAACAATTCAAAATATCTGTTTCAAAATTATAGCTTATGATTTTGAATAACAAAAAATGAAATTCAAAACTCTATAGGCATATACACTGCTATGTGAAAGGTTCTCATTTCGTATGTGTAACCATTTTCTTTTACGATTGGTCCGCCAAAAGAAAGACGACCACGAATACCAGCAAACTGCGGAGTTTCAATATAAAACATAAAAGCAAATCTTGCATTTGAGTTAATATTCACCTGGTTTCTGAATAAACTACTCAAAGCCAAAGATTCAACTGCAGAATAACGTCCAGTAGAAAAAGCTGTCGCTGCTGTCAAGTCAGGGCGGAGTAAACCTTGGCTGGCAAAGTAATATCCTAATAGTTCCAAATTATTTCCTGAACCTAAATTTGCCAATAAATAGGAAAGCGTAGGATCATCGCTTGGATTTATATTTCCAGATGCAAATTGAATCGCACTAACATTGTTTAGAAATTCAGACCGGTTTCCTCGATTAGACAATGCTAATGCGATTCCAGTTCCTGGATCCTGAAAATCAACATTTCCACGCATACGAACAGTGGCGGGTCCCAATCCAAATCCTAATCGAAATGTATCTGGGTTTCCTACGTAAAAAATAGGAACTAACATTGAATAGGTTCCTTCCATACTTGTATCCAAGTCATCTTTTACGCGGTTACTTTGAGTAGGATTTGAATTCGAACTACCAGAACCAGATGAACTTCCACTTGAAGATGTCGAAGAAGGCGAATCAACAGATGGCAATTTAGTTACAAATTGCCTATCAAGATAAAAATTCGAATTATGTAAAAGTAAGTTGATACCAAAATATTTTGTAATTTGGTAATCGGCTGATTTTAGATCCAACATCCACGTAATTTTACCCGGTCCCTCCTGTGTCATGGTTGCATTTCTTCCACGGCCAGATATATCAACAGTTACACTTTCAATCATCACCCCAGGGTTGATGGAAAAATATTTTGTCCTAGGAGGTTCTTCGGCAGCGATCTCCTTTTCCTTTTCAGAAGCTTCATCAGCAAACAATGGGTAGGCACAGAAAAATGTTGAGAGTATTATTAGTAAAAAGTATCGCATAACAAAAACTATTTTTGGCTAATCTAAAAACCAGCAACTATTGGTGCAATGATAAATTCATGACGGACGGATCTTTGGAAAAAAATAAGGATCTCCGCAGACAAAAATACATAATATTGACGATGATTTTGTATACTCTAAAACCTTAATATATTATAATCTCCTTGATCAAAATTGCTTTTATCATAGAAAAAGACTATGAAAAAGAGCCAATTATTAGAAATGCACAATGTAGGAATCGTTGTGGAATCGCTCGACAACGCCATTTCCTTTTTCCAAGAAATTGGCCTAATACAAGAAGGCCGAATGACCGTTGCTGGCGAATGGGCAGGACTAGTCACTGGACTAAAAAATCAGCAAGTAGAAATTGCGATGATGGTGACGCCAGATGGACACACTCGTATTGAACTTTCTCAATTTATATTGCCAAAAGCAATCGATGACCATAGGAGAGCACCTGTCAATTCTCTAGGTTATCTTAGGGTCATGTTTAGAGTGGACAATTTGGACGAATTGTTATCACGTCTAACAAAACACGGTGCTTCTATTGTAGGAGAAGTAGTATTATTCGAAAATATATATAAACTCTGTTATATTCGCGGAGTTGAAGGAATCCTAATCGGACTTGCAGAACAAATTGGAATCCATACTGCAACAGACATTTTAGAGAAACCGTAATACAGCTCTAATGATTTCCAGTATTTTTTATAAAATAAGAAATACAAGATGATTGTTTCAAAAAAAAATATTCCATCCAAATCTTATGTTGGATACCAAGTAGTAAGAATCAATATGTTACCATGCCTAAAGTAAAAATTCATTACTTTACTCACAATTGGAGTATATTTTTTGGACTGCGAAAGCTAAATTGCCTACCTAACTAGAAATGTGTGAGAACAGCGTTGATCGTATATTATACAATGATTGGCACTTAACTGCTTTTTAATTTATATGCAGAGCCCGTTGTTTTCCTTTTTTCCGTTTAGAATATTAATTCTATTTCTTGAATATCCAACTTTCCCATTCCATTTAAAGCAACTGGTATGAAAGTAGATTGATGGACATTCAAAGTATATTGAAGTTAGCTGTCCCGGGAAATTCCAAGCTTCATTACTATAAAGAGGAATATTATTTCGGTTAATCTTGAGATTAATAAATTCTTTTTCTTTTCCTTGTGTATTAAAAATAGCTGAAACTATTAATTCATTATTTTGGTTATCCCAGATTTTAATCTTACTTTTAGAGTTTTGATTAAAAAATGTTTTTTGATCTGATGTTAAGTTTAGGCAATTTTTAAAAGGAAATTTTATGTTCTGGTTATCAGACTCAACCCAATTTTCCGTTTGATTACAATAAATTTGCAATTGGAGTATTGATAAAAGAAAAAAGGTTATCGCAATCCTTTTTAAACTTTGATATATTAGAAATTGATTTTTAATCATAAGATTTTTTTGAAATTTAATATAAAAAAATTCTGCATTTTCATTTTGTAGTTTTTGGGAAATCTTGAATACTTTAAATTCTATGAAATAATATTAGAGAATAGAGTAATGCACGTATACCTGATTATTTAGAAATAGAAAGAATTACCTGAAAGTGTTACCTATGTCCTCACGGCATACAACCGAAATGTTCGCATAACGAACTAGGCTAATCGACATCCCTGCCCCTAAGTCCCGAACGGGACGTTAGGGACTGGCACGGAGTTTGCGGATGCAAACGGAATGTGCCGAAGCGCAGCGTTTCCACGCTGTTATACGAAGGCCCCAGTTATAGAATAATATTGTTTAGAAAAATTAGGAAGCTTTCAAGAGAACAAATTCTTTTTTGGATTTTCCTGTTTTGTTATTTCGGAGTCTTGCTTTTATTTCTAGATCCATTCCTAGACTGTCCAAATAATTAATTAAAGTAGAAATTTTCATATCTTTTCTTGATTCAAGTTTAGAGAGCCCAGATTGTGAAAATTTAGTAATGTCTTCTTGTCTTAATCCCACAAGTTTTCTTAATTCTGCAAGATTAATATGAAAAAGCATTTGTTCTGCTTTATGTTTTGCTCTCGCAATACTTTCTGCAGGAAGCGATTTTTCAAGATTTTCTATTGAATTTCTTTTTACTTTTACTTTCTTCATAATTCTCCCCGTTTTCGATTAACCAATTCTTGTAAATCTTCTCTACCATCGGAATCATTTCTTCATAAAGCCCTCTTATCATTTCCTCTTTTATCGCCACCGGCAAGCAATAGGCCAATACTACCTTAGGGAAAACGAAAAAGATTCTAATTAATTTTAACTTAACTTAAACACGAAGTTCTTTGAGATTTTTAATCTTTGAACTTTGAATTGAATCAGCAAAAGGTCTTCCGAGTAGTAGCCATTTTTGTCGTAAAAGATAAAAGTGAACTAATATTTCTTCTAAAGTGTTTAAATCGAGTTTTTGAAGCCAATTATCGAACTCTTCAGTAGATTCAATTTCCCACACATTAAATTTTTGCCTAAAAAACTTGATTCAGTCAAATGAATATTCACTTAAATTCATATTTTTATAATTTAAAAGAGAATATCTGTGGCTTTCGTATAACTTGTAAATTAAAGAAATACCAAAGATGGATTTTATTTTGTACATAAAAAAAGCCAACCTTGCGATTAGCCTTATCCTAAATATATTTTTTTATTCAAATCCACCCGGCAATGCTGCGCAAGTGACCCGTAGGGAACGAGCAGGTGACTTTGGCGGGCGTAGCAGCGAAGCGTAGCCAAAAGTCGCGGACATTAGCCGGACAACACAGAGTGCCCACAAATAAAAAAGGCGCTCACTTGCATGAACGCCTTAATAAACAATAATGACTAACCCGGCAATGTCCTACTCTCCCATTGAGCGAACCCAATAGTACCATCGGCGATGAGAAGCTTGACTTCCGTGTTCGGAATGGGAACGGGTATGGCCTTCTCTCCATAATCACCAGGAGTAATTACCATGTGTACAGAGAGCTACGGTAAGTCAAACCATTCTTTAAGAAAAGGTTGCGTTTTTTTATCAAACTGAAACTTTTTCTTTATGCCGGAAATGACAGAGCCACTCATAAAAACTGAAACATTCACGGTGATGGGACTTCGCATTCGAACTTCCAATGCACCTGGAGACGCCGATGTGAAGATACCCGAAGTTTATTCCAGGTTTTATAAAGAAGATATACCAAAACTTATGGAAGTTCTACGTAAATTTGATCCATTGTTTGGTGTGTATTTTAACTATGCGTCTGATGAAAATGGAGCTTATGATTTTTTGTTAGGTTATGCAGTGGAAACAGATGTCAAACCGCTTCCGGGAATGGAAAAGATTGAGATAGCACCACAAAACGGTCGTTATTTTCAAATTCAACCTGGAGCACCTGAAGAAGTAGTTCCTAAATTTTGGGCAGAAATTTGGAACCATCCAGAAATTCCCCAAATTAGAACCTACAAATTCGATTGGGAAGAATATTCAGAAGCTGGAATTAGAGTTTTTCTTTCTACAAAATAAACATATTCCCGCCAATCGTTTACCACCCAAACCCAAATTCCTACAAACATGGAAGTAGCGATCCAAAGCCCAATGGTGGATCCTGGAATGAGAAGAAAATCCACAACTCCGTGTTGCCAAACTGCTAATACAAATCCAAAACCTAAATATAGTCTTTTGGTAGTAACTTCTAATTTAGCGTTACTCTTGAGTAGAAACATAGAAAAACATAGATTGATTAACAAATGGATGTTTGAAGAATGAATCGTTCTTGCAAAAAATAGGTCTAATTTTTTTTCTTCTGGTTCTCTGGCAATATAATGAGTATTTTCAATAAAAGAAAATCCCATCGCAACAAATGCACCAAACAAAACAACGGCGGGTGAAAAAGTTTTATTCTTTTTATCGTAACCCAATCCAAAAGACAAAATCATGATAAAAAATATTTTAAACGTTTCTTCCATAATTCCAGCTTGAATAAAAGCCAAATGAGCAGTTTGCGATAACATACTTACTTTTTTCTTTGGCATAAAATCAGTTTCCGGCCAAAGAATTGGATGTAGTCTTAAAATCAGATCTGTGGACAACCAACCAAAGAACAAAGCCAAAAGTATTCCCAAAATTTCCTGCCATCCTTTTTTCGGTTGGTAAGCCTTCCAAATCACAATAGCCCAAGGTAGGACTGTCAAAGATCCGATGAAATACTCAAATAAGCCTACTTCTTTCATTCTGATAATTCTTCCATATAACGGCCGTCAAATAAATTGATCATTTCTTTTTGGAGGGGAGTTGGAACAAATTCTGGGTCGATCGGTCCATTCCAAAAAAGTTCAGTCACACGAATGTCGTTTTTTGTCCCCGGAGGTGGCATAAGCGGCCCTAAACTTTCAACAAGTTGTAAGGTCCGTAAATCTTGGTCAGGGTAATCAGAAGCTTCCACAAGTTCTACATCAATCACATCCCCATCTTGGGTAATGGTATAGGCCACTACTGAAGAATAAGGATGGGGTGCCTTAGCCCAATAGTCCATATAACTTTCAGGAATGCGCATCTTTGCTGAAATATAATTGGAGTAAGTTGGTGGAACTTTTTTTCCGCGTATCTTTTTGATATAACCTTTGACTGGGCCACTATCTGCGACTTTTTCGTTAGAGATTTTTTCCCCTTTCTCCTTATTTTCTGTTTCGTTTCCGGTAACAATTCCCCCATTTAAACCTTTCGTATCATCTGGAACATTAGGATCGATGAAATAGAATTCCATTTTTTCTGGTTGGAAGTGGTTATTTTTTTGTGAAGACTGATCTATCTTTTTATTACGTTGGAGTGTGATAGGGATAAGAAAAACAAGGCAAATCAATATCAAATGAAAGAGTAAGGAGAGTGGTAATATATTTCTAAATCCTTTTCGTAAACCTGGTTTAAAAAAAGGTTCGGAATCTCCTACCCTGTCTTCTTTTACTCCTAAATTTTCTAAACTAAACGACTTTTCTAAAAGGTAAGAAGAATAAAAATAGATTCCAACAAGTGCCGAAATCGAAAATACCGCATAGGCAATGTTTTGTGAGGAGATAAAAAAATCTTTATCTGGAACTCCGGGTTTTAATCCAAATCCTGCCAAAAACTGAATCCCAAAAATGGGGCTGACATAAGAAAATACCCAAACTGCAGAAAACAAAAACAAAAGTAAGGTCAAAAATAAAATGGGGAATCCACGCCAGTATTCATAAACATATACATGTCCAAAACCTGGTAAGATACGGTCCCGAAATTTTGCTTTTTCTTTTACAACCAGTTCCAAACGAAAAGGAAATTTTGTCTGTGTAACTACGGCTTTTTTCCAACGTTCGCGAATACGAATTCCCTCCATATAACGCAAATAAGGTTTTGCAACAATAGAAGGAATTTTATTTCTATTGAAACTAAAAAGCAAAATACAAAGTGAGATGGAATAATTAAAAACAAATTGGTAAACATCCACTAAAGGTGAAAGTGGTGAAAGAGATTTGTTAGGATGTAACTTTTCTGAAAGATACTGAAATCCGAAATTCAAAAGGAGAGCTAAAAACAATACAAGTAAGACCGTATCGAACTTAGCATCTCGAATCCGCATGTCTGTACGGATTTTATCATAAGGATTTATCGTTTGTAACCTTGCCGATCTTATCGATTCTCTTTTATGATTTCTCTTACGACTATGAATGTAGTTTGAAAGTAAAAGGATAAAACAAAGTAAAACAAATCCAAATTTTAACTGGAAACTCCTGGAATCTTTTGCCAGAAATTCGTTGATCACAGCTTCCCATTCCAAACCCGACCTGTGCAAAAGTTCAATTGGGTAAAAGATAATCCAAGAAAGGATGTAAACTGCCACGACAGCTATGGCTCGCAGACGTAGCCGGAATTCTCCAGGAAAAGCAAAAAGAACCCCCAATGCCAAAAAAGGTCCGAGAGAAAATTGTGGGGACATCCAAAGGAAGAAGGTTAAGGATTTTTTAGCCCAAGGAGAGAGTGATTTTACGTTTGCCGAATCCATTCTTTAGTCTTATCTCAAGGAAAATACTTTGAATTTTCATGGAAAACAAAAAATTTGGCGGATATGGCACAGCCGAAAGAGAAAGAAGAACAGTCGCTCAAACCCATAGTCGCAGTCTCCAAAAGAAGGGGATTTGTTTTCCCAGGTTCCGAAATTTACGGAGGCCTTTCCAATACCTTTGACTATGGTCCGAATGGAATTGAAGTATTAAACAATCTAAAACGACTTTGGTGGGAATACTTTGTGCACAGACGGGACGACGTTTTGGGCCTTGATTCCTCTATTCTCCTCCACCCCCGCGTTTGGGAGGCATCTGGCCATATTTCCAACTTCAACGACCCCTTAATGGATTGCAAAAAATGCAAAACTCGCGTGCGAGTGGATAAATTTTTGGAGGATAAGGAAGGTGAAGGTGCTGCTACGGGGAAAAGTTTAGAAGAACTAACAAACACCATTCGAGAGAAAGCCTACGCCTGCCCTACTTGCGGAACTGTGGGAAGTTTTACCGATGCACGTCAGTTCAACTTAATGTTCAAAACATCTCACGGTGCTTCGGAAGAAGGAGCGACTGACATTTATCTTCGTCCGGAAACCGCCCAAGGGATTTTTATTAATTTCAAAAACGTCACCCAAATTGCTCGGAAAAAAGTACCCTTTGGAATTGCTCAAATTGGAAAATCCTTCCGTAACGAAATTATGGCCCGCCAATTTATCTTTCGGACCCGTGAGTTCGAACAGATGGAAATGGAGTTTTTCTGTGAACCAGGCACTCAAAAAGAATGGTTCAAGTATTGGGTGGATTACTGCATGGACTGGCTTGTGAATGTGGTAGGCCTAAAAAAAGAGAATCTTCGCGTTCGTGAACATGAAAAGGAAGAACTTTCTTTCTATAGTGATTCCACAAGTGATATTGAATACAAATATCCATTTGGTTGGGGTGAACTTTGGGGTGTTGCTTCCAGGACTGATTATGATCTTACCCAACATGAAAAGTTTTCTTCCGAAGATTTAAAATACCATGATTTGGATCAGAAGAAAAAGTATCTTCCTTATGTTGTGGAACCGGCACTAGGCCTAAACCGCCTATTCTTAGCCGTGTTATGTGATGCTTACGAAGAAGAAAAATTAGAAAAAGACGACATTCGTACTGTATTACGATTTGGGAAACGAGTGAGCCCCATGAAAGTGGCCATTTTTCCACTTATGAAAAAAGACGGACTTGATGCCAAAGCAAAAGAGATATATTCCGATTTAAGAAACCATTGGTATGTAGACTATGATGAAAGTGGCGCCATTGGAAAACGATATCGCCGTCATGATGAGATTGGAACTCCATTCTGTGTTACCGTAGACTATGATACAATGAACGATGGAACCGTTACCATTAGAGAAAGAGATTCTATGAAACAAGAAAGAATTTCAATCACTGAGTTAAAAAATTACCTCATCAATCGAATGGTTTAGGTGATTCGAGATTTAACAGAAACTGATAGAAACCAAACCATCGAACTTGTAAATCAATTTTACCGGAAGGTAAACGAACTCGAGTTAGATGGTTTGTTTCGCATCCGCCCCCGCGCTGCCACAAAATTTACTGATATCTATTTCAAACTGGTTGGAACTGGCAAAGTTTATATGCGAGGTTTTTTCGAAGAACAAGAACTTGTTTCCTTACTCATTGGAAGGATAGAAGAAAAACCTCACTTAGAAGAAGAAAGAAGTCTTTTTATCGATCTTGCTGTCACCAAACTAGGCAAAAAGAAAAAAGGATACATGTCTGCCCTTTTAGAGGATGTCGATCTTTGGTGCAAAGAAAAATCCATTCCCGCCATTGAACTCAGAGCCATTTTACAGAACGAAGAAGCCGTTAAGTTCTGGGACAAATCTTCCTTTGAAAGATTTTACATTCGCTACCGTAAACGGGTGTGACTAAAATCCCATAGACCTTTTTTACCTGACGTTCACTACCCACTTAGAAACTCCTTTACCAACCCGAAAGCAAGTACCTGGAATCTTTCGAATTACTAAGAAATGCCTCTTTTTTTCCTATTTGTAGTGAAAATATCCTTGCCCCAAATAAGGCATTTTGACACAGTTTTATCTTAGAAAATTCAGAGGTGAAATATATATGATTCGAAAAGGTCTTTTAGCCATTTTTATCACAATTGCTCTTGCAACTCCTGTCCTTGCCAGTTCCGGTTCTTCTTCCAAACCACTTGCAGGCACTTATCCCATTATCCTTTCTCATGGCCTTTTTGGCTGGGGCGAAAACTCCGGTGGAATCATTAGTATTGTAAACTATTGGGGTGGATCTGACGACTACCTAAGAAGCCAAGGAGCTACGGTATTTGCTCCAGGAAAAACAGCTGCCAACTCAAACGAAGTTCGTGCTGCGGAACTAAAAGCGGCTATTCTTACTTATGCTGCTGCTACCAATTACACTGGAAAATTCCACATCCTTGGACATTCACAAGGTGGACTTGATAGCCGTTATATGGTTTCTAACTTAGGACTTTCGGGCCGCACAGCAACACTCACTACTCTGAACACACCACACTACGGATCACCGATTGCTGATATCGTGAAGACAGTTTTACCTAGTTGGATCCAACCATTTGTAGCAAGCATCGTTGAAACTCTTGTGAAAATTGTTTATGGTGGTACTAACCAACAAAACGCATTGGCGGCACTTTCCTCTTTGAGCAAAGAAGGACTTACCTCTTTTAATTCTTATACTCCTAACAGATCAGGAGTAAAATATTTCTCTTACGGATCTTCAATCACCATTCCTGACCTCATCCAACACCCACTTATGGGTATCCTTCACCCTGCTTGTGGTGCTGGTGGACTTTTCCAAGGACAAGGTTTTACTAACGATGGTCTCGTTCCACTTTCTTCACAAAAATGGGGAACATGGAAAGGTGGGCCTTCTTATGGAATTTTTACTACAGGGATCGACCACTTACAAGCATCCAACACTCTTCGTTCAGGAAGTCTTTGGTATGATGTGGAAGGTTTTTATATGAATATGGCTTCTAACATGAAGGCTAATCAATAGTCCACTACCGAAGATTTTTTTAAAAACCCAAGCGCTTGCTTGGGTTTTTTTGTTTCCAGAAGTATCAATCCATCCTTTACTACGAACCATCTCTTATGAATCTTAAAATCTTTCGTTATCTTAGTTATGTTTTGGGAGCCATCCTCCTGCTTTATATTGTGTACCGTATCATTGGACCGAAGGAATTGGAAATCTCAAATGAGGAAAATCCCAATGACAAAGCAGAATCATACTTTCGAACACAAAGTGATGGTTTCTCTGTGGACCCCTTTTACTTAGAATCTGCAAAAACAATCTTTTCTCCAGACGGACAATTCCTTCGATTTGATGAAATATTAAGTCGTGCCAAATCAGGTGAATTAAATTTAGTTTCTGAACTTTGGAATTTACGCAGACAATGCCCGGAAGGAAGCACCAGGGAACAATGTCACGAATATATCAAAGCATTTCTTCAAAACGAATACGGTGGAGAAGACGCTAAAAGACTCATCAATATGCTCTCCAATTATCTGAAATATGAAGAGGCAATGGTACATTTAGATCCTTCTAGTAAGTCATACACCAACCAAGAAAGATACGAACAAATCAAACAACTTCGTAGGAAGTATTTTGCAAAAGAAGATGCAGAACTCATTTTCGGTTTAGAAGAAGCAACCGCAGATTTTAGTTTTAATAGAAAAAATTTCCTCGATGAAACCAAAAATCTAAAAGCTGACGAAAGACTAAGATTATATGAAGATTATCGAAAAAAATCTTTTGGAAACTATTACAATGCTGTAGTTGCTAGAGAACCATTATTTGATAAATTCGAAAACGAAATGGATTTAAGACAGGCTGAACTTTCAAGGTTATCCGGTTCAGAGAAAGAATCAAAAGAAAAAGAAGTTCGCATTCGTTACTTTGGAAAAGATGGAAATGATCGAATGGAAAAGGTTCTCAAGGAAATAAAAGAAGAAGAGGAAAAAATTTCTAAACTCCAAGGAGAAGAAAAAAACCTTCTTAAAAACTATCCGAATCTTTCCGAATCAGAACGTGAAAAAAAATTAATGGAACTTAGAATCCAAACCTTAGGAAGCAAGGAATTAGCAGAGGAATATACAAGAAGAATGGAATATGAGAAAACACTCAAGAATTCCGAAAATTAAACATCCTCTTCTTTTACTTTTACCAGTAGCAATTTTATTTGCATTGGCACTGGAACCCTTCGGATTATCATCCGCGGGGTTTCTCTGTATATTTTTGATACTCTATATCACAAAACAACTTACTATCATTTCTAGTTGGAAACAAACTTTCATTGCTACCCTATTATTTTCAAGCCTTGTTACTTTAACCAGCTTCTACTGGATTTGGAATGCCATAAGAAATATATCGGGACAGGGGATTTTCGCCTCCTCCCTTCTGTTTTTGGTCTATGCACTTCTATCGTTTTATAAAATAGGTTTTATTTTTTTGGGCTCTGTTTTTCTCACCAAACAGAGAATCATTAAAGATTCATATTTTTTTTTATTGGTTTTACCTTCTCTTTTTTTGATTTCCGATTGGATTTGCCCAATGATCTTTCCCGTGTATTGGGGAGACTTGTTTCGTAACCAAATCCTTTGGAGGCAAATGGCAAGATTTGGGGTAGAGGTATTAGGATTTGTTTCGGTCATCTCGGCCGCCTTATTTTATTTGTTGTTTTTAAAACAGACAAAAGGGATCCGAAGTTATTTTTCTTACCTATTACCAATTGTTTGTTTTTTCTCGATTAATTTATACTTCCTCGCAGAAACCATTCCTCAAGGTAGTATGGTACATCTTGCATTAATACAACCAAACACAAAATTTGCAAAACGGGAAATTCAGGAAAACCAAGTATGGATGACAAATACCATCCAAACAGTTTACGATATAGGTTTAGAAACCATTCGTTTCGCACCCAAACCGATTGATTTACTGGTACTACCTGAGTCTTCCATTCCATTTCTTGGCACCTTAGATTCAAAAAACCCCGATTCAACGTATAGCAAAAGTTTTGTGGAAATTACAGAAAGCCTCGTTACACTCAGTAATGCACCTCTTGTTTTTAATGAATTGGTATGGGACGGAGGGTCTAGAAACTCATTTACCCTCCTGCATCCAATATCTCTAATCACAGAAAGAAGATACAAACAGGCACTATTACCTTTTGGTGAATATTTACCGGGAGAAAATCACTTTCCTTGGCTTAGAAACATATTTCCAGAAACGAGCCATCATATTCCCGGCAACCTAACAGACGCTTTAAGATTCCAAACCAAAACGGGAGAAACGGTTACACTTAGTCCGATGATTTGTTATGAAATCCTATACCCCGAATTAGGTCGTAAGATGATAGGACATTCCCCATCGGAATTCATTCTCAATCTCACCAATGATTCCTGGTTTGAAAGTCAGACAGAAACGATGCAACATGCAGGCGCCGGTAGACTTAGATCGATCGAACTCGGAAGGCCCGTTGTCCGTGTTGCCGTCACTGGCCTTACCACTGCCTATGATTTCTGGGGAAGAGAAATGATGGGAGAATTACAAACATTCCAAAAAGCTATCGGTTATTTGGATTTGCCATTAGTTCCTAAGGAAAGAATGACTCCTTATATCCAATTCGGACCTAGTCCTTGGCGAATCATGGCTGTTTTTCTAATATTTTTTGTATTTTTCCGTAGTCCTCGACCTATACTCCTCAATAAAATGAAAAATGAAATTGAAATTTAGGTAAGGATAGAAAGGCTATTCGAATATGGAATGGGAAAAAATACTTCGCGATGCGGTGAAAGAAAATTCAATTAAGGAATTGTATCTCAGAAAGGTACCTTCTTTAAAGACCTGCGAAGATTGGAATAAGGTCGTAGAAGTGGGAACAGTGGACCACAAAACGAAGTATGCGTATTATAAGGGTGGACTTGTTAAATATGGAGAAAGGTTGTTCTTTGTGACACAAGAACGTTTGGACGCAGTTTCTCCCTTTCGTAAATGGGATTTTAAAAACAAAATCAAAGTAACTGACCCAGAACTTGCTGCTGGCGAAAAAAAATAAATTCCTACACTGGTAATTGATTTCCTACACGAATCAATTGCTGTACATAAAAAAAAGACCAACTTTAGTTGGTCTTTTTTTATTATAAACAGAAAAGTTTCTTAAACTAACGATTCAGTCGAATGATCATGTTTAATTTTTCTGCAATGGCAATGACTTCCATCACCTTCGATTTCTCGATGATGATTCCTGTCGGACTCACTTCTTCTAAAACAAATTTTTTGCCTTTGATCTGACCCAAAAGAAGTTCCATCACCTGAGAGTCTTTGGTTCTCAGGAGAACTGAATCTTCTGTAATAGTAACGATAGGAAGGTTATTACCCCAATCATCCAATAAGAAGAGTAAGTTCTGAGCAAGTTCCGCCTTCGATGATTCTCTTAAAAAATGAATGAAAGTTTCTTTATCATAACCAAGCAAAATTCCCAATTGGAAACTATCTTTGGTAAGTAAAAAAGTATAAACCCTATCGTAATCTTTTAACTCACAGAAAGCTTTTAATAAATGAATTCCATGTAAAGAAACTCGATCAGGGAAAGCAATGATCGAGAAGTCAGGGTTGATGGTAATTCCACCTTTTTCTGTTACCGTAACCAGAGGTTCATGGTTGAAATAGTGGGCTCCAAGCTCGGAAAGGCTAAGGTTTCTTTGCGGATATTCTACTTCAATAAGACCAAAGAGTTGTAAGTAAAAAATAGCAGAAATGATTTCTTTACGTAAGTCTGCTAAATCCTCTTCATAAGTTTTGATCTGAAATGTTGGTGAAAAAACCAAATGGTCACGAATGATATGAGAAAAAATCACTGAAGAGTTGATTTTTCCATGTGCCATTATGAGTTTTACTGTTTTGTCTAAAATACCTTTTTCGTAAAACGGGACTTCGGTGGCAGTAAACACTTCTGCTGGATTGAGACGACGTGTTCTTGCCTCATTCACTTCATGAATCACAAGCTTCATGATTTCAAAGATGTCTTTCTTTAAAAATTCATCAGTTTCTTGAATGAGAATTACGTTTTCACCTTTGATATCTACATATCCTAAAAGTTTTAAGATAGGAAGGATCAGTTCAATTTGATACACCTGGCTTTTTTCAGGAAAAATTTCTATATCAGGAGATAAAAGTTCGGTTTCCGTTCTTTTGTGATCTGCTTGTTTGATTTTCCCAGATTTTGCAAGGTTCAAACCTTTACGCGAAATATAGGAAATGAGTTTTTTTACGTTTAAGAAAAAGTCGAGACCATTGGCAGAAATTTTTTCCTGACGAACTCGGGTTCCTTTTTTTACAGGAGGTAAAATAGGAGAAAACTGCAAAAAATCCAAAATTTCTTTTGGAATCACAATCACTCGAATGAATTTGTCTTCAACGTAATATAAATCACGAACTAAATAAAGAGATGTAAGGTGAGGGATGGTTTGTTCAAACCTACCACGATTTACCGTGATATAATTACGAATGGTATTTGCTTCAATGACACCACCATGAATGTAAATTTGGTGAAGGACATCTTTATCAAAATCAGAAAGGCCATCGATTAACTTTTGAAGGAACTCTTGTTCGAGAGCATTCTTTAAAAATGTTTCAATGTGTTCGCCTTTTTTGGCACCTACAGCTTCTTTCCATTCTTCTGGAAGTTCCGCTAGTGTTGCTTTGTGTAAAGCTTTCTCAATCGAGAATTTAAACTTTTCACCTTTAGGATTTGTTTCTACTTTGATGAGTTTTAAGTATTCATCATACGTATGGTATTTATCTAAATTGTTAGTGAGACGTTCGCGGTTCTTTCTTTGGTATAGAAGGTAGTACTTTCTGAGTACGTTCAGTTCCATCTCCACGTTAATGGGAGGAATGTTGACCTTTCTCGAAATTTCTCCGAGTGTCATGACCCCTTTGTTCTTTAATATGGAGGTCAGAATATTGACTTGGAGGGGAGTGAACTTTTCCAGAATCCCTTTTAGGTAAAATTCGTTCTGGAAAATCTCCATGAGGCCCAAAATAGTCGATTTTTTGTCCTTTCCTGGGATCTTTTGGATGTTCCAAAGGCTTGCGATTTTTTTGATCTCGTTGAGATCGAGTTTCTCTAACTCTTGGTACAGGACAGTTTCTTGGCTCATGGTTGCGATTTGATAAGTTTTTGATTGAGACCTATTCCTGCAACTCTATTTCACTTACAGGATCGAAGGGGATTTTCTCGTTTCCAATCCCGATTTAGGTCTCAAACTAGGACGTATGGATTCTCTTTCTGAAATCGTTTCTTTCGGCTGGCAATCGAGCCTACGAGTCGCCCATTCCAGTTTTGTGTTCACTTCTAGGGCGATTGGGATTCTGGCCCATCTTACCAAAGGAAACCCCAACCATAGAGAAATAGCCATTACCCTCCGAGAAGCATTCTCTGACCTGGGAGCCACCTATATCAAACTGGGGCAATTCATCGCAAGTGCCCCTTCCTTGTTTCCCAAAGAGTATGTTGAGGAAATGCAGGCTTGTTTGGATTCAGTGCGGCCTGTAGCATTTCGGGACATCCGATCCTCCGTCGAACGAGAATTGGGTGGTAAACTCGAAACTTTGTTCCATAGTTTTGATGAAACCCCTCTGGCTTCTGCTTCCATTGCGCAAGTCCATGCTGCTGTCACAAAGGAAGGTTTGGATGTAGTTGTAAAAGTCCAAAGACCTGACGTTCACCTAACGTTAAAAACTGATATGCAGATTTTGAGAATCCTTACAAAGATATTAGAAATCATTGCTCCTGAATTTAAAAAATCAGGACTTACCGCTATGTTTGAAGAATTTCAAACTTCGATCTTACAAGAAATAGATTTTATACAAGAAGCAAAAAATATTGAAGAGTTTGAAGATTACCTTTTGCGTGTGAAAGAATCAAGAGCAAGAGTTCCAAGAGTATACCATACACTTTCCTCAAAGAAAGTTTTGACTATGGAAAGATTTTATGGAGTTCCTATCACCGATGAAGTCGGCCTTCGTAAGTTCACAAACAATCCGAGAAAAATTTTAAGTGATGCTTTAGAAATTTGGTTTTCTTCTCTATCCAACCAAGGTTTTTTTCATGCCGATGTACATGCAGGAAATCTTATGATTTTAAAAGATGGAACCATTGGATTTATCGATTTTGGAATTGTAGGAAGAATTTCTCCTAAAATTTGGAAAGGACTTATGTTGTTTACCCAAGGAATTGGCATCGGCGAACCTACGTTAGTGGCAAAAGGGTTAGTAGAAATGGATTCTACTGATAGTGGAGTGAATCCTACTGTACTTGCAAAAGAATTAGATTCTGTTTTTAATGAATTAGAATCAGTCTATGTTCATTTGACCGATAATGAGATATTTGACGAATCCAGGGTGAATCGAATTATGTACGAGATGAAGGAAATCGCCGAAAAAAATGGATTAAAAATTCCGAGAGAATTTGCCCTTCTCATGAAACAAATGTTATATTTTGATAGGTATGTAAAGTCGATTGCACCAGAAATCAATTTATTTCGCGACACACAAAAATTTGCAATCTCATAAACCAAAGATAATGACAATACAAGATTTAAAAATCGGAGAAACAGCAGCGATTGTTTCCTTAGATTCAAGACATCTCCCAAGACCAATGTTAACCGAGTTATTAGAACTTGGCTTTTTCCCCGGTGCAGAAATCACACTCAAAGGAAAATCTTCAATACTGGGTAAAATGATTTGTGATCTTAACGGAACCACAATAGCTTTACGAATTCAAGATGGAAAAGCCATAGAGATTAAATTAAAACAAACATGAAAGAAAATCGAATTTATTTAGTTGGGAATCCTAATTGTGGGAAATCAACTTTATTCAACCAACTTACAGGCCTAAAACAAAAAACAGGAAACTTCAGCGGAGTTACCGTCGAAAAAAGAGAAGGAACTCTAAATTTAGATAACGTTGACTGGACTATCACCGACTTACCAGGCACATACGGTCTTGGAGGAGTTGCGGAAGATAAAAAAATTGCTTATGAAGTATTACTTTCAAGAAAACCAGAAGAACAAGTAATTTATGTTTTAGATGCGTTGAATTTAGAACGTGGTCTTCAGTTTTTACTTCAAATTATTGATATGGGTGTTCCAACACTTGTAGTTTTAACTATGAAAGATGTGTTGGAGAAAAAAAGAATTCAATTGGATTTAGAAAATTTAAAAAAATCCATTGGACTCCAATTTGTTTTGGTTAATGCAAAATCTGGTGAGGGGATTGAAAACTTAAAAGAGATTCTAAAAAATCCAAATAGTTTTCAGAAACGCCCTCGATTATGGACTTGGGGATCAAAAGAAGAAATTTTTTTGTCTACCGCAAAACAAAAGCTAGGCATCAATACAAATGAAGCAGAATTCTTTTTATCACAATCGCTCAAGTTTATCAATAAGGACCCTCACTTAAGTGACAAACGTTATTTCACAAAGTTTCCAGAAGAAACTCAAAACTGGTTACAATCAACTGTAGAAGGAAAAGGTTTTCATTTTTACTACGAAGAAGAAATGATCCATCGCTCCTTTTTTATTAAAAAAGTTTTGGCAAGTGTTATCACCTACCCAAAATCCATTCCCGGCAGTTGGGAAGAAAAATTAGATCGAGTTTTATTACACCCAGTCCTTGGTTTTGTTTGTTTTTTCCTTTTGATGGGACTTCTATTTCAAAGTTTATTTAGTTTTGCCGAATTACCAATGGATTTAATTGAATCCGGGATCACAAACTTACAATCATTTGTTGATGGTTTCTTAGACGATGGACTTTTAAAATCTTTAATTTCAGAAGGGATTATTGGTGGTGTGGGAAGTGTTATCGTATTTATTCCTCAGATTGCACTTTTATTCCTATTCATAGGAATTTTAGAAGAATCTGGTTATTTAGCGCGTGCTAGTTTCTTAATGGACCGAGTGATGGGAAAATTTGGACTATCCGGAAAGTCTTTTATTCCTTTACTTTCTTCTGCCGCTTGTGCCGTTCCGGCGATCCTTGGAACAAGAACCATAGAAAACAAATCAGACCGTTTTACAACAATTATGGTATCCCCACTTATTATGTGTTCTGCTAGATATCCTGTATACATTTTAATTGTGGGAACTGTTTTTAGTTTTCCACCTGTTTTGGGAATATTTAATATCCAAGGGTTTGTTCTTTTCTCTATGTTTTCTCTTGGTATGATTGTTAGTTTCGGGTTTGCCCTTCTCTTCCGCAAAACTGTTTTTAAAGAAGATGCTTCCTATTTTGTAATGGAACTTCCCAGATACAATCTTCCTTCTTTAAAAAGTTTATTTCATACAGTTTATGCAAAGGTAAAATCGTTTTTATCAACCGCAGGGCAGATCATTTTGTACATATCTGTTTTGCTTTGGTTTCTAAGTCACTTCCCCGCAGATTACAAAAACAACGAATGGAAAACAAGTCCCATTGAAACATCATATATAGGTACCATTGGTAAGGGAATGGAACCTGCGATCCAACCGCTTGGTTTCGATTGGAAAATTGGAATCTCCATTTTAACATCTTTTGCCGCAAGAGAAGTGATGGTTTCCACCTTAGCAGTGCTATATGGATCAGAGGAAAACGAGGAAGGAGAATCCCTACGATCTACACTTCGCACCGAAACAAGGGCTGATGGAAGCCTCGTTTGGACACCACTCTCTGGATTATCACTCCTTGTATTTTTTGCCTTTGCCAGTCAATGTATGTCCACACTCGCTGTAACCAAAAAAGAAACCGGAACCATTTTTTGGCCGATTGTGCAGTTTTTGTATATGACAACACTTGCCATTTGTTCTTCCTTTCTCATTTTCCAATTAGGAAAAATTTTAGGATTTTCTTAATTTGCCGACAATGATCTAAAGAAGGGAACAATTGGATTTTAAAATTGGATCAAAAACTCTTACAAGAAAATCAGAACCGTATTTAGTTGCTGAAATTGGACTAAACCATAATTCTGATTTAGAAATTGGCAAACGAACTATTGCCAAAGCAAAAGAATCTGGAGCGCATGCGGTCAAATTCCAAACCTATAGGACAGAAGAGTTCATTGATTCGACAAACCCTGACGTAAAATTTCTTTTTGATATTTTCAAACAATATGAATTGAACGAATCACATCATAAGGAATTTCAAAAAACTTCCTTAGACCTAGGACTTGATTTTTTTTCTACACCACTTTGTGAATCCGCAGTTGATTTGTTATGTGGATTAAATGTACCTGTATTAAAAATCGCTTCTGGCGATATAGTTAATTTGCCTTTATTAAAAAAATCAATCCAATCCGGGAAACCTTTGATTGTTTCCACTGGTGCTGCATTGCCAGAAGAAGTGACAAGAGCCATTTCTCTTTTTCAAACTAACCAAACAGAAGTTTGTCTACTCCATTGTGTTTCTATGTACCCCACACCATTAAATAAGGTAAACCTTAGATCCATTCCTTATTATTTGGATACCACTGATTATGTTGTTGGTTTTAGTGACCATTCGGATGGAACATTGGCATCTTCTTTGGCTTGTGGTTTGGGTGCCGTGGTTTTTGAAAAACACTTTACTTTGGATCGAAATTTAGAAGGCCCCGATCATGGAATTTCGATGGACCCAATGATGTTTTC
The DNA here is from genome assembly GCF_004770045.1 of Leptospira montravelensis. Taxonomy (NCBI): domain Bacteria; kingdom Pseudomonadati; phylum Spirochaetota; class Leptospiria; order Leptospirales; family Leptospiraceae; genus Leptospira; species Leptospira montravelensis. The sequence goes on from NZ_RQFO01000017.1 coordinate 21,292, forward strand.
TAAATTGGCAAGTGACCTAAAACAAAGTTTTGAAATGGGCGGTGTTTATGGAAAGAATACACACACGGAAGAAACAGGTGGTTGGTTCTATGGAAGAAGGTCATTGTATAAAAAAGGGAATTCAGTTCTGAGCCTCAGGCCAGCCTTACATACAAAAGATCAAAATGTTTTAAATTCCTGGGAGTTAGACCGAGTGGGAGATCCTTCTCTATTACAAGAAGGACCGATTCGTTTGGCACCTAAGTCTAAATAGGTGCCAAATTAAATTACATTTTTTGAATGATTTGTTCGAGAAGTGATTTTAGAAAAGCTGGATTGGGTGTTCCACTTTCGATTTTTCTATCATTCACATAAAGAGAAGGAGTCGATTGGATATTTAACTTCTCGGCTTCATCAATCTCCGCATTCAATTGATTTTGTGCTTCTTTAGAAGCCATACATGCTTTCAATGAATTGACATTGAGGCCAATAGAATTAGCTAAATTGACAACACTAGATCCTGAGTGAGCAACACCCTTTTCCAAGTTATCATATAAACCACGATACATCGGCTCAAACTTTCCTTGTTTATCTGCACAAATGGCTGCAATGGCTGCAACACAAGAGGTTGCCCCTGGCCTTGGTTGTTGCATAAGACGGTTACAAGTTCCGTCTAGTGGAAAGTTTTTATAAACTACACGAACCATTCCATCATATTCGGAAAGAACCGTATGTAAGATATGACTTGTGTGCATACAATGCCCACAATTATAATCTGCATATTTTACAATAGTGATCGGTGCATCTTTTTTACCAATAAAAGGATAACCTTCCACTTTGATTCCGAGTGTTGGCTCTTGGAAATAAGCCGCAATTTTTGATTGGATTTCTGCCGAATCCATTCCTCTTGAAGTGGCTAGCGTATTGGAATTAGACCCACTCACCCACATTTTGCTTGTGGCAAACCCAAGAGAAAAACTGAAAAAATATACCAGAGCTGCCGTTGTTATTCCATCTTTGATGGCAACAGGGAAATTCAAGGTTGGTTTACCTTCAGTTTTCCAAAGTAAAAACAAAATCCCTAGGAGAGCAATGGTAACGATGTAAGTGATGAAACAAAGTTGGCAAATGGTTCCGATAATACCTACAGAAATCCCAAAAAGTACAAAATCAAAAATCAGTCCTAAAACCAGAATAGGAAACAAAAGAGAAATAAAATTAGAAACTTCTTCATTCGTTTTAGCTCTAGTTACCAAAAAGAAAGAATATGTAATTAGTCCGTAGAAACCAAATCCAAGTAAGGCGATCGGAACATTTCCTAAAAAAGGAACTCCAGGAATCGCCGAATAAGAACTCTCTGCAACTTTTAAGCAGGAGTCACCACCGCCTAACGCAGAACAGGCAGAACTAGCAACATTTTCAGTTCCAATTCCAAAATATTCAATTGCCAATAGGAAAGAGACGATGAGTCCTATGGCTCCACCAATCACCCCTGCTAATGCTAAATTCTTACGATTCATCAATTTTCATTCCTCTTCTTACTTAGAATCCTGATACTTTCTTTTAGGTCTAATTTTCCTTCATAAATGGCTTTTCCCGTGATGGCACCAAAAAGTTTCCCTTGGGAAACCTCATATAAATTCACCAAATCATCGATAGAGGATACTCCTCCCGAAGCCACAAGTTGCAAATCAGGAAATTGTGATAACAACTCTAAATACACCGCAGTATTAGGTCCTGCCATCATTCCATCTTTCGAAATATCAGTAAAAATCACATGCCTGATTCCCATAACATACATTTTTTTTAAAAAATCTGTGTATTTGATACCAGAGTTAGTTTCCCAACCTTTCGTGCGAACCAATCCATCTTTGGCATCCACACCAATCACAATACGGTTTGGGCCGTAGGTTTTTAAACCTAACTCTACCACTGACGGATCTTCCACGGCCACAGTTCCTAAAATAAACCTAGAAACTCCAAGCCCATCATAAAATTTCATATTCTCCAAAGAACGGATTCCACCGCCTAGCTCTAATTCTACGGAGCAGTTAGCTTTGATTTTACGGATGGCTTTCTCGTTTTCTGATTTCCCGGTTTTCGCAGCGTTTAAATCCACAATATGGATGAGAGTGGCACCTTGTTCTTCAAAAACTTGGATCATTTTTTCTGGTTCAGAAGAATAAACTGTTTTTTTAGAATAATCCCCTTGGAGTAAACGGACAGCTTCGTTATCTAAAAGATCAATAGCAGGTAATACTAACATATTAAAGTTCTATAAAATTTTTCAGGATTCCAAGACCTGTTTTATCTGATTTTTCAGGATGAAACTGAGTTCCAAATATAGCTTCTTTTTCTACTACAGCAGGAAAGGATTCTCCATAATAATGGCAGTTAGCTGTGATGTCCAACCTGTCTACACCAACAGGTCTATAGGAATGGATAAAATACATAAAGGATTCGTTCGGAATCCCTTTCAGCAATTTTGTATTTTTTGCTTTGATATCGAATAGTTTGTTCCAACCCATATGGGGAACTTTTAAGTTTTGTTTGCCTTCAAACTTTCTAATTTTACCACGAATAAGCCCTAAACCAGGAATGGTGGTTCCTACTTTCGACGTTTCATCTGAATCTTCAAATAACACTTGATAGCCGATACAAATCCCAAACAAAGGTTTGTTGGCCGCAACATGATCTTTTAATACAGATGAAAATCCAGCTTCTTCTAAGTTCTGCATCGCTTTATCAAAATGTCCATCACCAGGCAGAATAATTTTATCTGCTTTTTTTACTGTTTCTATATCACTTGTGAATTTAAAATCATTTGTATAAAGGGAAACTGCTTTTAGTAGGGAATGGATATTCCCCATTCCAAAATCTAAAACTGCAATCACTCCAACATTCCTTTTGTAGAAGGGATTTGATCCTTTGCCAGTGTATCAATAGCAAGCGCTTGCCGTAGAGCCTTACCAAGGCCTTTAAATATAGATTCATGGATGTGGTGGCGATTTTCACCGTAGTGAACGACCACATGCAAATTCATTTTCGCATTGAGGGCAAATTTTTGAAGAAACTCAAGGGTAAGTTCTGCATCATAAATTCCAAATTTTCCGTCCATAGGAGGCCCGGTGTATTTAAAATAAAAACGTCCACCTAAATCCACGGCTACGGTGGTTAGAACTTCGTCCATTGGCAAAGTGAAATGACCATAACGAAAAATTCCCTTTTTGTCACCTAGCTGAGTGTGGATCATTTGGCCCATGAGGATGGCGGTGTCTTCCACCGAGTGGTGGCAATCGATACCAATATCCCCACGGAGTTTTAGATCCATATCGATGAGTCCATGTTTGGAGATATGAGAGAGCATATGCTCAAAAAAAGGGATTTCTGTATCAAACTGATAGACCCCTGTGCCTCGGACATTGAGGTCGAGTCGGATGTCTGTCTCGGATGTCTTTCTTGATTCCACCATATTCCTAGCATGTTTGTTAGAAAACCCAGGTGTCAAGAGAGAATGTGAGGGAACTTTAAGACGCGAGGCTAAAGACCCCTGCCAAATCATACCCTACGAAAACCCAGAAAAAATAAACTAAGGCAATTACCGTAAAAATAAGAATGCGTTTCCAATATTCTTGCAAAGAAGTCCCTCTAAAGAGAGAAACAACTGTAACCAAAATCCTTTTCAGTTTTTTTAGGGAAATCCCAATTTTTTAAAGCCCGTAGGCGCTTTTTCTCTTATTTACCGAATCGTTGGTTGAACATACGCACGAGTTCCGAGATGGAATCTTCCACATATTTAAAATGTTTTGGTTTCATCGGATCCAAAGGCATCATATCATGAATTTTTTTATAACGGTCAAAGGACTCTCGAATGTATTCTAGGTACTTTTGGCTTGTGATTCCATAACGTTTGAAGATAGATTCATTCTCAAGGAACATTCTCTTAAAATCATCTGCATATGTTCCGTCGTTCAAAAAATAGAAACGGAGGTCCGTTTTAGCCTGTGAAAAAACTATATCGATATTCGTAATGAATTTGGAAGTTTTGACCGTATCTGTTGTTTCTTGGCTCTGCGAAGACAATTTCGCTGCCGCTTGTTCGATCGCTTTTTGTTCGGAACTACGTTTTTCTTTTTCGAATTCTTTTGCTAATTTTTCGCGTTTGAGAACCTCTTCTACAGAGGATTTCTTTTCTACAGGCATGTTTTCATTATCCCCATCTCAAGAGACTGTCAAGAAATTAGACGAAAAATTATTCTTTTGCCTTACGAAGTGCACAATTTGCTAACCATTCACAACGTAAGCAGATCGGATCCTCGGTGTTATACGTAGATGGAGGACAAATATTGGCGTTTGCCACTTGGATTCCTTGTAAATAATTTATTACCGAATCCTTATCTTTCTTAGAATCAATCTGTTTCAATACAGATTCGTTGATTTTTTTTTGGTCTTGGAAAAGATCCTCAACAACAGCCGGTTTGGCCTTCTGTTGGATTTTAGTCTCTCGTGGAGCTTCCCATTCTAGTCCTGGAATGTAAGGCAAACTACCCGGTTTGATTTGTTTTTGGAAAATTTTATAGAGGATGAGCGCAGTAAGTGCACCACCCAAATGACAGGTATTGGAGATGGCTGCATTTCCCAGTTGGGAAATTAAATATCCAATCACAAGGGATACCCAAACTGCATTTTTAGCTTTAACTGGAAAAATAAATAATAGGAGTTCGGCATTAGGATAAAAAATACCAAATAAAGCGAGCAATCCAAAAAGAGCCCCAGAGGCACCAATGGTTTGTGTGGTCATGGATTCCAAAAATGGAATATTACCACCTAACATTGTATTCAAATAAGCAGAAAGAACCACAAAAATTCCCGCACCAATTTGTGAGGCAAAATACAAAATGGTAAATTTTGTTTTTCCAATGATGGGAATGATGTTGGAACCCAACATATACATCCCATACATATTCACCAGTAAGTGAAAAGGAATTAGATCTACAGCATGTAAAAAACCATAAGTAAAAACTTGCCAAACTGCTCCACCTAACACAAAATCAGGTGTTAATCCAAATCGATAGATTAACTGTTGGTTTGCAAAGTATTGCAGAAAAAAAATAAGACAATTGATGATGAGAATTACATTCAGGGGATGAAGGATGGGATTCCCAAATAAACTAGGACTCTGGCCTCGATTTCTAGACATGTAACCTCCAGATTTTAGATGGCTTGGAAAGAAACAAGGGAAATAAAAAAAGGGGGAATCCTTTCGGAAAGTCCCCCCGGGAGTGATTTTAAGGTAAAATCAGGCAACAGACCTTACCTTGATTATCAATCATTTCTACCATCGGAATTCCGAGGTTCTGGCTTAATAGTTTATGAGAAAAAATTATGCGATTTTTGAAAGTGAATACAGAGCTGCTCTGTTCAGAATGTCGATCCGGTTTTTGTCAACAGAAATGAATTCTCTGGCCTTTAAATCAGAAAGTGCGCGAACTAAAGTTTCTGTTTTTGTTCCGATAAATGTGGCAAGGACATCACGAGTCACTTTGAGTTCCACTTGGTTCTTTCGGCCTTGGGCATTGTCTAAGACGATGAGTATTTCTGCTAATTTTTCGTGGACTTGTTTGGTTCCAAGAGAAACAACATGTTCCTCCATCTCCTGCCATTCCTTTGCCATTTGTTTAAAAACTTCCTTCTGGAAGTTGATGTCATCTTTCACAAGTGCATCGATAAGATCACCTGTGATGTAACACGCATGAGTATCTTCTACAGCAACAACGTTGTGGTGGGAAACAGAATCAGAAATACAATCTCGAAATCCAACCCAATCCCCAGGCCCACTGAGACGTAAGGTTTGTTCCTTACCACTAGCAAGTTGGACATAACTTCTCACAAGACCAGATTTGATGAAGAAAAAACCAAGAGCCTTTTCCCCTGAGGAAACAAGATGTTTGCCTCGAGGAAATACAGTGAAGTCTTTACCAGCATTGATTCTTTCTATAGTCTCATGCGCCGCACAGTGAAGGACATTGTGATTTTTATAATCACAAGCAAAACAATCAGGATTGAGTGGAAGATCCGCCATTCAGCTTCGATGTAACCTCTTAAAAAATCCTTGTCGAGCCATAATTTAGAAACCTTCTAAATTTTTTATTTGCCGGTAAACTTGGGATCCCGCTTTTCTAAGATACTTTTGATCGTCTCTTTAAAGTCGTCCGAAATAAAGTTCCGCGCTTGAGATTCTGCTTCTTTTTTTAAGGCCGAGTCTAAGTGTTTCCAGGAGTATAAATTCTTCTTTAACTCTTGTAAGGCGAGCGGTGCAGCCTTTGACAACGATAATGCTAACTCCATTGCGCGTGCATATACTTCTGTTTTGGGAACACTATCCAGCGCGAGGCCACAAGATTTGGCAAATTTACCATCAAAAGTTTCCCCGGTAAGTAATAACCTTCCCCCTAGACTTTTTCCAAGGAGTTCTGGAGATAGATAACTTGAACCCATACCAGGATGGATTCCAAGTCTTACAAAATTAAAAGAATACTTTCCTTCATCAGCAAAAATGCGCAAATCACATCCAAAGGTTAACGAAAGACCTGCTCCAATTGCATGTCCATTGACTGCTGCAATCACAGGTACTGGTAACTTACGAACTGATAAAAAGAAACCATAGAATTTCCTCATATCACGTCTGTTTTGCGAGAATGATTTTTCAGAAAACGATCGTAATAAATTTAAATCGCCACCTGCACAGAAAACATCATTTCGACCGGAAATGATTACTGCCCGAGGTAGGACTTTTTCTTTTTTAATGGAATGGATAAGGTCGGCAAATTCTTCCCCCATTTTCCATGTCATGGAATTGCGGGAACTAGGATTGTTTAGGAAGATGGAAACAATCTTTCCATCTTCTGTTTCACGGGATTCAACTTCTAGGAATTCATACTCTTTGGATTCAAATCGCGATTTCATCTATCTGAAAGGATTCGTACCAGGCTTTATCTTGTAAAGATAAAGGTTTCTTTCCAATCTCCATATTTTCAAAGTAGTTGAGTAAAATTTCTAGGTGTTGGGACTCTAAATTCTCTTTAGGAAGTGCAGAATCGATTCCTTTACTTACCAAAACTTCCGCCCTTATTTTATCTTTATAATGGTCTGGTTTTCCGCTAAAGATCAAATGGGCGGAGATAAGGTCAAAACGAATGGTATCGACAATTCGTCGCAGAGAATCTTCTGACTCTAAAAAATAACGCGACGCCACTTCGGTTTGGAAATAATCACCCCAAGTAATGAGATCAGGCAAAGATCCTGTCCGTTCCAAAATTTTCTTTTGGCTTTCCTCATCTGTATACAAACAACCGGCAAATCTTTCTACAAGTGAATGTAATTCGGTTAGGATGGCTAATTTCTCCGGACTGAGAAGCCCTTGGCGGATCATTGGTAAAAGTTCAGGATTGACTTGTTTTGGGAGAGTTAGTTCCATATACTTCCCATTTCGGCGAATTCTGTCGTTTCCTTGCATATTTTCCTCGTTAGAAAATCGATTTTGACCCTTAGAAAATCGATAATTTTAGTATGGCAATTGGCAGAACCGATTCGATGCAAGAACTCATAACGATTCTAGAATCGTTATTTGAAGAAACCATCATAGGATCCGATGTCAATATCGTTAAACATCTCTTTTATTACCTAAAGGCCGATAATAGAGAATTTGAATTTATATATGAAGAAGAAATAATTGTAGCTGCCGTAGAAGAAATTGAAGCCCACACAGTCACTTTAATGATTCCCGATCTGGTGGAACAAGGTTCCAGGCGGGCACGAGTTCGTTTTGAGGTGATGAACATCAATTACCAATTTGAGGTAGTGATCCTAGATATCCAAAAAGACAAAACAGTGATCAAAACTCCTACGGAGTTACAGTCCTACCAACTCAGAACCAATAAACGGATTCCAGTAGATGATTTGTTTATGAATTTTATCATTCTATTTAGAAGTTTAACTGGTGGTTCGAGAGAAGTGGGTAAAAACCTATATGCCGAAAGTCGATTTCCTCACCTAATGAAAGAAGTCCGAAAAGACAGGCCCGATAGTAAACTCATCAATGTTATGTTAACTGAGGCAATCGAACGAATTTCCAAAGATTATGAAATTCATTTTTTTCAACCAGATGAAAAACTAAACGAATATGATGACTTCATTAAAAAAACCATTCTAAGAACTGGAAAAACAATTTATATTTCAGATTGTAATCGAATCACTTCTTATATCAATGATCCAGGCAATGATGTTCTTTTTAATTATTTTAATGAACATAAAGAAATGACGAAGGAGTTCGGAGAAGAATTCGCATTGGATTTTTTTGAATCTATGCGTAAACATGAGTCTCGCAATTTTTACGTTTCCTATGTAATTACACCGATTCGATTGTATGAAGATGTTGTCGGATTTATCAAAGTACATTCCACAGCGATGGAACGATTTACCATCTCCAACAACCAAGCCGTATATATTTTTGAACTAGCTGAAATCATAAGTTATGTATTCACAAAAATTGCTATTCAACATGGCAGTTACGAGACCATGCAGTCCACGACAAAAGTTGTGGATATTTCTCTTGATGGACTTCTATTTGAAATATATGACAAACGCCTGTTTCAATATTTGAAACGCCACAATATCATCAAAATGTTTATACCTCTAAACAAGGAACGAACCATGATCATTCGTGGTGAAATCATTCGATTTTTAGATAAGGGAGATCATTATCACCTTGGGGTAAACTATTTCAGTTCGGCCCCAGATGATATGTTGCATTTGGAAACGTATTTATTCGAAAAGAGTATGAAAATTCTATCAGAGTGATCATGGCTGTTTTTCAGCTAGTCTAATTGCATTCAAAAGATCTTCTGACAAAGTGGTTTCACCAGTATAGTAAAGACGTAACAACTTTCCGTGTTCAATTAATTTATTACGATAATCCGTTTCTTTGACTGAACCACGAGTTTCCTTCCATTTTATATTATAGAATTCGCAAGCTAGTTTATGAAGGTAATAATCTGATTTTCTAATTGAGTAGGCTTTCTGCAAATATTCTTCTGACCTATCAGACCACTCCTCTCTTTTTTTACGGCCGTCTACCCCAACATCAGCCATATTTGAATATAAAAGATTTAAAAAAGAAGTTTCAAAACTATACAACCAAACTTCATAATTTTTTGGATAAAGATTTCGTGCTTCTTTAGCGACCAAAGGCATTAGGTCTAATTGTTTTTTATTTTCTTTTCCTTCTACTTTAAAATAAAAAGTTAAAAATCGCAAATAATCTACTAGGAATAAAAGTTTCTCTTGGGGATTCGAAAACCGCTCTCTATTTTTCCAAGCCATTGAATATTCAAATGCTGTTGATACATATCCCTCCCCATCTTTCCAATGAGCTTTTCCCAGCGCATAATGGGAATCAGGTGATCCTGGATCCAGAGAAACTGAATGTTTATACATTCGTAAGGCTTCGTCCATTTGCCCTTTGGCAAAATAATGGTCACCTTTCTTTTTAGCCATAAAAGCTTCATCGTATTTTGTAGTATCAAGTAATCTAGCGGCTGTGACTGGCCTGTCTTCAATAAGGCGCAAATACCCTTCCCCACGAACTTGCCATCCAAAAAAAGTAGTTTGGTAAACAGATTTAACAGTGATCATTCCCACAATGTTTCCATCACGAAATGTTTTGTGGTCTTGGTTCTTTTCTATTAAATACAAGGTTTGGCCCACCCGAATTCCTTTTGGGTCCCCTACCTTGATTGTCACAGTATCTGGTCTTGTGTCCACTTCCAATTCCTGTGAAAGTGTATCCACTTCATAGTAACTGGCCTTTTCAATTCCCACAACCTCCCCCACAACAATCATTCTAAGTGGATCGAGGGAAGCTTGGCTTCGAAATGCAAAGGCCAACCGATCGGATGATGATTGGGCCAAAGTTGCCGTAACCAAAAAAATAAAAAGGAAAAAGGAACGAAACATCTGGTTTAAAGATCGGCCAGAAATGAATCTTAGGTTGTAGAAAAACTGAATCCCCCACAGGCCTTGTGGGGAATTTTTATTAGAATTTACTGAGGTCGGAATTCCAATCGGAACTTTCCTGGACCCACTTGTTCTTTCGAATACAAGATTTTCCTATGGACTCCGTTAATATAATCATCTACTAAGTTCCCATAAAAGGGGCTGGCAAGATTTCCGCTATTTCCAATCGGTAGTTGGGTCACTGACTCTTCAAAACGACCATAGTCAATGACTCGTCTCTTGGAAGGACCTGCGGTAGCCGTCCAATCTTCTTTCATCAGTTTGTATTTTAAATTGTTAACCACTTCGGCACCACCGGCAGAAGGAAGAGGTCCAATATCAAAAATACCACCTATCACAGGCAATACGCCAAGCGGATGAGGATGTTTGATTTTATATAAGTTTTTCCAAGTCCAAAGACTGGGAGATGCTGATAAATGGGATTCTAAATACTTACCTGTCTCCTCAATCGACCTTTTGAGGATATCCGCTCTTGTTTCAATGACCCCTTCCGTACGTAAATCATCCCAATAAGGAGAACTTGGATTCCTTACAAAACGGCGATACGCGTTCCAATATTCAGCCATATCACCATATAACTCAAAATTGGCGGGACCCATCTCATCGATTAACAATTCACGAAGAGTGATATAAAAAAACACATCGTAAACGGCTGCACCTTGTGATTCAGGAAAATGTTCAAAATTCCATTTTTTTAGAATTCCTAAAACTTTTTTTCCGTTGGGAGTTTTTGCATCTGCAACCGACGATAAAACAAGTTCCAAATACTCTGGTGCAAAGGAAGAAACCGTATCATTCTGGATTGCTGCCAGGTCTTCCAAACTCCACTTCTCTTTTGTTTCCAAAATTCCAACTAACCTTTGAAAACGGTCAGGAGGTTGCCAGTTCCCTTCTGGTTTTCCAAGTCCTGGAAGAGACTTATTTGTCACTTGGTTATTTGCAGTAACAATGATTCCATTTTTTGGATTGATGATCTTTGGATTGTCTTTTACCGGAACATAACCAATGACATCGTTTTCACCCGTAGAACCTTCTAAAATTTTACGCGAATTCCCTGATTTTAAAATAGGGAATCTTCCTACTGCGTAATAAGCAATGTTTCCATTTTTATCCGCATAACTAAAATTAAGCCCAGGCGCCCCAATCATCGAAGAAGCAGAATCAAGTTCGGCAAATGATTTTGATTTTCCCATTTGAAAAAGAACTTCAAGGAGTGGATTTGGTAAGTGGTGGTGAGCCCAATACAAACTCACTGGCCTACCCTTAAATCCTTTTATATGTTCTGTAATGAGTGGACCGTGGTTTGTAATCCCTACTTCAAAAGGAATTTCGGTGCCATCTTTTTTACGAATGGGATCTCGATAATATGTTAAATCTTTCCAAGTATTTCCGGATTTGAATTTCCCACCCTCGATGGTTTCCAAATACAAATTTACATCATCCTGTTCTAACATGGTAAGTCCCCATGCCTTATCTCTATTATGTGCAATCAATGGGAAAGGAATGATAGATAAGAAGTATCCATAATTTTCATATCCTGGGAATTCAATGTATGCTTCATACCAAGCTCCAGGATTGGAGAGAGCGATATGTGGGTCATTGGCAAGAACTGCTCCACCACTTTCGGAACGGTTAGGTGCCACAAGCCAGGAATTACTACCTTCCAAAGGTTCAATGGGAAGTTGTAATTGGTTCACAAAAGCAACTAGTTGTTTTAAATTAAGAACCTCATTTTCTTTGGTGTTGATTTTGTTCTCAGATTTAAGTTTAGAACTTTGAATTGCGATTCGGTTTAAATCGAATTTCTCTGTTTGTTTAACATTATTTTTTTGGGAATTTCCGGCATCAGCTAACCTTTGTACACCTGGCTGTGTTTCCAAAATGGTAGCATTAGTTTCAAAATCATAACGAGGGAAAAGTTCATTTGCAGACCTACCCTTTAGTTCTGACTCCATAATGGTGTACAAACTGTCCGATTTGATCCCTTCCGCAAAAGAAAATCCCATATAAAATAAAAAGGAAATGGCATCCACCCGATCAAAAGGTTTCGGTTTGATCCCAAGAATCGTATATTCAATTGGTAAATTATCTTCAGAAAGAAAATGGTTCACTCCCTCCAAAAACCAGTCCAATTGGTTCCATGCTTCAGGATAAATATGTTCTTTTTGGCTTACATACTCTTCCGCTGTTTTTTTCAAAAGTAGTGATTTCAAAAACTGATCGGTTGGAATGAGTTTATCACCAAAAATTTCAGTGAGTTCTCCTTTCCCAATCCGCCTTTGTAATTCCATCTGAAAAATACGATCCTGTGCCATCGTATAACCTAACGCAAAATAAGCGGACTTTGCGTCTCCACCCACAATATGCGGGATCCCTGCTTCATCGCGGGTCACAGTGACAGTAGAAGTTAGTTTATTTGAAATAATTTCTCCGCTGTAACGTGGAGCTTTCAAAGATACCAGTCCCCAAAACAAAAGATGTAATGTGACTGGAAGAGTGAGAATGAAAAGTAGAAAGAGACTTAAAAATGGTCTCTTCCTGGTAAATTTAATAGTTTTTTCTAACATAGTTTATAGTAATGATTTGATTTGCCGAATACGATTTTGTTTGTCTGCCGAATCCCAAGCTGCATTGGAAAAGGATTCCACTTTATAATATTTTGTTTTATATTCATCCTTATAAGGAACAACAAGTTCACGGTCTGGTTCTGTTGTTTTTGCGGCTTGGATTTTTCTAAGTCCTTCTGCCCCTTGGTTAAACCATTCGGGATCAATCGGTAAATTCACCCGATGCCCACGAAAAGAAGTCGCCAAATAAGGACCATCTAAGTCTTTATCACGAAGTATCTTTCCAAAAAAAGTAAATTCTACTTCATTGGAACCAGAAACTAAATCACCGTCATACACAGCATAGGCGATGTATTCCCCATTTTTTTCATCCTTTAAATTTGCCTCTAAATGGTATTTCCCTTTTTTATAAACATTTACCACTGCACGAACAATAAGAGACCCGTCTTGTAATGAGTCAGAAAATACCCCGTTAAATTCTGCCGGGATGGATGGACTAGAAAAGAAACTAGAAGTAAGTGTTGTTTTTAGATTCTCTGGGCCATAGGTAATTTCAGCAACAAGTGACATTTGTCCCCAATCAGCTTTTTGCGGTTTCCATGAGAAAGTAAAAATATTATCTCCCCTGGTTTGGTCTCCATCGGTTCCGCTATCATTGACAGAGGCACTGACAACTCCATACCTTTGTCCCTCCCATTCTTTAAAAACTTGGTGAGAATCAATGGATACCTTTACTCGGTTTCTTGCTTTGTCACGACATTCTAACGTTACATACATCATGTCTTTGTTACCAATGACTGCCCAAGTTTTCGGTTGGAATAAACATACATAACCGGTTGGTTCGTTCGTTTTTGGATCAATAGAATAATCAGGTGAAGTTTCAATGATGAATGGGAAAGCCAGATCATGATTGAGAATGGACATAGGTCTTGAAAAAGGAGGGTATTCAGCCCATTCTAAATACTTTTCTAAAATATATTCTGGAGTGGCACCATCGTCAGGAACCCCACTGGATCCATCCGATCCACTTCCTGAACCGTCATCACCTTGCGTTGGATCAGAGTTACTAGCCATCCTTTCTTGTCTGGCTTTCTCTCTAGCATCTTGATCCGATCCAACATTATCCTTAAATAAAAAGAAGATAAGGCCAATCACGACCAATATAACAACTGCTAGATACACACCGTATCTACGAATTAAATCCATACGCTCCCATCCTTTTGTTTTATAAAACGGATAAGAGCCTTGTCGGTTTTAAAACTATGTAAAGTAAAATTTAGATAGAAAGAAGACTCGCAACGGTTTCAGAAATCAGACTTTCTGTTGGAGTTGGCATCGATTTCCATTCTTCATAGTATCGGTACACTGATCGTGAATACTCTGGAATGCCTCCAAATCGTTTATAACCTCCAAGCCCTGCATTATAAGATAACAAAGCGGCATCCAAGGAATCAGTACGTTCCATTAAATAATTCAAATAAAGAACACCAATGTACAAATTAATTTCAGGATCATACAAATCCTTAGCAGAAGAAAAAGGAATTCCTTCTTTTTCAGCCAACCACTTGGCTGTTGCCGGCATTACTTGCATGAGGCCCAGCGCTCCTTTATGTGACTTTGCTCTTTTGTGGAACTGCGATTCGGTCTGCACAAGGCCTACCAAAAATCCCAATTTGTCATAACGTTCCATTTTGTTACCCACGGGAAACTTAAGGTTTAGCGCTGCATTTTCCATTGCAGAAACCAATTCTCGTCTTTCCTTAGAAGTAAGGTTTGGCCTATGTTTGGCAATGTAGACCTCCAATTTCCTTTTGGAAGACTCATTTCGAACAGAAAGACCTGCAGAACTGATCTTTCCATAGGATTCTGTTAAAAAAATAAGAAGGAGGAAGGTTGCTCCTAAAATTTGGGTGAGTGAGTTTCGTTTTCGCATGGGGTCCTCTTTTTCAGACTTTCATTTGTGCATCGCACAATAAGTCCATCATTTTCGAGCGCTCCCCGCTGGCAAGGGCAAAATTGTGCACCGCACTATGGTATTTCTCCTGGGAAAACGAAATGCTTGCCGAAAGCGAAATACCAGGGTTTTCTGGATTGGCTTGGCTCCCTTACTGAATCTATACAGCTTCTTTTATTTTGGGCTCTGTTTGGTGAGTGGGATTGCCTTTGTCTACTTTATGTCTCGAAAGGAGGATTTAACTCCCACTTTCCGAGGCCTTCTCATCCCTCTGTTTTGTCTTTTTTTCTGGTCGGTGGCTTGGTCGATTTGTAATTCTTTTGTCGCACCTTGGACCGCATATGTTTTCGTTTTTTTGAAAAATCCCGTCATTTTGATTTTGGGTGTCGCTTCCTCCCATTTGGCGTTTGGATTTCAGGAAAATAGTTTTCCACGTTGGAAACAATGGAGCCTTCATATCCACAGCACACTTGCCCTCCTTGCGATTCTTTCCAACGGAATCGGTTTTTTTTTCCGTGAAGTTCATTTTGATCCTAAAATGGAATTCTATGTTCCAGACCAACATTCTTCTTCTCCGATGGTCCAACTATCCATCCTTTCTATCGCAGGTACTATGTGTTTGGTTCTTGGAAATACAATCGCCGTGCTTTTCGCTAAATATTTAAAGTTTCAAGGATTACAAAAAAGAAACACAGGTGGATTTCTTTTAGCGATCTTAGGAATTCTTTCTTTGGCTTTTGCTGACATCCTTGTGGATCTAAATTATTTCAGTAAACCAACCTTTCTTTTTTTACTCACTAACCTAACAATCATTATCATGACGATTCTTGTTTTAGTTTCACTGAACCAAGAAACAATTCCTTCCACGGTTGGATTTAAAATCATGACTTTCAACTTAACCGTATTATATTTGATTCTCTCCATTGTTGCTAATTTTTTATTCAACAGGTTTCGTGTTGATTTCCAAAATGAAATGAGTCGAGAAAAACATAGCATTAAAACACAACTGGAACTTGGTTCAACTTATCCTTTTGTTTATCTTTCTGAACTTGTCATAGACTTACAGAATCAAAATTTCCGAATCAATAAAGCAAACCTTACAAAAGAAAATATAGTAGATATCCAAAGGATTCCTAATTCATTTGAATCATTCCATCTACATTCATTTTCTAATGACCCTAGTGGAATTTATTGGACTTCCGATTTTTATGCAAAAAACCACCACTTTTTAATAGCAATCCCCTATATTGAATACAGAAACATGGTTCACCAAACTGTTGTTTGGCTAATCATCACACTCTTGTTTTCCCTATTTACTATCTTTATGTTATATCCCGTACTACATAAAACAAGTATTGTTTACCCGTTAACCAGATTACTGGCAGGGATTAGAAAAATGCATTCGGGTGATTTGTTTGTTACAGTCAAAGTATCAAGCAGAGATGAGATTGGTGAGTTATCTAATAGTTTTAACGAAATGATTTCCATTGTTAGGGACGCAAGGCTTCAATTAGAACAAAAAATCAAAGAGCGCACAGAATCTTTAAACCAAACCATCTTAGAACTAAGAGAAACCCAAGAACAACTTTTACATGCAGAACGAATGTCCACTTTGGGTAAAATTGCAGCTAGTGTGGCACATGAAATCAATAACCCACTAGCAGCTATTAAAGGTAGCATTCAATTCATAAAAGATGGACAATCAAATGTATTTGGATCTGAAAAAACTGATATGGTTATTTTAGCAGAACAATTTTTGGAAGAGTTCAAAACCCAAAAGAGATCTGAAGTCACATCCAGGTTCAAAAGAAAAAAAGAACTCATTGCTTATTTTAAATCCAAAATGATTTCCGATCCTATCTCCTTGGCAGATACCTGTTTCGATTTTAAAATTGAAACCATTCCCGAGGAATACCAAAAGTTATTCGATACAGAAGAAGGAAGAAATACCTTCCAATCCAAACTCAATGAATTTGTCATTGGGTTTCATTTAGGGATTATTGAAACGGCAGTGGAACGAGCCTCAAAGATTGTTTTTGCACTCAAACACCATTCCTACGCCGGTCCCAGGGAATCTCAAAAACACCTTTCGCTCAAAGAAGGAATCGATTCCGTTCTTTCCATGTACTCGACCAGTTGGAAACAGAATATCGAGATTGATTGGAAAATCAGTGGAGATCCCGTCATCCTTGGTCATGCAGATGAACTTGTTCAAGTTTGGACTAATCTCATCTACAATGCCATCCAAGCTTGCCCCAAAGAAGGAGGCAAAATCCAAATTTTCCTTAAAGAGGAGGAAACAGAGGCACTTGTCACCATTGAAGACAATGGAAAAGGAATCTCTGAAGACATCCTTCCCCGAATCTTTGAGCCATTTTTTACCACGAAAGAACTAGGGATGGGGACGGGGCTTGGGCTTTCCATCGTCCAAAAAATAATCCAGAACCACAATGGAAACATCCAAGTGGAAAGCAGACCGGGTAAAACCCTCTTCACCATCCGCATTCCCCTAGCAAAATCCTAGGAACCTGTCCTAAAGATTGTCAGAGAAACCCTGACAATGGCAAATTTATGTTAAAATTTTGTCTAAATTTGTAAAAAAATTTCTTGTCAATCTTTTGCCAAACTTATAAAACAAGGAGAACATACCTTCAGAAACAGGAAAACAAAATGCGAACTCTACTAGCAACCATAACGGCAGTCCTTTTAGCAGGATCCCTTAGCGCTCAAACCTACACAGTCTTCATACATGGAAAATCAGACAAAAACCATAATGGTGTCGGAACTACCGACGTAAACAGCTACTGGGGTTCCTCTGTTAATTCGGTAGGTGGAACGAGAATTTTTATCGGTTACGATGGAACTAGTGACCCGAGATCTTACGGATCTTCTCGTGCACAGACCAATATCGCTACAGGACTCACAAACTATTGCAAAGGATCTAACTCATGTAAAATCGTTTGCCACTCCGCTGGTTGTTATGCGATCGAGTATTGGTTGTCAAACTTAGGTTCAACCGCATCAGCAAAAGGATTCAATCTCACAAAAGTAACGGCACTGGCAGCGGCTTCTGGTGGATCGGAACTTGCGAACGCTCTGAATGGAATTACTTTTGGGTTTGGTGGGAACGCAATGGACAAATCTCTCATTGTTACCACAGCTCGTGGTGCCTTCAATCACAACAACACTGCTGGTGTTGCCGTAAACCACGTTCCTGGTTACAAAGGTATGATAGGTGCATCCCTCATTCTTCCTGGAGAAGATGACTACGCTGTAGCTTACCACTCTTCTTGTGGATACAACAGAACTGGTGGATTAAATAAATGCCAATCTTCGCTCACTCAGTATGAAGGTCTTTGGCCATTTGGATCCAATAAAACATACAACCAATACAGTGGACACTACCGTGCTCCTTCTGTTTCTTCTACAGGGCTTTATCTCGACCACGGTCAAATCAAAACCGAAGGTTGGAGATAAGTTAATCGGTATCATTTAAAGAAAGGAAAAGGAAAAAAGAGATGCGTAGCTCAATCACAACAATACTTGCGATGCTGTTTGCAGGATCGCTCAGTGCACAAACTTACACTGTGTTCATTCACGGTAAGTCAGACAAAAACCACAACGGTGTGGGAACAACAGATGTAAACGGATACTGGGGATCTTCCACTAGCTCCGTATCTGGATCTAAAATTTTCATCGGTTACGATGGAACTTCTGATCCTAGAACTTACGGATCTTCTCGTGCACAAACAAACATTGCCACAGGACTTACAAACTATTGCAAAGGGTCTAACTCTTGTAAAATCGTTTGTCACTCTGCTGGATGTTATGCAATCGAGTATTGGTTGTCTAACCTTGGTTCTACGGCATCCTCCAAAGGATTCAACCTTACAAAAGTAACAGCACTTGCTGCGGCTTCTGGTGGATCGGAACTTGCTTCTGCACTCAACGGAATTACTTTCGGATTTGGTGGAAACGCGATGGACAAATCTCTTATCGTAGGAACTGCACGTGGTGCCTTTAATCACAACAACACTGCTGGTGTTGCGGTAAACCACGTTCCTGGTTACAAAGGGATGTTTGGTGCGTCTGCGATCCTCCCAGGTGAGGATGACTATGCGGTGGCATACCACTCTTCTTGCGGTTACAATAAAGCAGGTGGACTTAACAAATGCCAATCTTCTCTCACACAAAGTGAAGGAATCTGGCCTTTTAATTCCAACGTAACTTACACACAATACAGCGGACACTACCGTGCTCCTTCTGTAACTGCGACTGGACTTTACCTAGACCATAGCGAAATCAAATCAGAAGGATATCGGTAAATCGCCGAAACTCCCACTTTTTTCTGAATCAAGAGAAAAGGATAGGTCAGCCAAACGGCTGGCCTTTTTTTTGCCCTAATCATATATAAATTGACATATTTGACTTATTTATGTAATTTGTGTCGTAATATAGAAAATCAGGAAAGGGAAAAAAAATGCGAAGAACCATAACAACTGTACTTGTGATGCTGTTTGCAGGATCGCTCAGTGCACAAACATACACCGTGTTCATTCACGGTAAGTCAGACAAAAACCACAACGGTGTGGGGACAACAGACGTAAATTCGTATTGGGGAACCTCTGCGAATACGGTTTCTGGATCAAAAATTTTCATCGGCTATGATGGAACCTCTGATCCTAGAACTTACGGATCTGCACGCGCACAAACAAACATTGCCACTGGACTCACAAACTATTGCAAAGGGTCTAACTCTTGTAAAATCGTTTGTCACTCTGCTGGATGTTATGCGATTGAATTTTGGTTGTCAAACCTAGGTTCAACCGCATCTGCCAAAGGATTTAACCTCACAAAAGTAACAGCCCTTGCTGCGGCTTCTGGTGGGTCAGAACTTGCTTCTGCCCTCAATGGAATAACGTTTGGGTTTGCAGGAAATGCGATGGACAAATCTCTTATCGTATCCACTGCTCGTGGGGCTTTCAATCACAACAACACAGGTGGAATTCAGATCAACCATGTGCCTGGTTATAAAGGTGCATTTGGAGCTTCTGCCATCCTACCGGGAGAAGATGATTATGCTGTGGCATACCACTCTTCTTGCGGATACAACCGTGCTGGTGGACTTGATAAATGCCAATCTTCTATTGTGAGTGGTAGCACTACTTACACACAATACACTGGTCATTTAAGAGCTCCCTCTTTAACAGCAACAGGATTGTATAAGAACCATAGTGAAATTAAAAACGAGGGAACTCGTTAATTAGTTTGTCAAAAAAAAACTTTAGGTATCGAACCTAAAGTTTTGTCTTAAAGGCTGAAAGTAATTTCAGCCTTTTTTGTTTTCATTAAGTGATTCACTTAATTCCTTAAGCGTGTTTAATCACTCCTTGTCTTGATTTACCGATAAACCAATAATATAAAACTGGGACAGCAAATCGACTGAGGACAGTGGCAGCAATTTCACCAAACATAAGTGAGATGGCAAGACCTTCAAAGATTGGATCAAATAACATCACAAAGGATCCAACCACCACAGCAGAAGCAGTGAGTAACATAGGTCGAAAACGAACTACCCCTGCATGGACCACAGCTTCTTTAAGTTCCACACCTTTCCTAATTTCACCTTCGATAAAATCTACAAGTATGATCGAGTTTCTAACAATGATCCCCGCACCGGCGATAAAACCAATCATTGAAGTTGCCGTAAAATAAGCACCCATCGCCCAGTGACCTGGTAATATTCCAATTAGTGAAATGGGAATCGGAGCCATAATCACAAGTGGGACGGAATAACTTTTAAACCACCCAAGCACTAAAACATAAATGAGTAAAATCACCACGGCAAAAGCACCACCTAAATCGCGGAACACTTCATAGGTGATAAACCATTCGCCATCCCACTTAATTACAGGTTTTGTAGTATTCCAAGGAACATCTGCAGTTTGTGTTTCATATTTAATTTTGGGTGCAAGTTTTAACATTCCATATACAGGGGCTTCTTCTTCACCAGATAGTTCACTCATCACATAATTGACTGGTTTTAAGTTTTTACGAAAAAGAGCTCGATCTTCTTCCAAATATGGTTTTCCTAAAACACGTTCCGAGGAAACAACACCCGATTCCATCGACATGATGTTCTGGTTTTGAAAAGGGTTTTTAGATCCTCGGAAACTTTGGATCACAGAAAGATTCACAGTCACTTCTTCAGGTTCTTCCGCTGTCGCCAAACTGACTAGAGGAGATTCGGAAAAAAGGATAGATCCTGTATAAGCTAAGGCTGAAGTTTTGATCCCGTAAATTCCTGATTTTTCAAAATCGATTGGGTAAACCATTTTTGGACGACCATTTCTAAGAGATGTATCCAAATCTACTACACTTGGTTCCTTACGAAAAACTTCGTAAATTTCTTCAGTTACCTTTTTTCGTTCTTGTGCTGTTGGACCATACACTTCTGCAACCATTGTAGCCATCACTGGCGGCCCTGGAGGAATCTCCAATACTTTTGTTACGGCATCATAATGTTCACCAAACTTTTGTATGTCGGATCTTAAAGTTTCTATGATTTCATGGCTTGATTCTTTACGTTCATTTTTATTTTTTAGAATCACTTGCAAATCATTCATTGAATCAAGGTTTCGAAGAAAGGAATGTTTTACCATTCCTGAAAAGGAAAATGGTGCCGCTTCTCCTGCAAAAATTTGAATTTTTTCTACATTGGGATTTTTTAAAAGAATTTTGGTTAATTCTTCAGAATACCTCATACTTTGAGTCAGCGTTGTTTCCGGTTTATAATCTAACAACACTTGGAATTCCTCTTTGTTATCGAAAGGTAACATTTTTACCTTCACCCACTTAAAACCAACAAATGCCATGGAGATCAGCAATAATCCTATGGTAACCGCACCAAATACCGCAGCGTTCTTTTTGAAACCAAGTAACCAATTCATGAAGCGGATATAAATTTGATCCAGTTTGGAAACTTTATGTTCACCGGATCCGTTTTCCGCATTTAAATGGTTTTCTTTAAGTAATCTTACAGAAGCCCAAGGTGTGATGGCAAAAGCAACGATAAGAGAGAGAATCATAGCAAGGCTTGCACCGACAGGGATTGGTTTCATATAAGGACCCATGAGTCCTCGAACAAATGCCATTGGTAAAATAGCAGCGATTACAGTAAATGTAGCAAGGATAGTAGGATTACCAACTTCCGATACGGCAACGAGTGTAGCACGAATGATTCCTAACTTTGGATTTTCTTCTAAATGCCTTTCAATGTTTTCAACAACAACTATGGCATCATCCACAAGGATCCCAATAGAAAATATCAAAGCAAATAATGTGACACGGTTTAGAGTATAGCCAAGAAAATAATAAATCGCCAAAGTAAGTGCAAGGGTCACTGGAATTGCAATTGCTACAACAAGAGCAGACCTCCAACCCATCCATAGCGCAATGAGAACCGTAACAGAAATGGTAGCAATGAGTAAGTGTTCTATCAGCTCATGCGATTTATCTTCTGCTGTACTTCCGTAATCTCGAATCACACTCAAACGAATTTCTTTAGGTAGATCTTTTTGAAATAAGTTTGCTCTTTCCAATAAATCCTTGGATAAATTGACAACATTTGTTCCTTTTCTTTTAGCAAATACAATGGTAACGGCATTTCGTTTCCCTTCACCGATTGATTTATCATACAAAGCAGAAGATTTTGTTCGTTCTTCTGGACCTTCCTCGACAGTTGCCAGGTCTTGGATCCGAACCACTCGCCCACCCCTTTGTGCGACTGGAAGTCGTTTGACATCAGATATTTTCTTTAGTACGCCACCAACCTCAATATCCATAATGGCATCTGAGGACCAATTTTTTCCAGCAGGGATCAAAGCATCATTTTGTTTCAAACTCATCGCGACTTCAATTGCAGTGACACCAAATCGATTTAGAAGGTTTGGATCTACTTTTACCCTCACGACTTTTTTCAAGCCACCTAACATTTGTACAGATGCTAAATCAGGAGTAGAAGAAAGTTCACGTGCTAAAGGTGCTACTAATTGACGTAATTCGTAATCGTTCATGTTTTCTGCACTAAAACTTAATGCCAGAAAAGGAACGTCATCTATGGAATACGATTTTACAATAGGGCTTAAAGTGTTTGGAGGAAGCACATTCTTAACTTCCATCAATTTATGATGGATTTTAACTAAAGAAGGTTCAATAGGTTCTCCCACTTTGAATCGAACGGTGATATAACTTCCATGCCATTTACTAGTGGAATAAATATATTCAACACCCTCGAGTCCCCATACGGCGCGCTCTACAAACTCTGTAACTTTACGTTCCGTCTCTTCCGGTGAAAATCCAGGTGCAGGAATCTGGATATCAATCATAGGAACAGAAATTTGTGGTTCCTCTTCTTTGGGTGTTAAGTATACAGCAAATAACCCCAAGATTAAGCTAGCAACTGCGATAACAGGAGTAAGTCTCGAATGCAGAAATGTTTCTGCAAGGCGTCCAGCAAACCCTTTTCTAATTTCTTCCAATGGATTCATTTGATTCTTCCTTATTTGAAAATAACGATGTTTCTGTTCTTACTTGTAAAACAGCAATTTCTGTTTCCATAAGCACTCGGGATAATTCTAGAGATTTATTTAATGTTTCTGCAAATTGAATGGCGTTGATGGCTCCACTTTGAAAGAGTCTCTGCATATTTACAATTTGTTCGTCTTGGAATTTTACAGTTTCTCTTACTAAATCAAGATTCTCTTTGAGAGAAATTTCTTTTTGAAAAAGAGATTTAACATGTGCTTCTTCTTCCTTAGTTTTCTCTTCGATCTTTTTCAAAGCAGCCTCTGCATTAAGTTTAGATTCTTCGACTGCTCCCATATCTTTTGGATTGTAAAGATTCATTTGTAAATACACACCAGCTTGGTAAGCATTTGTTATGTTACGACTCCCTTGGTATCCATAAGCTTCCGAATAAGCGCCAACTTTAGGTAAAAATTTGGCCATCTCCATATCGCTTTTAAGTTTTTCCCCTTCGGCATATTTGATCTGTGCATTCATTTGGTTGGATCTTTCGTAACTGGTAGGGCGTTTGAAGTGTGTATCTAAAAAAATATTCAAATCTGATTCTATAATTTCTAATTCAGATGGAGGGAGGTCTGATAGAACATATAAAGTTTCTTTATAATCATTGATTTGTAGGTCAGATTGTTTTTCTAAAACGGCAATTTGGTTTTTTATAGATTTTAATGCAAGATAACCTGCATATCCAACAGGATTTCCTTTATTACCTAGGGAATAATTGGATTGGAACTTAGATTCAATTTTCCTTATTTGTTCCAATCTACGTTTGTATTCATTTAAAGTTTGGATCGCTCGGTAATAAAAACCAGTTTGTGCAAACTCCCGGTCCCTGACAGCAAGCCACTCAAACTTAAGGCCTGTTGATCTTTTTTCATTCATGGCTGCGAGAGTTTTTCCTGAACCACCTTCATACAGTGGTAAATCCATACCAAGGGTTCCGCGAGAATATGTATGGCTTCCTGGATAATTGAGGGTATCCTTTGCAAAAAGATTCATTGTGTCCGGGTTTAATGTCGAATAAGCTTGGTTATTCGAATCTAAAAAATTTCCAGGACGATATCTTGTTGAAGCTGTAGAAAAATCGGAATCCGTTGCACTTCTTTGACTTAGTTTTCCCATAAAATTTAGCGTGGGATCGTTTGTTTGGAAGGTACGCAAATCGGTATAAACTCGAGGTAACCAGTGTTTGTCGGATCTATCTTTTGCAATTTCTCCAGCTTTCCATTCCAAATACTTGGCTTTTCTTGCAGAGGAATTCTCTTCAATTCGTTTCCACAAATCACTAAAACCTAGGCCCTCCGCAAAGAGAGCCATTGGACCGACCAAAAGCAAAATGCTAATGATTGATTTCATAATTTTAGTCCCTTACCTTTGGTTCAAAACCAAGTTTGTTCAAAAGAATGGCCATTGGACAAAAACCAATTGTTGAAAACACAACTAAGTTCACACCCACAAGTAGATTCAATAAATACCACCAAGGCGAAACAAAGGTTCCAAGTGAAACACCCACGAGACTGAAAAGTCCTGCGATGAAATATACCACACGTTCCAAATACCAAGTTTTTGTTGAAGCTAGAAACATTACCATACCCCCTATAGTATATAGATACTAAATCCACATATACCCCTATGGGTATATGTGGCAAGCGATTTATGGATTTTTTACTTATTGGGAGGGATTTAGAGAGAAAAGGCGGCGGAGATTGCTTTTTTTACATCAGTTTCGATGTTTTGTGTGGATTTTTTTTCTTTAAAGCAAGTATCCATATATTCATGGATATAAGCCTCTCCAAACTTTTTCATGGCTTGGTGGGCCGCTTTCAAAAGTAAAATTGCCTTTTCGCAGTCTTTTTCTTCCGTTGTGATTGTATTCTTGATTGCTTCCAGCTGTCCCTGGATTCGATTGATACGGTGGATCAGTTTAGTTTGGTTTTCCGAAAGGCTCATACTACATACCCGGCAGGGTATAAGATTCCAGCAAGCAAAAAATGACACCTTTCCCCTTTTCTAAATCACCAGCGTATATCCTTCCCCAATCCCCCCCTTTTTACCTTTCCAATTTTGGATTTTGGGAAGGAGAATCTTCTTTTCACACAGCAGGAATAAGGTTTGTTTCAGAATTTGCCAAAGGATGCCAGCTAAAACCAGAAGCAAAGATTTTAGAAATTGGTTCTGGGCTTGGAGGAAGTTTATTATACTGGTCCAAATACTATCATCCAAAACTCCTATCCGCAATCAATCTCCCTGGAGAACAATCTGACTTCGCCGAACAACTATTTGGTTCTAATAATATAGATGTAAAACCTTTCATAAAAGGTAGTTGGGAAGTTTTAGGATCTATACCGGATTCTTCTTATGATTATGTATTTTCTTTAGATGCAGCCTATCACTTTAAGAATCTTACCGCATTTTATAAAGAAAGTTATCGGGTCCTAAAACCTGGTGGAAGATTTGTTTTTACAAATTTTCAAATCGCAGATAATAAATTTAAAAAATTCGTATGGCTTTATTTACCTTTTCTTATACCCAAGGAAAATTTAAAATTAAATGAAGAAACTATTTTAGATTTAAAAGCCGTTGGATGGAAACAAATTGAAAGCAAAAACTGGACCTTATTCGTAATCAAAGGTTTTACCAATCATACAACAAATTTACCTATTTCCTTAAAAACATTTGCAAAGGTTTTAGATTGGTTTGTGAATTACCTTGGACTTACTTACTACTATCATGTTTTCGAAAAATAAATCCAAGTAGTGGTTAGTTTTGAATCAAATCATCTATGTTTTTGTTTAATAATTGAGAAACAACCTGTAACGCAGATTTTGCACCAGCTTCTAAAAGAGGAATTCCATACAAAGAGTAAGATCCACACAACCAAAGATTGCAGTTTGTTTGAGAATGCAATGTTGAAATCCTTTGTATGGCCTTTGCGGTTCTTTCGTCCATTACGGGTCTTTCAAACTTAGCAACTTTTAGAATATCAACCTCTTTAGGCAGTTTGTGAGGATTCCAAGTTTGAAAGATTTTTTTTCCTTTCAACTCGGGGATGATTCTCCCTAAATCCAAAGTTACCTCAGGTTTATCAAAACCTTCCCTAATTTTAAAAATTAAAGATACTTTGGGATTTAAAAAATATGATTCATCAGTATGCAGTACAACATCGCTGGATTCATAACGAAATTCATTTAAAATTTCTTTTTCTAAATCAAATCCTTCACCAAGTAAGTCTTTAGCTTGGTTCGCTTGAGTAGAAAGAATCACATGATCAAATTCTTTTTCCTCATTGGTAAATCGAATGATTGTTTTATGATTTCGTTTATAAATTTTTTGAATCCCAGCATTTAGGTTTAAATTTTTTAAATTCTCTGTTAGCCGATTCACAACATCCCTTGTTCCTAAACTTGCTGTTTCTTGAGGAGTATAAGAATAACCACGAGAATGGTATCCAATAATGGTCTCAGCCGGATACGCACCGACTGTCTCCGTTTTGCAAGTATTTACTAAAGCAAATGTTGGTAGAAGGAATTCATAAATAAATTCAGTGGAGTATCCATATTTTACTAAAAAATCTAAAATGGAAATGGACGGATTTTCTTTTTTCCAGTCTTCTTTAGCGTTTGTGTAAAACTTCAATAAATCTGAAAAAATTTGCCTTCCTTTCCCTGTTCGAAAAGAATCCATTGTTGGTATTCCAAAAGGAATACCAAAGATTTGGTGAGAACGAAATCCAAAAATAGGATCTCCATTCGATTCAACAGAAAAAGAATAATCCACTGGCCTTGTTTTGATTCCGGCCTTATCATACACTTGAAAGAGTGTTGGATAATAGTCGCGTTTGATGGTTCTAAACGGAATATCAAATTCAATATTTTCCCCATCAATCATCTGTTTGGCACCAAAGGCAGCCATACCAATCTCCGGATGTTTCTCAAATAAAGTTACATCCTTATACTTTCCAATTGCCCATGCTGCTGTCAGTCCAGTGATTCCAGATCCAACTACTGCAATCACTTCATACTTCCCGTTTTTAAGAATTGCACATGCCAAGAAAGTGCCCTTTCCAAATCATGAGGAGTATGTTTGCCTTTTGATACGCGGAGTGCGTTTTCGTAATATTCGCGAAGTTTATCTCGGTAAATGGGATGAGCACAGTTATTGATAATGAGCTCTGCTCTTTTTTTAGGAGGACAACCTCTAAGATCAGCTAATCCTTGTTCTGTTACAAATATCATAGTTGAATGTTCGTTATGGTCTGTATGTGACACCATTGGAACCACTGCAGAAATATTTCCGTCTTTGGCAAGCGATGGTGTCATAAAAATACATAAATGGGAATTTCGAGTAAAATCTCCCGATCCACCAATTCCATTCATCATCGAGGTTCCCATCACATGTGTAGAGTTGACGTTTCCATAAATATCAACTTCGATTGCTGTATTCATAGCGATGAGTCCCATACGTCGAATCACTTCTGGATGGTTTGATATTTCTTGCGGACGAATGATAAATTTAGATTTCCATTCTGAAATGTTTTGGTGGAATCTCCGGAGGCCTGCATCAGAAAAAGTCAACGCAGAGGTAGATGCAATTTCTAATTTTCCTGCATCAATCAAATCAAAAACAGAATCCTGAACCACTTCTGTATACATCTGTATCGAATGGAAGTTTGGATCTTTCGCCATACTCGCAAGAACTGCGTTTGCGATATTCCCTACTCCATTTTGAAATGGAAGATACTCTTTGGGGATTCTTCCTTTTTTAATTTCATGTTGAATGAAAGACAGTACATGAGCTGCAATGTTTTGACAATCTTCATCAGGAGTTTTAAATACAGTAGAGGCATCTGGTGTACTAGAGCGCACAATCCCTTTGATTTTATCAGGAGGGACTTGGATGTAAGGCAATCCAATACGATCCCCAGGTGTTAGAATATTAATCGGAAGTCCTTTTTCATGATGGTTGGGAAGATATACATCATGGTAACCTTTTAACTCTAACGGATGTGTATCTGTTAATTCAATAAAAACTGATTCCGCATTTTGAATGTAAGTGGCACTCATCCCAGAAGACGTGGAAAGATATATTTTTCCATCTGTGGTTACATCAATAGCTTCAACTATTGCAACGTCAATTTTTGGCAAAATTCCATGTTCGATGTATTTCACAACATGAGATAAATGCATATCGATGAAATCGGTTTCACCTTGGTTGATAAGATTACGCAAATGAGAATTGGATTGATATGGAATTCTTAATTTTAAAGCGCCAGTTCTAGCTAATGCACCGTCTAGTTCTTCTCCAGTGGATGCACCGGCATATAAATTAATAGAAAACTCTTTTCCTGATTTTATTTCTTCTTCAATTCGTTTGGCAAAAGCAACAGGAATCAGTTTTGGGTATCCAGCCGGTGTAAATCCAGAACATCCTAGAGTGACATGTTGGGGAAGAAGTGCTGCCACTTCTTCTGCTGTTTTAATTTTTTGTTCAATTAAAGGGTTTGTTACGGCCATAATTTTAAATTCTCTTCTTTGACCAAAGATAAAGAGATTGCCTAAAAATAAAAAGTCCAAATTCTGAACGTATGGATTTTCTCTTATATCTGTATTGTTTGCTATTTGGAATCATTCTGGTTACGCCTTTTTTAGTCTTTTATTACAGATTCCGACTGGATGAATCACCCTTTGGTAAAGATGAAGGAGCTTATCTAAAACCCTTTACAGAAAAGAAAAACAATTTGTTGGATTCACTGAAAGACATTCGTTCTGACTTTGATTCGGGCAAATTAACAGAAGAAGAATTCCAAACCCAATCCCTTCCCTATATTGAAGCTTTGGATTCTTTAGAAGCAGAACTAATAGATAAAAAGGCAAATGTGGCAACTCTTCCCACTCCCAAAATCAACGAGAATTGGACTTGTGCCAACTGTGGTTCGTTTGTTGCTGTTCCTAATGCAAAGTTTTGTCCCAATTGTGGAACAAGTCGTTTAGCTTAATAAAAGTATTAATTTGAGCCAGAAAACTGCATATCATACAAACGTTTGTATTTAGAGTTTTGGTTTTTTAATAAATCAGAATGGCTTCCACTTTCTACGATTTCACCGTTTTCTAAATAGTAAATTGTATCTGCAATTTTGACAGTAGATAAACGGTGAGCAATGATGATAACTGTTTTGTTTTCATACAATCTAACAAATGCTTGCTGGATAAGACGTTCAGATTCAGTGTCTAAGGCCGAGGTTGCCTCATCCAAAATTAAAACTTCCGGATTGGCAAGTAGAGTTCTTGCAATTGAAATCCTTTGTCTTTGACCACCCGACAACATTACTCCGCGTTCACCAACGATGGTATCATATCCTTCTTCAAAGGCTTCTATAAACTCAGAGGCAAAGGCATCTTCAGCAGCTCGTCTCACTTCGTCCTCAGATGCGTCAGGTTTTCCGAAAGCAATATTTTCACGAATTGAACCGTTAAATAAAAAGATATTTTGCGAAACCACTCCGATGCGTTGGCGTAAATTATCTAAACTGATATCTTTTGCATTTACACCGTCCCAAAAAATACCACCTTCACTTGGATCGATTAATCTCGGCAAAAGGTCAACTAACGTTGATTTACCGGCTCCAGAAGAACCAACAATCGCGATGGTTCCACCACGGGGCAAACTAAGATTGATATGTTTCAGTGCATAAATATCTGTATTAGGATATAAATAAGAAACGTTTTTATATTCGATGGAGGTAGAAAGTGGTCCCAAAGGATTTGGGACTTCTGGTTCCTTAATGTCCACATTTCTTCCCAAAATTTCAAATACACGATCACTTGCTATGACAGATGCTTGGATTAAATTCACAAGAATACTCATCTGTTTTAACGGGCGCATCAAAAAAATTAAGGTTAGAAAAAAAGCAATAAACATCCCTTTTGAAAAACTTGCATCTTCTAATAAGTAAGCACCTATTCCTAAAAATACCATAGTCACAACAGAGCCAGATAACTCTGTCAAGGCGGGACCTATTTGGTGGTAAAAATGTGTTTTAAAAGTTTTATCAGAAAGGTTTTGATTTACTTTAAAAAATCGATCGGCTTCTTTATCTTCCATTGAAAATGCTCGGATCACTCGAATTCCAGAAATTACTTCCTGAAGGTCCCCATTCAATTCAGATAACTGTTCTTGTTGGTTTTTTGTGGTTCGCCTGATTCGATCAGCGAATGTACTGACAGGTCCTACAATCAACGGAATTACAATAAATAATAAAAAAAACAATTTCCAACTTAATACAAGTAAGATGATCAAATGAGTGACTATATAAAAGAAATCATTAATCGCATCTTTTAGATCATTTGAAACTACTTTTCCAACAATATCCACATCATTGATCACCCGGCTCATAAGCACACCGGTCTTTTCACGATAGAACTCATTTAAAGGTAATACCTGCAGTTTTTTATAGAGAGCTTGTCTGAGATCACTGACAGCAAGTAAACCTGCAGAATTGACAAAGTAAACCGTTCCCGCAAGACAAAGAAGTTTCAAAAAGTAAATAGGTAGGATGATTAAACAAAATAGATATACCAAATCATCAGGTTTTTTATCAACTAGTTCTTCGTTTGTTTTTTGTTTGAGATTGGCAAATTGCCATTCCCAGTATTTAAGTCCCTCGAGTTGGTTTGGTTTGTTGTATTCTGAAAGTAAGGTTTGGTCTTTTTTGGTAAGAGCAATTTGGAACTTGTAATTTTCACCAGTACCCAAGGAATCAAAAATAGGAATCAGAGACGTGAGGGAGGCCCCATTGAATATGGAAACAAATATAGACAGAAATATACCAATACTGAGTCTGTATTTGTATTTTGCCAAGTATGGCCAGAGTTTTCGGTAAATCTTCACGTATGAGAACCTTATCCCTTGTTTTCTTTCTCTTGTCCCTCACTTTTTGCCAAAAGGAAACTCCCCATTTTGACTTAAAAATCGCTCTTCCCTCTGATCCAGCGCATTTGGATCCCCTATTCCTGACTGATTTGTCAGGTCAAAAATTAGCAAAGTTCCTACACCAAGGACTATTCACTCGAGAGAAAAATGGTTTTATTTCTCCTTGGATTCTTTCCTACAAAAAACTTCCACACCCAAAAAATGAAGTCTGGCGCTTCCATCTTCATTCCCATGCGCCTAGTCTTTCCGATATCGAATACAGTTTATCCCGTTTAATTTTTGAAACCTATCCCAGAAAAGGAGACTATCAGTTCTTAGTCTCTATTCGTTTGTCAGCTGAAAACCAAATCGATTTAGAATTTAAACAAGGAACCAAAGAAACAGAGTGGAAAGAAAAACTAAGTTTGCCATTTGCTTCCATCATTGGGAAAGAGGAATGGGAAAAAGGGATTTTAAAGTCTTACGGAATATACAAACTCATCACATGGAAAAAAAATGAGTTTTTAGACTTAGAGTTACAAAGTGAAACAGATCTTGAGTTCCCTAAAAAAATTAGGTTCTTGATTTTACCGCAATCCACCACTTCCTTATTTTTATACAAAAAACATCAACTAGATGCATTCAAACTTACAGACTTTCTACTTTCCTTACCCGAAGCTAATTCCGAATTCACTCTAACAAAAAGAGGAAGGTCTGTTCAGTATGTTGCAATCAACCAGAACAATCCATGTTTTGATATTCATTTTCGTAAAGCGCTCAATTTAGCAATCCCCCGCGAACTGATCATTCAGAAATTATTAGAAAACCATGCCGATTTCACTTATGGACCCGTTCCTTTTATTTACTTGGATAAAATCCAGAAGGAACCAAATAAATTTAAAGAAAAATATGATAAAGATCTAGCGATAGACGAGTTAAAAAAATCTTCCTGTTTTTCAAAAATCAAAAATACCAAATTAGAATTTCGAATGCGAGGTGATGATGAAAACCAAGCAAAAGGAAGAGCCATCAAACAAACGCTAGAGGAAATTGGACTAAAGATCCAAATTAAACCTATGGAAAAAGCTCCCTTATACAAAGAAAATGGAGAAGGCAAAGGAGACCTTACATTACTCACTTGGTATTCCGATTTTGATTCGATATGGAATTTTTTAGATCCACTCTTTCATCCGAATAAAGTTGGTAATGGGGGGAACCGCGCTTTCTATAAAAATGCAGAGGTAGGTAAAATTCTGGACCAACCTTTCAAAAATGATAAGGATGCCGTTAAAGTCATCGAATGGATCCGAGAAGACAAACCCTGGATTTTTCTTTGGTCCATCCAGGAAAACTATTTAGTATCTAAGGATTTTCTTCGTTATAACGCGCTCGTCGATTTTCTATAACGGGCGGTTCCAATTCAACTGAATCCACAGCAGTTGGCCGAATTCGACTTCCTTGCGCATCATAAGTAGAAATTTCAGAATCATCATCAACTGGTTCTGGATTGAGATTAGCATTTTGATTTAAAGGTTCTTGTTTTACAAAACCTGCTCTTTTAGGCGGTAAATCACCAATATAATAATACTGCGCATACAAAGGAACCTTACAGACGTAATCTGGATTGGATTCAATGATGGTTCCATCATCGGCACAAACATCTACCTTAACAAAATCCCCAACAAAATTTGAAATCAACTGATTCCCCATTCCTAACTTAGATTTTACATTTTGTGTGTATCGGTACCATATCCCACCTGAAACTCCAGATCCTGAACCAGGGAAAGGTGCTCCTTCATCATGCCCTACCCAAACAACGGTTACATTTCTAGGAGTAAGTCCAGCAAACCATACGTCACGAACTCCTTTTAATCCTTTCCATCTTGAGGATTTTAATTTTGGAGATTGAACGGTTCCTGTTTTCCCAGCGTATAAAAAAGGTTCCCCTTCTTTTCGCTTTAAAGTCATTGTTCCTTCCTCTGTAAGGACAGATTGTAAAGTATTGATAGCCATAGCACAAGCAACTGGATCTAATATCTGTTCTGCGGCCTCATTAGGCACTGTATTATAAAATTCGTTCCCATCTAAATCTGTAATTTTTAGAATCTTTCGAGGAGTAACTCGCCTTCCTCCATTCATAAGAGTTGCATAGACCACGGAAAGTTCCATAGGACTCAGTTCCCCAGATCCAAGTGCTAATGATAAATTCTTTTGAAACCTAGCTTCTGCTTCTTCTTCGGGGATGGAGAGAATAGCGCTTAGCTTTTGAATAAAATAGGAGATCCCAATTTCATGTAATAATTTTACTGAGACTGTATTCACAGATTGAGCAAGTGCTTGTCTAACCGTTATCTCACCTTTATAGCCCTTATACCAGTTCTTAGGTGAATAACCAGAAATATCTAACTTTTCGTCTTTGATTTTTGAAGAAGGATTTACGATTCGTTTTTCAAAGGCTAATGCATAAACAAGGGCTTTGATCGTAGAACCAGGTTGTCTCTTCGCATCTTCTGCACGATTGAATCGAAATACATTTGAGATTTTATACCCACCAACTAATGCTTCAATATCTCCTGTTTCAGGATCAAGAGAAATCATAGAACCACTAAGTTGTGGCAAAATCGCCCTTGTTACTTCTGCTAAATCTGATTTCCCTTTACTTTGATAATCTGATTCTTGTTTGGTGAGGTCTGCTCTAACTGAATCAACACCAACACGTAAAGCTTCTTCGGCAAATCTTTGTTTTTCCAAATCTAAAGTTGTATATACAAGTAAACCTCGTTCTTCCAAATCTTCATTGGAAAATCGCTCTAATATAAATCTTCTGATTTCCGAATTAAAATCTGGAGCTAAGTTGACTCTAAAATCTTTGTCTGCACCATATTTCCCAATTTCACTTGAGTATTTTGGATTTCCTTCTTCGTCTTTGGTTTCTTTGACTTTATAGATAGTTCTAAACTTTTTTAAATTCAATTCAATGGAATCTGAGAACTTATGAGGAATCTCTTTTTGCGAGGGGTGAAGCTCAGGATTCCTTGCCATATCATATAACACGCGTTTTTGTCTCGAAAGAGCGATTCCTAAATTGCGAACAGGATTATAGACACTGGGAGCGGGGATAATTCCCACAAGTAAGGCAGCTTCTTCAGGACTTAGTTCTGATGCAGGTTTTCGAAAATAATATCTAGCAGCCTCTTCGACACCAGTATTCCCTTCTCCCAAAAATATTTGGTTTAAATACATGGCCAAAATTTCTTCCTTAGAATATTGGCTCTCAATATAAAAAGTGCAATAAAGTTCGGTTAGTTTATTAAATAAATTTCGTTTTCCTAAGTTTAAAGTTAGTTTTGCTAACTGTTGTGAGATGGTAGATCCACCTTGGGACAAACGAAATTGGATTAGATTTGTCACTACAGCACGACCAATGGCCGTATAGTTTAATCCAGAGTGGGAAAAAAATTCCCGATCCTCAGAAGAAAGAACGGCCCAAACAAGGACATTATGTTTTCCTAAGTTGTCTGTTCGAATGGGCCTGAAGTTTCTCCTATAAAACTCTCCCATAACTTTTCCACTGCGATCCAAAATCTTCACTGACTTTGGTTGAAAACTATCATAAAAGTTAGAAACTTCGGATCTATATTTTTCTAGTGATTTATGTACACGAGCTTCTTCGCCTGACCAAACCACATAGGCCCCACCCAAAAAGAAAAAAGATAAAAATACACCGAAAACAATTCCTAAAGTTAGGAAACGGACTCGCCTAACCCAAAAAAAGCGAGCTAGGTCTTTCAAATGACCGTATAATACTTCCAGGATGAGAACAAAAGAATTGGTTTGTTGGTTCATCTCTTTTTACCTTTGGATTTGGGAAAAACCAACTCTTCCACTTCTTCAAAACGAGTGACAGGATAAAAAGTAACACCCTTCTTTACGTAATCTGGAATTTCTTGGAATGCCTTTTCGTTATCCTTAGGGAAAATGATTTTTTTCACACCCACACGTTTTGCAGCAACGATTTTTTCACGTAATCCACCGATAGCCAGCACTTCACCAGTTAACGTTAGTTCTCCGGTCATACCAAAACCTGGAGCAATCACACGATCTGTTACAAGTGATAAAAGTGCCGTAGCCATTGTAATCCCAGCACTAGGTCCATCTTTTGGAGTGGCACCATCTGGAACATGTAAGTGAATTGCTTTTTTCTCAAATAAACTATCATTGTTCACATAATTTTTAACAAACGACAAAGCTATGTTTGCCGACTCTTCCATCATTTTTCCCATCTGTCCGGTAAGTGTCAGTCCACCTTTACCTGGAATCAGTACGGCTTCGATTAGGAGCGTTGAACCTCCCGCATTGGTCCATGCAAGACCTAAAGCTGTTCCCGGAACTTTCGGTATGGTCATTCGATCATCCACAAAAGGTGGTGGACCTAAGTATTCTACTAAATCTTTTTCTCGAATTTCTTTGGAATACTTATCCTTTAACACTTGTTTTAAGGCAATTTTACGAACCAATTTATCAAAAGTTTTTTCGAGTCCACGTAAACCGGATTCTCTAGAATAAGAATTGATAAGGACTGATACCGTTTCCTTTTTCATAGAAAAGGAGTCAGGATTTAATCCATTTTTCAGAAAGATTTTTTTCCAAAGATACTTTTGGAATATTTGTACTTTTTCTTCTGTAATATAGCCTGAAAGTTGAATGACTTCCATGCGATCCAAAAGTACACGTGGGATAGGTTCAAACGTATTTGCAGTTGCGATGAAAAGTACATCTGAAAGATCAAACGGTAAATCCAAATAATGGTCTCTAAAATTTGAATTTTGTTCGGGATCTAAAACTTCCAGTAAGGCCGCTTGCGGATCTCCTTGGTATCCTTGTGACATTTTATCAATTTCATCTAATAAAATTACAGTATCTCGTTCTTTAGTAATTTTTAATGCACTAATGAGTTTACCAGGCATAGCACCTATATAAGTTCGCCTATGTCCTTTGATTTCAGCCTCATCTCTGACGCCACCCACAGAAAAACGATAGAATTTACGACCCAAAGCTTCCGCCACTGACTTCGCAATGGAAGTTTTACCGACACCAGGTGGGCCAACCAAACAAAGAATAGATCCTTTGCTTTTTGGATTTAGTTTATGTACTGCTAAAAATTCTAAAATCCTTTCTTTCACATCTTCTAATTTGTGATGGTCCCGATTGAGAATTTTTTTGGCATGAAGTAGATTAACATCTTTTTCGGCAGGTTTTTCCCAAGGAAGGGCATCCACCAAATCTAAATAATTTCGAATGACATTATAATCGCTGGAGATTGGATCTGAATTTTTAAATTTATCAATTTCTCTTTCTATTTCTACTATAATTTCATCCGCAACAGGAATGGACTTCAATCTCTCCAAAAGTTTTTCGTATTTGATTTCGGTTTTATCTTCTCCGACTCCTAACTCTTGTTGGATGGCTTTTAATTGTTCTCTGAGAAAAAACTGGCGCTGCTGGTTATCTATTTTATCGTTGATCTGTTCTTGGATTTTTTTCTGAAGAACCACCAACTCTATTTCTTTTTTTAAGAATAATAAAACCTTTTCCAATCGATCGTTGATCTGAATTGCTTCAATCACGGACTGGTATTCTTCTTTTTCTAAGTTTAGAATCGAACAAACAAAATCAGCCATCTTTGCTGGTTCATTCACATTCATCATCGTAAGTTTCATATCTTCTGTGAACAGAGGATTGTTTTGTGCCAGTTCCTTGGTCAAAATAAGTAAGGTTCTCATCAGAGCCTTGATATTATTTTTACTAGTACCCAACTCCTCTTCCGGATAATTTACGTTAGCTATCAATACTGGTTCTTTTGTATGTATGGAATTGATTTTAAATCTTTGAATGGTATTTACTAAAATATTCATTCCACCATCAGGTAGATTGATTTTTTTCAAAATTCGAGCCACCACTCCGATTTGGAAAATATTATCTTCCGAAGGAAGGTCAGATTCATCTTCTTTTAAAAGGATAAGTCCCAAAAATCCAGCACCTTTAGATGATTCTTCAATGGATTGAATGAATCTGCCTGGAGGAACAATTAAAGGTGTGATGATTCCTGGGAATACTGGCCTTACCTTAATGGGGAGAAGAAAAATTTGTTTTGGAAGAGAGTCTTCCATTCTCGCCAATTTTGTTGAGTTTTCCCAAAATTCATTTGTTTCCAATCAAAATCCTACCTTATGATTCTATCTTATCGGGCCCGAGTGCTAACATTTTATCACGAAACATAGCGGCCTTTTCAAAATCCAAATCGGAAGCATAACGCAACATTTCTCTTTTCAATGCATCGCGTAACTTGTCTTTGGTTTTGTATTTTTTCAAGGTAAATTCTTTTTCCATTTCCTTGAGTGCTTCTTCTTTACTATCCTCTTCCGCCATTTCACGTGGAAGGATATCATGAATTTCTTTAATGATACTTTGGGGAGTGATCCCCATTGCCGTATTATGTGCTTCCTGAATTAGACGGCGTCGTTCGGTTTCGCTGATCGCTTTTTTAATAGAATCAGTCATTCGGTCAGCAAATAAAATAGCTTTTCCGTTCACATTCCTTGCGGCCCGTCCAATGGTCTGGATCAGAGATTTATAGTTTCGTAAAAAACCTTCTTTATCTGCATCTAAAATCGCAACGAGGGAAACTTCCGGAATATCTAATCCTTCTCGGAGTAAGTTGATTCCCACGATACAATCATAAACACCCTTACGCAAATCTCTGATGATTTCAGTTCGTTCGATAGTATCAATCTCCGAATGTAAGTATGCAATTTTTAATCCCACTTCCTTATAATAATCAGTTAAATCCTCTGACATTTTTTTGGTAAGAGTAGTGATAAGTATACGTTCTTTCTTTTCAATACGAAGCCTAATTTCGTTTAATAAATCTTCGATCTGGTTGGTGGTAGGACGAACTTCCACCACGGGATCAAGCAGTCCCGTCGGACGTATGATTTGTTCAATGACCGCCTCACTTTTATCAATTTCTTTTTGATCAGGTGTAGCCGACACATACAAAGTCATCGGAGTTAAGGTTTCAAATTCCTCAAAATTCAGTGGACGGTTATCAAGAGCACTGGGAAGACGAAAACCAAAATCAACTAACGTCTGTTTTCTGGACCTATCCCCTGCATACATCCCACCAATCTGTGGAAGGGTTACATGGGATTCATCAATGATGAGCAAAAAATCCATATTGGGAAAATAATCAAGTAAACATGCGGGTCTTTCCCCTTCGTTTCTTCCAGTTAGATGGCGAGAGTAGTTTTCGATCCCACTACAATATCCCAGTTCCACAAGCATTTCCATATCATAATTGGTTCTGGATTCAATGCGTTCTGCTTCTAAATGTTTTCCCTGTTTTAGGAATTTTTCCTTTTGATCCGCCATTTCAGTTTTAATTTTTTCGATAGCGTCTTTAATTTTAGGACCAGAAGTGATAAAGTGTTTAGCAGGATAAACTACCACTCGGTCTAGTTTGGTTTTTACCTTTCCGGTCAGTGGATCAATTTTAGAAAGTCCATCAATTTCATCTCCAAACAGTTCAATCCGAATGCCTTCCTCTTGGTAAGAAGGCATAATTTCAATAGTATCTCCACGAACACGAAAATTTCCTCGGCTAAAGTCTATATCGTTTCTTGCATATTGGATATGGAGAAATTTTCGTATGATTTGGTCCCTATCGATTTTGTCGCCGATTCGTAACATCACAACCGAATTCATATAATCTTCGGGAGAACCCAAACCATAAATACAAGATACAGAACTTACGATGATTACATCATCACGTTCTAACAAACTAGACGTGGCACGTAATCTAAGTTTGTCGATCTCTTCATTCATCGACATATCTTTCTCTATAAATGTATCAGAGGACGGCACATAGGCTTCTGGTTGGTAGTAGTCGTAATAAGAGACAAAGTACTCTACAGCATTTTCAGGGAAAAATTCCTTAAACTCACGAAAAAGCTGTGCCGCAAGAGTTTTGTTATGTGACAAAATGAGAGTTGGTTTTTTGACACGAGTGATTACCTCTGCCATCGTAAAGGTTTTACCAGAACCTGTTACACCGACTAAGGTAATTTTATTTTTACCTTCGCCGAAGGACTTTGCAATATCTTCAATTGCTTTGACCTGGTCTCCGGCAGCCTTAAAAGGAGAAACCATTTTGAAATTTGCCATAGGAACCTATGTTAGTTTACGAGTTGCTTTGAGTATAGCTTGTTTTCGATTGTCGCTAATTTCTAAATCAACTGAATCGAAAAGTTTTTGCATGACCATCATACCACGCATGAGTGTTGCTGTGGAAGAAAACTTACCCCTTTGAATATCGTCTTCTAGATTAAAATCTTTTACTGTATTGATCATTTCAATGGTAAAGGTTTTGTGTTTGTCGATTTGGAATATAACTTCCACTCCGCCACCATCCCCATACTTCGCGGCATTCTCTACTGCTTCCACGGTGGCTATACAAAGATCCATACGTAAGTCTTCAATGATCCCATTTCGTTTCAGAAAATAATCAAGCCTGGCACGAACATATTGCATGGGATTGTATGGTAGAGCACCAAGGATTACAAACTGTTCTGAAGTACCCATCTTGCGAATGATAGGAGAAGATTCAGCTAACAAATATTCCCTTGGGTCCAAGGGGTTTGTGGTGATGATTCCGTCTTTGGTAAATTCATCCAGGACAGAGGTCATAGTTTCCAAAGTTGTATTTGGAATGTCCTTAAATTTCCTCTGGGTTTCCATAAACACCCAAGAGTAGAAATCGTTCACATTCCCCGAGAGGCCATTGGAGAACAAAGTTTTCACTTCTTTCTCTAACTCAGTTCTGGAGAGAGGGAACGGCATATATTCCCATTTCAAGGGGAACGGAAGAGTTGTAAATTGTTTTATCCTTTAAGGATTAGTCCGTGTATTCTCTTGGCGCAGTGCTTCATAAAGTACAATGGCAACGGCATTGGAAAGATTGATCGAACGGCTCACCTCTGCCATAGGTAAGGAAATGATATGTTCTGGAGGGCAAGACTTGTGAATTTCTTCTGGAAGTCCCGAGGTTTCCCTCCCAAATAGAAAGACATCCTTCTTTTGGAAGGTTACATCCCAGTAGACTCTGGTCCCAAACTTGGATACTAGGAAGATTCGACTCCCTTCTTTTTCCTTTTGAGTTCGGAATTCTTCGAAATCCTCAAATCTACGCAGATCCAGATCTTTCCAATAGTCAAGTCCTGCACGCCTGACTGCTTTTTCCGAAAGGTCAAAGGAGGGCTCCCCCACGATAGAGAGGGGAACACCGGCATTTACACAAAGTCTTGCTATATTTCCGGTGTTAGGTGGAATCTCTGGTTTAAAAAGTGCGATCTCCAATTCGTGAATTACTTTTTATTCTTTTTTTCCAATGATTTTTGAAGGGCTAAACCAAAACTAGAAACAGCACCTGTTGATTCCTCTTTGGACATATACTCTTGGTATTCCATCCGGTCTTTGGCTTCTGCCGCTTTAGAAATTGACAAAGCAATTTGTCTTTTTTCAGGATTGATCTCCATCACAAACACTTCCAACTTTTGCCCAGGATTAAAAACTGTATTTAGCGGAGTGCGTGAGGGAACTCCTGTTTCTTTGTTCGGAACAAGTCCAGAAAAATCATCACCTAACCGAACAAAGAGGCCAAATGGTTTGATCGACTCTAATGTCCCTGTCACAATATCAGATTCTTTAAAAGGAAGTTTCCCTGACCAAGGGTCTGACAAAAAGTCTTTTACGCTGAGAGAGATTTTGTTAGTAACCCAATCAAGCGTAAGAATTTTGGCCCGTAACGTTTCTCCGACACGAAATTCTGTGGTTAAATCAGCATTTTTTTTGTAAGTTGCTTCTGATTGAGGAACCAAGGCATCAAACCCGTCCATATCCACGATGAGTCCAAATTTATGAATGCTTTTTACAGTGCAGGATACAAACATTCCGGCCTTTAACTCTTCGCGTAACAGTTGTTTTTTGGTTTCTCTTTCTTTATCTGCAATTTTTTTCTGAGATAAAACAATTTTATTTTGTTTTTTACCAATTTCAGAAATCACAAATTTAATTCGTTTGCCGGCAATATTTGTTCCTTTTAAGGAACCATCTAATTGACTAAAAGGTACGAATGCTGGATGACTTCCCAGTTTTACATCCCATCCGCCATTAGATTCAACTAACATTTGGCCAAGAACAGGGATTTCATATTGAGCTGCCATCTCCATATTTTCTTCTGTTAGGTTGTCTCCAGAAAGACAGGTGGTAAAATAAAAATCGCCCGAGTTTTCTTTTAAAAAATAAACAACAAGTGAATCACCAACCTTAGGTAAAACTTCTTCTCTCCATTCTTCCGTAGAGATATTTCCTGTGATTTTATTTTCTATGGTTCGAATGAACACATAATCATTTTTAACAGCTGTTACTTTGGCTTCATGACGTGAGCCAGGTTCAATGGATTGTCTTTTTTTAAAACTTTCTTCTAATAAACGTTCAAATTCTGAGGATGGGCCTTTCATTTTGCGGTTCCTTCCTTGGTGGGTTTAGGGGTATAGACCAATTTTCCTCCTAATATCATGGATTCAATTGGAAATATTCCGGAACTGCGTTTCAGAGGATTTTCGTCATGAATGGAAAAATGGGCAGGCCCACCGACCCGAATTTTCCCCTCATGATCTGTGCCCATATAGGAACAAGTGCGTAAGGTCAAAGTTTGGATGATGTCACGGCGGATTTGGGAAAGAGATTCTGGGTCTCTACTGGTAGGAAGTATACTTGGGGAAAAACTTCCAAAAAGGGAGGCCCAAAACCCAGGTTTTCCTTTCACGAACTCGGCCTTCCGTTCCTCAGGTTTGGCCAAAATTGCCTCCCAAAGTCGGATTTCCACAATGGCTGCTTGGCCAGGGAAAAGTCCCCAATGCCCAGCCCCGCTGGCAAAGAGTAAATTTTTCCCAACATCGGCTTCCGTCTGGAAATTAGATTGGTAGGGGGAAAAGGAAAGTTTTTCAGAAGTATCCTCCTCCGCATCCCAAGACAAGGAATCCTTCCAACGTGATCCAAAAACCGAATGGAGACGGGACCAAACTTGGACCTCTTCTTTCCAAAGTTCTGGATTTGTTTTTAATTCCTGGAGATACAAAATAGACAACATAGGAGCCCAACGAAAGTCCCGTTTTTGAGCTCGGTACAGATTGGTTCCCTCTGGCATGGGATGAAAGATCACGGGAAAACCGGTATCGAGAGCATCCTCCCAGCTGGTTTTATCCGCAAAGGTATAAGCAACAGGAAGATACCCTCTTTCTTCTCCTTCTCTGCGTTTGGCAAAAAGTTCCGTTTGAGAAAATCCCCGGTTTTCTACTTCTTTTAAAAAGATAGGGAGGTGGCGGTTTCTTTTCGAATCGGGGGATCCGGTAAGCCCTGATTGGTAGAGAATCTCCTTCCCAGTAGTAAGTTCTGGATACAAAGCCGGTTTTTGGGATTGGGTGATGATGGGAGAAAACCACTTTGATTTGGAAATTTCGGTTTGTAAATTAGCCAATGGGGGATCGCCTACCGACTCAATGTGGCTAAATCCAGCCGCTAAAAACCCCGAAAGAAATGTGGAAATCTCATCACGACCCGTCTTTCCGCCCCGGGCATTGGAGCCTAAAGTGACAGAAGCATCACAAAATCCAGGCAATAAGTACTTAGTTTGTACAGTGGGAGCTGCGGCCTTTAGAGAAACGATTTTCCCTTGCACCACCTCTACATCCACAAATCCGCCAAAATTGGATTTTTCACTGTCCCAAATTCGAACCGATTTCATTTTCAAATTTTGAGACAAAAGTATCGTAGGGGCAAAAGCCGATATAAATAAGGAGAGGAATAGAAGCCTGCGGTTTTTCATGCTAGCGGTCTTAGTTACCTTGACAGTAAGGACTAGAATGGAAAAGATTTCGGGTATGGGAAAGGAAACAAGCGAGATTTCTGATCACATCAAATTACACATCGAAAATGGGAAAATTCTCTCGCTTAAGACACACAGAGTGTCCAAATCCGTGGAGGAACATATCAAGGAAGCAGTAGGCCTCATCCTAGATCGCCTTACTTACCCTACTCTTGTCCCCACTCTTTACACCATCATCAAAGAACTAGCGATCAATGCTTGTAAGGCCAACCAAAAACGTGTGTTTTTTGAAGAACGTGGCTACAGTATGTTAAATCCTTCTGAGTATGCCAGGGGCGTTAGAGAATACCGAGAGATGTTTTCGGAAGAAATGTCCAATGAATTTGGAATGAAAGCCAAAAAGAAAGGATACTTCTGCCTAATTAATTTTAAATTCAATGACGATGGAATCACCATAGAAGTCATCAATAACACACCCATTGCCAAAGAAGAAGAAAAAGCCATCCGCGAACGATTGGAAAAAGGAATGGTCTATGATGATATCGCTCAGTTCTATATGGACAATGCTGATACTACAGAAGGTGCAGGTCTTGGACTTGCCCTTATTCTCATCATGTTAAAAGGGGAAGGTATCGATCCCAATTTCTTTCGTATCATCATCGGAGAAGACTCTACCATAGCTCGTTTAGAAATTCCTCTCTCTGATAAATTCATTTCTGTCCGCGACCCAAACCAAATTTAATTTATGCCTCTTCCTTTATCCTGCGCCATCATTACCCAGAACGAAGAGGATAATATATCTCGCACTCTCGTTGCCCTTTCCTTTATTGAAGATATAGTTGTCATTGATTCCGGTTCTACTGACAAAACAGTTGAGATTGCTAAATCATTAGGTGCGCGCGTATTCTATCGTAAGTTTGTAAATTATGCGGATCAAAAAAACTATGCTATCGAACAAACAAAATACGATTGGGTACTTGCAGTCGATGCCGATGAAGTGGTATCAAACGGATTAAAAGTAGAAATCACAGAATTATTTACGAAAAATAAACTACAGTCGGTTGGATACCTTATCCCTCGTTTGACTTATTATTTAGGGAAGTGGATTCGATTTAGTGGATACTATCCCAATTACCAAATTCGTTTGTTTAAAAAAACGGCCGGTGAGTTTAGCGGTGGTTTGGTGCACGAAAGAGTCAAACTTTCAGGAAAACCAATTAAACTAAAAAATCCACTCTATCATTATTCCTATAAAAACATATCCGATCATTTACAATTCATTGATCGTTATTCTAGTCTGTTTGCTGAGGAAGAATTCCGAAAAGGAAAATCGAGTTCAGTACTTTGGGCTTTTTTGAAAGGTTGTTTTAAAGGATTTTATATGTATTGGATTCGGCTGGGAATCCTAGATGGCAAACAAGGATTTGTTCTCGCCCTTCTAGGATTTTATTATAACTTTCTCAAGTATTTAAAGTTATATGAAAAGTCG
Source organism: Leptospira montravelensis (assembly GCF_004770045.1). Classification (NCBI taxonomy): domain Bacteria; kingdom Pseudomonadati; phylum Spirochaetota; class Leptospiria; order Leptospirales; family Leptospiraceae; genus Leptospira; species Leptospira montravelensis. Next base: position 65,790 of record NZ_RQFO01000017.1, read on the forward strand.
AATTCAATCTCTTCTTTCTTTGTTATGGTTGATTCGGTTCATGATGTAAAGAGCCGTAAATCCTCCAAGAAAGATAGCAACCAAGTTCACGTTGGATAATTGAGTGGATCCGATTTTTGGTGACATGAGCCACATGATGATATCTCGGATGTAAGTTTGGAAAGTTGCAAAAACGATTAAGGCGCCAATTCCTGCAACGAATGTAGATCCCCAAAATTTTCCGAGTAAGTCTTTACGTTTATAATAATAAAAATAATAGGCACAGGCTGCTGATGCGAGAAAAAAGAATAAAATATCTACGAGAATGGTCCACGGTTCTGATGGTGCGGCAAGCGGTAATGAAATCATTGTTCTTGTACCTGTCTATTACCTATTTTCGGTAAGCCATAGTTTAGTCCATAAGATAAAAAAAGAGGTTTTCCTTGTATTCAAAACACACTGAGATATTTGGCATCTTGGGATATCCCTTGGGCCACACCCTTTCCCCTTGGATTCATAATACCCTTTTTCAACTCTCTGGATATGATGGAGTGTATTTGGTTTTTGAAAACAAACATTGGAACGAGATAGGTCTTCGTCCCTTAATTGACTTAGGCGTACGGGGAGTATCAGTGACCATACCTTTTAAGGAATGGGCGTATTCACAAGCGAACATTGTTTGTAAGGCTTCCCAAACGATGGGTTCATCCAATACATTACTTTTCCGGGAAGGGATTGAAGCTGTGAATACAGATGGAACGGGTGCCGTTACCTCTATTTTAAAATGCGATCCCAAACTTTTAGATCCGCATATAGAAAAACAAATTTTGGTCCTAGGTAGTGGGGGTAGTGCCAAAGGAATCATATTTTCCATCGCAGAAACTCTCCATAAAAATGCGAAGAAAGGAAAAATCCAGAGAAAGGTTAAGATCCTTGCAAGAAATGAATCTGCAACCAAAGAGATTCTCAATTCTTTAGGAAATCCAGAATGGATTGGTGTTACGACCAAAGAAAACTCTATGGAAGAAGCAGAAAACTATGATCTTGTCATCCATACAACTCCCGTTGGTATGAAAGGATTTGAAGGGGAACCACTTCTAAACTCCGACTTTTTTACCAAAAAACATACGTTATTCGATATTGTTTATAATCCCTTAGAAACAGAATTAGTAAAACAAGCAAAGAAAAAAAAAGCTGAGATCATTCCTGGATACCACATGTTACTTTTCCAAGGGATTCGACAATTTGAACTATTTACAAATATTCAAACAAAACAGAAATGGATTAGGAAGGTAGAATCACTCCTTCTCAAACAATTAAAAAATCGCAATTAAATCGATTCCCAAAGTTCACAAAGGATTATAAAAATATTCTATATGTTGTTTTTAGATTTTTTAAATAGTTTACAAAACATAGAAAAAACAAGGAACTTCAATGTTTTTAAAGAATATTCTTTAGATGAACTCTCTAAACTTTTTTTATTTGTAAATACTAAACACAAAATACAGAAACCAATTCGCATCAGTGTGGTTGGAACCAATGGAAAAGGATCTACCTCACATTACCTTGCATCTCTTTTATCCATTTTTGGATACAAAACAGGACTATATACTTCCCCTCACCTTTCGACACCGCTAGAACGATTTCAAATCTTTGAAGATGGAAAACCTCAGGTGCCTAAAGAAGAGGAAGTAAATTCATTTTTTAAAAATTCAATCCTTCCTGATTTAGATAAATTTAAATCACTATCCTATTTTGAATTTTTAACCATTTTTACTTATCTCTATTTTGCAAAAAAAAATACAGATTTCGAAATTTGGGAGGCAGGACTTGGCGGAAGGCTTGACGCCACAAAACTTGTGAATGCCGACCATGTCATATTTACAAAAATTGGATTGGATCATTCTGAAATTTTAGGAGATACCAAAGAAAAAATTTGTATGGAAAAATTAGGAATCCTAACAGATGTTTGCCGAAACCTTTTGGTGATGGATCACGAAGATAATTCCTTAAAAACTCTCATTCAAAATTTTCACAAAGGAAACACTTCAGTTCAGTTCCTCCCTTTGGAACAAAAACCCACGTATTTAGAAACTAACTTTCTTTTTTCCCAAACGGCACTCAGCATTCTTTATCCAGATTTAACTCCAAAACTGAATTCGATAACTTTCGAATCTGTAGCCAAACCTCGGGGGCGTATGGAAGTTTTACAAAACTCTCCTGAAATTGTTTTTGATCCGGCCCATAACCCAGATGCCATCGCTACGACTACTCGCGAATTTGCCAAAACACATCCTTCCTTTTCCCTGCTTCTAGGAAGTCTTCCCGATAAAGACCTAGAAGGGATCCTTTTGCAACTGGAAAGCCTTCCCCTACAATCTCTGGTTTTATGGGAAGGCAGCGGTTTCGGAACTTTCCCAGCCTTACCGGATCCCCTGAAGCCAGTGGCTCAAAGGATCAACAGAAAGGAAGACCTAATCCCCCTTTTTCAAGGCAGATTTCCTGTTTTGGTGTTAGGAAGTTTTCGTCTCTATGGAATTGTGGCAAAATTAATACAAAATACAACAAACATGTAAAATTAAACTTTACAAATGAATCCTGAACGACATTGTTCTTTTAGGAAACATCGTTCAGGACCATGCAAACTCCCAAAGAACATACACGAAAAGAAATCTTACAAGCGGCTCGAGAGGAATTCATCCAACTCGGTTTTGAGAAGGCTAGTATGCGGACCATTGCAAAAAAAGCAAAGGTATCGACGAGTAATATCTATAATTACTTTGAAAACAAAGAACACCTTCTAACAGAGATACTACAGCCGGTTCTTTCTGGAATGGAAAAAGCCTTTGCTTACGTATCTCATCCAGATTACTTCGAAAAAAGATTTAACGACAGTTATGAGGCTTGGCAAGAGAGATTTCATATTGCACTTGATTATGTGGATGCCAATCGAGATGATTTTATCTTACTTTTAACCAAATCACAGGGTTCTCATTTAGAAGAATTTCCTGATACGGTTCTCACTCGTCTGACAAAAATCAACTTTGAACAGTATAGCAGTTTTAAAGAAAAAAATCCAAGTTACAAAGGGGAAGTCAGCGAATTTGTAGTTCGCAACATTCTTTCCTTTTTTCTCAATATCTTTGTGCAGATGGTTCGCCAAGGAATTTCTAAACAAGATATGTTGATTTATCAGGATAGTTTCCTTAAATTTTTACACTTTGGATACAAAGGATCGATTGCCTCTGATCTGAGTTGATTCAATCTGGTTTCCAAATGGGAACCAGATACAAAATCAAAATCTGTGGAATCAAAGACCTGGCCACATTGGAACTTTGTGTGGATCTCCAGGTCGATTTTGTAGGTCTCAACTTTTCACCACGTTCCCCTCGTGCCATCACACCTCAAACCGCTGAGGAACTTCTCCGCATCAGACAAAAATCTGGATTTCCTAAACTTGTATTTTTATTTTTTGAAAACGATATTACAGAAATTAAAACCTTAACAGAGCGTTTCAATCCAGACCTCATCCAACTCATCCGAGGAGATCAGTGGATACTTCCGCAAATTTGGAATGAATTCACGGAAACAAAAAGGTTACTACCTGCCATCCGCATCCAATCCAAGGTCACAAGTGATGAAGACCTAGAACCTAAATCAGACTTGGTCATTTTAGACAGTTATCAAAAAAATTTAGGTGGTGGGACCGGACATTCATTCCCTTGGGAATATGTAACATCCGTAAAACGACCTTTTTTACTTGCTGGTGGAATCAATCCAGACAATGTCAAATCTGCTTTGGAAACCGTAAACCCATATGGAATTGATGTAGCCAGTGGAGTGGAAACCGACGGGAAAAAAGACCCTAATAAAATAATAACTTTGGTACAAAATGTCCGAACACTATGAAGCATTAAACACTCCTGTTATGCGCCAATATATGGAAGTGAAAGAACAACACCCAGATGGAATTGTATTTTTTCGAATGGGGGATTTTTATGAAATGTTTTTAGAAGATGCAAAAATTGCCGCACAAATTTTGGACATCACTCTTACGAAACGTCAAAACCAAATTCCTATGGCAGGGATTCCTTATCATGCTACAGAAAGTTATATATCAAGGCTCATTGCAGCGGGTAAAAAAGTAGTAGTATGTGAACAAACAAAACCTGACGATCCAAAAGCCAAAATCATGTCGAGAGAAGTGGTTCGTATCATCACACCGGGAACTGTGGTGGAAGACAACCTTCTTGGCGGATACCAAAACAATTATTTATCCTTGTATTATAGGGAAAAAACTTCCGTTTACTTAGCGTTTGCTGATGTTTCCACCTCGGAGTTACTTTATTTCTTTTTTTCAGAAAATGAAACAGAAAGAATTAACGATACTATCAAACGGTTTTCTCCTAAAGAAATCATTTATACAGAAGAAGTTCCACCCTTAGCGAAAGATTCTAGAATCATCCTTTCTAAAATTCCACCTGATTATCTTCCCAAAAAGAAAGGAGCTGGAATTGATACTGTTGTCCATGTCCTTGATGCTTATCTTCAGTATAACTACCGCAAACAAAACTTTGTTTTTAAATCCCCAAGACGAATAGATGAAAACGAATATTTAGTTTTGGATGAACAAACTGTTTCTCACTTGGAGCTTGTCGAAAATCCAAATGACAAAAACCATACTTTATTTGGGGTTTTAAATCGTTGTATCACTGCCACAGGAAAGAGATACCTCAAACAGAGAATTTTATTTCCCACTCGAGATGAAAACAAAATCAAAGCCCATTGGGATAAAATAGAAATTCTTTCTTCCAATAAAAAGGAAAGACAAAAAATAAAAGAACTGTTAGGTGATTTGATTGATTTAGAGCGAGTTCTTACAAGATTTCGCGTTGGAAAAGCTTTGCCTCGTGACTTTCGTGGGATCGAAAAAAGTTTAGAATCCACAGCAAATATCAAATTCATTCTAGATGGAATTGGTTATGATTTTTCCAAACTTCCCAAAGAACTAAATGCACTATCAAAATTGTTTTTTGACACCCTTTATGACGGCGAACTTCCTGTATTTCTCGGGAACTCTCCCTTTTTAAAATCCGGGTTTAATAAAGAATACGATGATGCCATTCTTGCTCGAGAAAAAGGAAAAGATTGGATTTTGGAATTGGAAGAGAAGGAAAAAAAAGCATCAAACATTACCTCTTTAAAGATTCGTTACAACAAAATCCTTGGTTACTTTATTGAAATTTCCAAAGCACAAGCAAAAGAAGTCCCTTCTCATTTTTTAAAAAAACAAACACTGGTTACCGGAGAAAGGTTTACTTCACCCGAATTAGAAGAACTAGAACGAGCCATCCTGCAAGCTGACGGAATCATCGAAAGAATTGAAAAGGAAAAATTCGAAGAATTAGTTGCGCACTGTATTTCTCTTTATGAAGAGTTTTTGACATTGTCCAACGAAATTGCTTCTTTGGATTATCATCTTTCCCTCACCGAAACCAAAGAAGAATACCAATGGATTAGGCCTGAGATTCGAAACGACGGAATCTTAAACTATTCCGAATCACGCCATCCTGTTGTTGAAACTTTTTTACCCATTGGCGAACGTTTTGTACCTAATAGTTTGGAACTCAATCCGAGTGACAACGCCATAGCCGTGTTAACTGGTCCCAATATGGCCGGTAAGTCCACTTTTATGCGCCAAATTGCGATTAACCAAATCCTATTTCAAATGGGATCTTATGTTCCTGCAAAAAAAGCCTCCCTTGCCGTGGTAGACCGAATTTTTACTCGGATTGGCTCGGGGGACAACCTAACTAAGGGTGAATCTACTTTTTTTGTAGAGATGAAAGAGACAGCCACCATCTTAAATCAATTTTCAGAAAATAGCCTCATCTTATTTGATGAAGTTGGTCGTGGGACATCTACTTATGATGGACTTTCGATTGCATGGGCCATTTTGGAATTTTTATCTGCAAAGTTTCCCAAACCAAAAACCATTTTTGCGACCCACTACCATGAGTTGACAGAACTGGAAAAAGGAAATGGAATCTTTAATTTATATTTGGATACGTTTGAAAAAGAAGGTGAAATCCTATTTTTAAAGAAAGTCAAACGGGGAAAATCAAAACAATCCTTTGGAATCTATGTAGCAAAACTCGCAGGGATTCCAGAAACCGTTTCCGATCGTGCCAAAGAAATTCTTTCAGGGCTTGAATCTAAAAAACGAGAAATTAAAATTAAAAACGAAGAACCAAGTTTGTTTGCGGGTCTTATGGATAACCAAACAACCAATCTTTCCCCTAACGAAGAAAAGGTTTTGAAACGATTAAAACAAATTGATCCAAATCAAATTCCACCGATGGAAGCTTTATCGATTTTGGATGAATTAAAAAGAATTCTCAAAGAGAAAAACTAAAGCGGATAGATCAGTAAAATCAATCCAGTTGGTGATTTGATCTTTTAACCCTTGTTTCGCGTGAATTCCAATTCCTATTCCTGCAGCACCAAGCATTAGGGCATCGTTTGCCCCATCACCAACAGCAACCACTTGTTCCAAAGGAATCGAAAGATCTTTTGCATATTGTTTTAGATAAATTTCTTTTTTTTCTCGGTTGATGATCTCACCAAAAATTTCGCCGGTAAAAGATCCGTTCTTTTCTTCCAAACCATTGGCTTTGTAAAAACTTACAGGATACTTTTCAGAAAATAATTGCAATACAGGAGTAAATCCACCACTGAGAATTCCTAGTTTGGATCCATTTGTTGGAACAAATTGAAATACTTTTTCCATTCCCTCATTTAATGTTAATAGATCATATACTTCCCGAAAACTTTCTTTGGAAAGACCGGCTAGATGTTTCACTCGCAATCGAAGTGCTTCGTCAAATCCCATTCCACCTTCCATCGCTTGTTTGGTGACTGTGGCCACGGCTTCATACACTCCGTGTTTTCTTGCCAACTCGTCAATGACCTCTTCTTTGATGACTGTGGAATCCATATCAAAAACAAAAAGAGATTCTGCATTTTTTGGTAACAAAGATTTAAGAAACAAAAAGTCAATTTGGTGTTCTGCTAATTTCTTTCGAATTGTTAAAATTATTTCTCGATCCAACAATTCATTTACTAAAATTCGCACACAGTGTAATCCAAATCTTTCCGATCGAATCACATTTGAAGCCCTTAAATTTGATTGAAAAGATGTCTCACCAAACTTTGAATTGGTGAAAGTTTCAGAAAGTATAGATTCAGTAATCGGAGACCGAGAAATTAGTAGGAGTGAATGCATTTTTACTTTTGTAGATAGGGTCTTAGTTTTTTACCCCAGATTTCATATCCTTTTTCATTAAAATGAAGACTATCCCCATTAGGGCGTATGAATTCATCACTTAGTGTAGGAGAATCGGTTTTACGCATTTTATCCCAAACTTCGATATATTCCACATTAGAAGTGGTTCTTGCAACTTGGTTTAAAAACAAATTGAATACCGGAACAATTTGGTTTAATTCCTTCACCCGAGTTGGTGGCACAGCAATCAGAAATATCTTTGTGTTTCGATTCCGAGAGTGGATTTTATGAATGATAGAAAGGAGATTGTTTTGTACGAGACTAAGGCATTTACCTTGAATAAAGTCGTTTCCACCAATTTCAATAACTACCTTCTCAGGGTGAAGGATAAGGACATCATCTTCAATTCTAGTAAGAAGAGTCTCTGTCATATCCCCGCCAATCCCACGATTGGTAACCGACTTGCCTGGAAATTCCTTGGCCATCAAGTCTGGCAAAAACAAGTGAACCAAACTATCACCAGTAAAAACAATATCGGTTTTTTTGATTTTTATATTATCTTCTGCGTATAACAGCCGTGTGGGGAGCCAAGCTTTCTCTATATACTTTTTAAAGTTAGAGTTGTCTCGCCACCCAGGCTCCGCAAAACATTGGAAATTGGTATCGAAATAATCTCGTTTTGAGGAAGATTTACAATCAGTAACACTCAAAACAAGGGCAAAAGCCATGCCCCATCGGAGGAAGAATTTAGTCCTGTTCTTGCGGTTCATTCATTCGGAAGCGCTTTTGCCAATCTTTGATTTGGGCCTGCGCATATTCTTCCGTGTCACAAATCCGAAACTCGATCGGGTTATTTGTGGTTGTCTCGATGAGTTTGGCTTCGATATACCCGTTCTTTAACTTGGTTGTCTCAATGCGATATCTCATCTGAATAGCTCCAAAAACCAGGATTTAATTACCACGTATCTTTGCAATCTCTTCTAAAGTTTCATCTTCCTTGTATTTTCCAAAGAGAAAGATGGCGAGTAGACAGAATGCTGAGGCAAGAGGACCGGTTAAACGAACACCGAGTTCCCCTCCTACTTCTACATCTTCGACTTTACAAATGGTAGTTTCCATACTTATTTTTGCCTCTACTTCTGAATTTTTTTTCAATTCTGACTTTGGTTCTGCTACGGAAGGTGCGATGATCCCTGTTACATGGGGTGAACCATTTTTCTTTGTTTCACGATCCATTCCCAAAAGGATAACGGAACTAAAAATGAGAACTGCTAGCGTTTGTCCCAATTTCTGCATAAAAGTTCTTCCCGCATAAAACAAACCTTCGCGTTTAGAACCAGTTTTTAATGAATCAAGTTCAGCGATATCGGCAAGGATTGCATTTGGTAAGATTCCAAGGATTGCTATAGGAACAGCGGCAATCGCAACAATCAAATAACCTTGGATATGTGGTGATAATGGCAACGAATTTTTCCCGACAAAATATATAGAAAGAAAGAGGATAAGAAAAATATAGAATCCAACGAGTACGGTTTTTTTCTTTCCGATCCTTCTGGCGATCCAGTTGACCACGGGATAAAAAGCAAACGATACCAGTAACATCACAGTGAGGAGTTGGGTCACAAATTCGCGTTCTAATTCCAAAAGTACAGTTACATAATAGGAAATTCCTGTGGTGAGGATGGTAAGGGCTAAAAAATAACAGAGATCGGACAAAGCGAAGTATAGAAAATTCTTATTTTTGAATGTAAGAAAAATGGCCTCTTTGAAAGGAACACTGGAAGCTTCCGATTCACAATAGGTTTTTTCATGAATCGTAAAAACTGGAAAATACATACAAATAGCAGCAAACACACAAAGGATTCCCAAAGCATACTGACGCGATACCAAAGTTTGAACGGCACTATCCGCATCAAAAACAAACGAAGATTTTAAAACACCGGCAATCATTGGCTCGGTGGATGCCACAATGATCCCCAAGGCGTATGTCACAGAAATATAAGTAGAAAGATTCAACCTCTCTTCCGGTGTATGCCCTAGCTCTGGAATGAGAGCAAAGAAAGGTGTGACATACACTGTTAAAAATAAATAAAATAACAACATACATCCAGTCATCCAAACCAAATTGGCAGAAGAGATAAAGTTGTGTGGGGGAACAAAAATGAGCCAACAAAAGACGGCTGCAGGCAATCCTCCGAGAAAAAGAAAGGGAATCCGACGTCCAAATCGAGAACTAAACCGGTCCGAAGAATTAGCAATGATGGGATCAGTAAAAGCATCCCATAAACGACCAACCGCAGCGACCACTCCAATGGTAGACAGCCCCCAGAAGGCCAACTTTTCAATGAGATCAGGGAAACATTCCTGTCCTAGTTTTGGTGCGGGTGGAAGATAAAAATAAACTTGGTGAAGACCAATGATATTGATGAGAGTGGACCAACCCAATTGGCCGATCGCATAACTCATCTGTTTTCGAAATGGTAAAGAAGGTTTTCGCATTTTTCTCACTAGAGGCGGTAAAGTAGAAGCATACTACCGCCAAAAGTTAAAAAGGCAAACTACTTTTTATGTTTATAGAGTTCTGGAAAATTTTTCTCGTCGTAAAGGAACTGCGACTCGTACTCATCCCATCCTTCTGGTACCCCTTCTGTAAATTCAGGAACCATAGAACAATCCCGAATTAAGTTCATCGTTTGAACCATCTCACTGCCTTTTACATTTAAGTATCCTTCAGCAAACAATGAGTTGGCTACAAAAAGTGCCATTGATTGTAAAGAACCTAAATGACCTTCTCTTCCGGCACCAATTCGAATTTCTGAATCGGGATTCACCAATCGAAACATAGACAATACACGAATACAGAATTCTGGGGTGAGTGATGACTTCTGGATGGCATGGCCTTTGATAGGAATAAAGAAATTAACAGGGATAGATATCACACCAAGTCGTTTGAGTTCAAAAGCAACTTGTACCAAATCTTTGAGTTCTTCTCCCATACCCACAATGATCCCTGAACAAAGCCCGATGTCAGCTTCTCTTGCCGCCTCAAGTGTTGTTAGTCGGTCTTTAAAGGTATGTGTGGAACAAATTTCGTTGTATTTGGATTCGGATGTGTTGAGATTATGATTGTATCGGTCAAGGCCCGCATCTTTTAAGGTCCGAGCTTTTTTTGCATCCAAGATCCCAGCCGACAAACAAACCTTCATTCCCAATTCCCCATTGATTTTAGAGATTGTCTCGGCAAGTTTATCAACAGCTTTGTCTGTTGGACCACGACCCGAAGTTACCATACAAAAGCGGTAAGCTCCGTTTTCTTTGGCACGTTTGGCATCTTCCCAGATTTCTTCAGGAGATTTAAGTGAATACTCTTGGATTCCTGAGTCTCCACCCTTTCTTTGGGCGCAGTAACCGCAGTCCTCAGGGCAATAACCATTTTTGATATTATCTAATATATGAATGCGAACACGATTGGTATAATAACGATTTCTTTCTTCTGCGGCACGAGCGACGACCGAAAGCAAAGGGACTTTTCCTTCAAGGATTTCAAGGGCTTCCATTTCCGTAATTAAGGAAGGTGTGGTGGAAACAGTTTTTTCTTGGACTTCTGCGATCATGGGAACAGATTCTTTTCGACGCCAACCTGTGTAAACGAAGAAAATCTCTTCGTATATTTAGTATCAATCTGAATCTACAAAACTAAGAAGGGTTTCTTCCATTGCCAAAAAAATTTGATCTAGGGATTCCTCCGAAATAGTATAAGGAGGTGTGATATAAATCGTTCTTCCAAGTGGACGCAAAAGAACGCGAAACTCTCTCATTTGTTCCCGTATTTTTTTCCCAATAGGATTCAAATATTCATCTTCTGCGATAGTTTCTTTGTATTCAAAAGCAAAGATTCCACCAAACACACGAACATTCTGGATTCGTTTTCCTAATTTTTTTTGGAATGGTTCTATTCGCTTTCGCAATGAACTTTCTAATTTTTTAACAAGTTCGAGTCCATTTTCTTTTAAAAGTTTTACTGACGCATAACCCACGCTACATGCCAAAGGGTTTCCCGTCATTGTATGTGCATGAAAGAATGCATGATAAGGATCTTTAGATAAAAATTGTTGATATATGAATTCAGAAACTAATGTGGCACCGAGGGGTAACATCCCCCCAGTGAGTCCTTTTGCCATCACTAGAAGATCTGGCTTCACTCCTGCCACTTGGTAAGCAAAAAACTCACCTAGTCTTCCCATTCCTGTAAATACTTCATCAAAGATAAGAAGCGTATTGGTTTGTGTCGCAAGTTCCCTAAGTTTGATTAATACTTTTTTATCATAAAATAACATCCCGTTGGCGCCAAATACCAAAGGTTCAATGACAATGCCTGCATAGTCATTTTGTTTGATACTAAGTTCTAAATCGTTTAAACATTCTGTAGCACAACTGCTCACATTTTTTCCCCAAGGGCAATTCATACAATTGGGAGCTGGGAATTCTTTTGTTGGGAACCTAAGATCAGAAAAAATTCGATTAAAATAATTTTTTCCAGAAACATTCATGGCTCCAATGCTATCACCGTGGTAGGAACTAGAAAATACTAGAAACTCTGATCTAGGTTTGAAGTCTGGGTGGTTTCTATAATATTGGATAGCGAGTTTTAATGCAATTTCTATCGCATTTGATCCGTTATCTGAATAGAATACTTTATGGAAATCAAAATGAGTGAGTTCTAATAATGATTTAGATAAGGCTTCGGCAGCAGGATGGATGTGACCTGCAAGCATCACATGATCTAGTTCATCAATTTGTGTTTTAAGTGCGGATACTAACTTAGGATGACGATGACCAAAAATCATTGTCCACCAACTTGCAATGGCATCAATCCACTGATTTCCTTCAGAATCTTTTACGAACTCCCCTTGGGCTTCGACGATATCGATTAATGTTTCCCCTTCTTCTTGGATGGTCAAGGGAACCCATGTATACGTTTGGAGTGGGTTAAACTTCATCTTCTGGATTGAGTAAGGTATCAATTACATTCCGATCGGTATCAAAATGATTATTAGTAAAAGAAATAAATTCGGAAGGAGATAACTTTTGCTTTGGAAAATTGGTAATTCCTAAACAAGGAGCACCACCTAATCTTTGTATTGTTTCCGCATTATCAACCTGAAGCGAACTTTCAGGTCCCACTAAATAAAATCCAAGTACAGCAACGAACCTACTTGTAAGTGCATCTAAGGTCAGTAAGGTATGATTGATAGTGCCAAGCTCAGTCGATCCAATGACCACAACAGGAAAATTACTTTCCCCGATACCTCTTATGGTTAAATAGTCGTCAGTCCACGGAACAAAAACGCCACCGGCACCTTCTACAAGGGTATTGGATTTTCTTTCTTTAGAAAGTTCATTCAATAGGAACTTAGGATCTAAAATTCTGCCTTCTTGTTTAGAGGCATAATGTGGACTGGCAGGAGTTTGGAATTCATACACTGGTTTTAGAAAATAAGATTCTGGTAAGTCGGTAGTTTTTTGGACCAATTCTGTATCACCAGTGCCTACAGCCCCAGTTTGGATGGGTTTCCAATAACGAAATCCATAACTTTCCGCGTATTTTGCCATAAAGAGGCAGGAAAAAAAAGTTTTTCCCACATCGGTCCCGGTTCCTGCAACGTAAAAAGCTTGGCCCATACGGATCAAGTTTTATCAATTCTTACCCTCGTCTATCCGATTTATATAGGAGAGGCTTTATGCAACTTCCCCTTTGGAAATCCATTCTCAAACGTGACGAAAATCCGATTACCGAGATTTCTCATTTTTTACGTGAAACCGCTATCTTTGAAGGAATGTCTCGAAGGACATTACGAGAAGTAGCAAGACTCATCCACAAACGGAAGTACTATGCAGGTGAAACCATTTTTTACCAAGGCCAAGCGGGAACGGGAGTGTATCTCATTTTACAAGGGAAAGTTGAAATTTTTTCGGAAAGAGAAGGTGTTACTTTAAAGCTCGCCGAACTAGAGAAAGGTGCCTTTTTTGGTGAACTTGCGTTATTCCAAGACTTTCCAAGATCTGCAACTGCCGTGGCCCTTGTTGATTCTATTTTACTTGGTTTTTTCCAACCAGAATTAAAAACATTATTGGAAACCAAACCGAGAGTGGGAAACGACTTACTGCTTAGTTTTGCATCCATTATTGCCGACAGACTCCGCAAAACAAATGATACACTCGAAGCTGCTTACTTCAAAAGTAAAAAAAATAAAACCAAATGAATCCAAAAGAATTCAATATATCATCCTTAATATTAAGAACTGCATTTTTTGGACTCATAGCTCTAACGGTTTTAATTGGAGTTGTAGGTGTAAAGTTCTTAGCAATTCCACTCTTAATTTCAGGAATCCATTTTTATATCTTTCATGGAATTGTTGACTATTTTGAATCAAGAGGAATCCATAGAGCCATAACAATTATCATTATTTTTTCTATTTTGATTTTTGCTGCTTATTGGTTTCTGGCTTTTTATCTACCAAATCTTTTTGAAAAGGCACAACCCATTGTTTCTGAATGGTCTGTCAAAATGGATGATCCCAATTTTCAATTATTAGATTTTAATAAATTACCAGTACTCTCAAAAAATCCGGATCTCTGGAAAAAAATCATTAATCCAGAAGAAGTGGCAAAGATGGCAACAAGTAATTTAGAAGAATTTTTAAGAGAATTGATTGTGATGATCCCCACTTTTATAAGTTGGATGATCATTATACCAATCATCAGTTTCTTTTTGCTTCTGGATGCAAATTTGATTTATAAAACAATGATAAGTTTTATACCAAATCGTTTTTTTGAAATGTTTCTAATGGTTTTTTACCGAATGAACCAACAGATTACTAGTTACTTAAAAAGTTTAGTGATCCAATGCGGAATTATGGCTATGGTGGCTTCCATTGGATTTTATATCGTGGGAGTTAAGTTCTTTATTCTATTTGGTGTGTTTTTGGGTGTTGCCAATTCGATTCCCTACTTAGGACCACTTGTAGGAGCGATTCCACCTATTTTATTTTCGATTCTGTTTCCAGAAATTTCACCATCGATTGGATCGATAGCCTCGGTGGTCGTGGTAGCACAGCTAGTAGACAATGCGATTGTACAACCAGTGGTCATTGCCAATGCAGTTTCACTTCACCCACTAGCAATACTCATCGGAATTGCCGTTGGCGGAAATTTTTTCGGAATCTTTGGGATGTTACTCGCAATCCCAGTTTTATCCATTCTTAAAGTAACCATTGGAATTCTTTACCACGCACTCAAAGAACACCAGATCATTTAATCTATCAAAAATGGAGAGGAGATGTATTACCGGTGTGTTATTCTTCTCTCTGGTTCCATTTACCTAATTCAGAAAACACAATTCCAAAAAGGGTAAGACCGGAACCAATAGTCCCTACAATTCCCAATCTTTCGCCTAACACTAGATATGCGAGAAAAAAAGAAAACACAGGCTCTAAACTATAGAGTAAACCTGCTCTTGCGGGAGGAACTGCTTTCTGGTATCTGGTTTGAATTTGGGTTGTGAAAATCGTTGCAAAAATAGAAGTATATATGACTCCAATCCAAAATTTTAAATCAAAATGTATGGAGATGGATTGATTTAAAAATATGGATTCCACTGGAAATAAACTTGTAGATACAATCGCGATGAGTAGAATCTCAAAGGATACCAAAATTTGTGCAGGAATCTTTTTACTAAATATATCAATTAATATGATATAAATCGCAAAGAAAAATGCACCGATCAGCGTGAGCCCATCACCCAATCCAAAACCAGTGGATTTAAGAATTTCTTCATAGGATTTTCCATTTTGAGAAATCAAAAATAATCCAACCACAACAATCAAAACAGCAATCCAAGTTCGAATGGATGGAAGCCGACGTTCTATAGCAATTTGTAATAAGGGTACAAAGACAACATAAGCCCCGGTCATAAAACCAGACTGAGTGGCGGTTGTATAAACAAGGCCAATGGTTTGAAATACATATCCTAAAAGAGCAGAACAAGCGACAAAAAAGGCAGGAAATATATAGTCCCATCTGCGGTTTGCTTTGGAAAACAAAGTCTTTCGGTAAAGGAGTAAGGTGACAATTCCGGCGAGCCAAAACCTGACAGCTAAAAATAGAAAGGGAGGCACTGAATCCAGCGCAAGTTTGATGACCACAAAGGTTCCACCCCAAAGAATGGCGGCAATCACCAAAAAGAGTTCCGGAGTGAAGATCCTGGACATATTAGAAGACAATTTCTCGAAAGAAAGGTCCAGAGCAAGGAAAAGATGAATTGGAAATTTAGAATCCGCAAACCACAAACCGGAACAACCCTGAGTTGGGAGGTGTATTTTCCACCTGGAACAGCAACTTGGTCTGGAGAAAAAATCAAAGAGATTTTACAAACTGTCCCACTTCCCAACCAACCTGAACCAAATATACGCGTTTTTTCTGAAAAAATTAAACTAGAAAACACGAATTCACACCAAATCGCCTATCTTTTGTTTCACGGTCTTTTTTTAAGGGACGTTCGACTGGTAATTGGGCGTACGAAAGATTGGGACAAATCTTCTGAAGTAAGAGAAGAAGAATGGGAACGAATCCTAACTGAGGCTGTTACAATCGCAAAACCTTTGTTTTCTGACCCAAATACACGGTTCTACGAAATCAAAGAAAACTTACATATTAGTTATTTCGAAGATGAAATCACAGTTTCTCTGTCTGTAATGGGAGAACCAGCATATAAACGAGGTATTAAATCAAATTTCCCAACCAGTGCCCCTGTCCCGGAAGACTTAACACAAATTTTAATCCAACAATGTTTTGATATCTTTTTGGTTCCCAAAAAAAATGTGACTGGTTTATACATTCCATTTGCTGGTACATTGACATTCGCCACCGAATGGGCGTTACAGGAAGAGAACATTTCTCTTCTTTCCCTACCTAGAGATTTTTTGTTTTTTCAACTAATTTTGTTTCCAGAAAAATCGTTGGAACATTTCAAAAAGAAAAAAAAGGAACAACTTTCTTTAACACCAATCACATCTACTCCCATTGTCATCCAGGATACAGACCCGGCTCTAGAAAGTTACTGGTTAGAAGAGTTCAAACGTTGGAGAAAAATAATTCAAGTATCTCATTGGGATCATAGTATTTCTGATTTTTTAAGAACCTTTCCTGTTTTACCGGAAGAAGAATCAGAAGCTGCCCATTATTTTTTACCTCTAAACCCACCGTATGGTCTTCGTAAAAATGAAAGGATTGGACCTGAAGAAAAGCTGTATTCTAAAATTGGGAAACGATTGGAAGAACTTTTAAAACTCACAAAAAATCATCCTAAACTCATAGGTTTTATCCTATGCCCTACAGAAGAAAAATGGAGCGATTGTATGAGAGAACTTCGAAGTTTTTCTAAAAAAACCATCCATGTCACACATGGAGGAATCGACTTACGGGTATTATACTTTCATTCGGAGGGAAGAATTGAAAGACGTACAAATTGAATCTGGTTGGAAAGAAGTTCTCAAGGAGGAATTTGAAAAAACTTATTTTACTAACTTACGAGAATGGGTCAGAGACCAATACAAAACCTCTACCGTATATCCTCCTGCAAAATTGATCTTCAATGCATTTGATTCTTGTCCTTTTGACCAAGTAAAAGTGGTGATCCTTGGTCAAGATCCCTACCACGGCCCAGGACAAGCACATGGACTTTGTTTTTCCGTCAATGAAGGAGTTCCCTTTCCTCCATCCTTACAAAATATCTTTAAAGAAATAGCAGACGATTTACAAAAACCCATCCCAAAATCAGGGAACTTAACCCATTGGGCAAACCAAGGTGTCCTTCTTTTAAACGCAACGCTAACTGTGCAAAAAGACAAAGCAGGATCTCATCAAAACAAAGGTTGGGAAGAATTTACTGATGCTACCATCAAAATCTTGGCGGAGAAAAAATCGAATCTAGTGTTTTTGTTATGGGGATCATTCGCTCAGAAAAAAGAATTTCTCATCCCACCAAACAAACATTTGGTTTTAAAATCAGCACATCCCTCTCCTCTTTCTGCTTACAGAGGATTTTTGGGAAACAAACATTTCTCTAAAACCAACGAATACTTACTTACACAAGGAAAGAAACCCATTGACTGGTAACGAAAAAAAAGGATATTTTTTTGTATTTCTGACGGGAGTTTTTTTTGCCTTTGAGGTCATTGGGTTTAAAGAGATTTTTCGAAAGTTTAATTTGGAACCAGAAATAGCTGCTCTCTTTGGAGTTGGGTTTTCATTTTTAGTGGTGACACCCTATTTTTTAATTTCAAAAAGCAGAAGAATTAAGGTGGTCACAACGATAAAAAGAGATGGTTACATTTTAACCTTAGGAACTGTTTCTAATGCAATAGGGATCGTTTTATATTACTATGCTCTCAAACAAACCGATTTAGGTCCCGCCGCCATTCTTATCAAAACAACAGTTCTTTACAATGTATTACTTGGAGTTTTTTTCTTAGGAGAAAAGTTACATAGTACAGAAGTTTTTGGAATCCTGATTGCTATTTTGGGAATATATATGATTTCCACATTGGAAGGCCAAATCAATGTTTTGTCGGCATTTTGTATTTTACTCAGTGCCTTTCTTTTTGCGATCCAAAGTTATATGATAAAAAGATTCATCCCTGAAATTTTAGGATTAGAATATGCTTATTTAAGACTCTTACTTTTGAGTTTGTTTTTCTTTATTTATTCCCTATCTGTTGGAAGTTTTCATTTTCCTGATCTTTTTATCATAGTTACACTTGGTTTATTTTCACTTCTTGGTTATTTTTTAGGTAGAGCCTTTTATTTTGAAGCACATAATTATTTACCTATCAGTAAACTCAATGCAACTTTGCTTATTGAACCCATCTTCTTAATGTTTGTTGGTATATTGTTTATGAAAGAACCTTTTGACGAGAAAAAACTCGCAGGTGCTGCTCTCATTCTAACGGGATTGTATTTGATTGTTTTTCATAAACGAAAGGAGAAATTATGAGAGAAAAACCAACAAGTTTATCAGAAGAGGAAATTGAAAATCTTTTAGATCATTACAAGGAATGGAAATTAGACAAAAAAGATGGAAAACCAATTTTCAAATTTGAAAAAGAATTCCGTAATTTTATCGAAGCATTTTCATTTATCACAAAAGTGGCGTTAGTTTCTGAATCCATAAATCACCATGCAGAGATTTGGAATGTTTACAACAAACTTAAATTGGAATTATTTACACATGAAACCAGTAGCCTTACCACAAAAGATAAAGAATTCATCACTTTACTGATGAAATAAAAAAAGCCGGGGTTGGAAATCCCAACTCCGGCTTTTAATCTAATCAGCTAAGACAGATTAAATTTCGATTTTGTAACCTACACGGTAAGTTTGTCCACCCACTACTACTGGGTAAGCTGCCCAAGGAGCAAGTGCACTAGCACCACCAACAGATGTTACACCCGCAACACCCATTCCTGCTGAAAGGATAGTTTCCAATTCGAAGAAAAGGTGACCTTTGTCAGTTACTTTTGTTTGAGCTCCTACGATCCAGTTGAAACCGAATCCACTAGCACCAAATTTTGCATTTTCTTTTGCAACACCTGGACTTGGAACATCACCCAAAAGAGCGCCCCCACGACCAAGTAGTGGAGAACCATTAGAACCTAGTCCAGCAGTCATTAACTCTAAACCAGGAGCGTTGATTGTTCCAGATACATTCCACATACCTTTAAAGTAGTTCACACCACCACCGATGTAAACAGCTGTATCGTTAGCTGCATTGTATAATTTAACACCAATGTAAGTAGGAACTGTTACAGCAGTATAATTCCACTCTTGGTCTAACCATTTGTAACCCATTACTGTAGATGTTGTATCACCACCGGCAATTTTAGTAGTGTAGTTAGCATTGATACGGAAAAAGAGATTGTTGAGTCCGAAGATTCCTTCTTTTTCGTAACCGATGTTAATGTTACCACCAGTCATCGCTCCGCTATTTTTTCCACCGATCACTCCACCAGTAGATCTTTTTAAGCTGACCAAAGTGTTTTCTGAATAAATGGCTTTTTGTTGTCCACCAGTCAAAGCACCTGCGTTATTAGTAACTGGAAGGCGAGAATCGAGACCATCTTTTGTGATAGTTCCGCCGAGTTGCGCTAGGTCAAATTGCATACCTAGACCGACCATAAAATACGAGCGAGGACCGGATTGTGCGCTTAAGCTACCAGCTAAGCACAAAAGTAAGAACCCCATCATTCCAAAGCGAAGAGATTTGAGCATTTGATGATTACTCCTTAGTGAGTGTTTCCTGAATTTTTTTTCATTCCTGTGGACAAACGAATGCAAGTGAGCAACCGTTCATACCGACAATTGCAATGAAACTAGTCGTTCTTCTAGGATTTGTCAAATAAAATTGTTAAATTTAAACGAAAATTGTGTTAAATGTGGTAATTCGAATGAGTCTAATGCCGTCTAGGCAACAATTCCTTATTTGCAGATTGTTCTTGCTTTTTGTTCTGTTTTCCAGCGAGAATTTTGGTCGGGAACGCAAAATCATTCGTTTTTCAGGCGAATTGGTTCATTGGGATGCAAATGGACCGGAACCACAGTTCCGTTATTTGGACCCTACCAATTTACGGGAGAAAACAATCTATTGTGATGCCGACACCATGAGGTTGGCCCTTGGCAACCAATCCTTCGAAAAACACAATATTGAAGGCAAAGCCACGCAATTGAACCCCACTTCTGAGATTTGGCTTTGTTTGGGGAAACCTCATATTTTCCAGAAATTTCAGGTTTCGATTCGTTCCTCAAGTCCTCAGTCCAAAAGGATCCAAGGTCAGGTCATCGAAGCCGATGGGCAGACTGGCCAAATTGACTATTTGGTGAGAGGCAAAAGGAATTATATAACCATAACACCAGAGATTGCCAAAGAAATGGAAGATTCCCTTTCCCGAATGGAAACTGTAGAAATCGATGGGGATTACCATTACGATAGGATAAAACGTTATTACATAAAAGATTGATGAATTTTTGTTCGTCATTAGGGACCATTTCTTTGGAATGGACTGGATGCAGGCTTTTTTGGTTTTAGCAAACGGAACGGTCATGAAGGGCCGATCCTTCGGTGCAAATAAGAATTCGATTGGTGAGGTAGTCTTTAATACCTCTATGGCGGGATATCAGGAAATCATTACTGATCCTTCCTACAAAGGCCAACTTGTGACACTCACTTACCCTATGATTGGGAACTATGGAATCAATCCTGATGACATGGAATCAGATAGGATACAGGCTTCTGGACTCATCGTCAAAGAATACGTAAAACGTCCTTCTAACTTTCAATCCAAAGAAACACTAAGTGATTTTTTGATCCGATTTGGTGTTCCAGCGATTGAAGGAATCGATACTCGCAAACTAACGCGCATGATTCGTAACTCAGGTGCCATGTCTTGTGGAATTTTCATTAGCGAAACTTACGATGATTCTTTTTTGGAGGCAGTCAAAAAGGCTCCTTCTATGGAAGGCCAAGACTTGGCCCAAGTGGTCACTTGCGAAAAACCTTATGTATTTGGTGCCCATTCTCCTAGTAAGTTTAAACTTGCAGTATATGATTTCGGAATCAAAAGAAACATTTTAAAACTTTTGGATGCAGCGGGATTCAATGTTCATGTTTTCCCTGCCAAAACTAAAGCTGAAGATTTACTAAAAGAAGGTTTTGATGCATTTTTCCTTTCCAATGGTCCTGGGGATCCAGCACCGTTGGACTATGCCATTTCCTCTGCAAAAGCCATTATGGATGCTAAAAAACCTCTCTTTGGAATTTGTTTAGGCCACCAAATCATTGGTTTAGCCTTAGGCAAAAAGACCGCCAAACTCAAGTTTGGTCATAGAGGTGGAAACCATCCTGTCAGAAATGAAGAAACTGGCAAAATTGAAATTACATCCCAAAACCACGGTTTCCATGTTCTTGGTGAATCCACAAAAGAGATGCCGATTACAAGGATCAACTTATTTGATCAAACAGTTGCAGGTCTAAAAATTACAGGCCTTCCAGTTATGGCAGTCCAATACCATCCAGAGGCCTGTCCAGGTCCGCATGATTCCGCTTACCATTTCCAAGAATTTTATTCTATGGTAGAATCCAGCAAATCATAAGATTTGGCTAAATAGTGAGGTGATTCATGTCATACGGTGAAGATAAAAATTTTTGGGGAATCCCATACGGAACAGAAATTTCAGCAGAAGCATTTGTGAAAGATATTTGGGACCCAAGTACAGAGGAAATCCTAACGCCAAAACAATTTTTTGGACTCGGTTGGGGAATCAACCTACATGCCTTGGGCCGTAGAGTGGGTGTGATCAAATAAAGCCTTTTTCAAAATTACAGCAAAAGCATCTCTTCCCTTTTGGTTGAGATGTGTCAAATCTCCAAAATACTGATAGTCTTCTAAAAATTCCGATTTAAAATCTAAAACTTCCACACTCCGCTTTGGACCTACTTCAGCTTTAATTGTTTGGAAAAACTCATCCGCCACTAAGTTTGCTTTTGTTGCCAAAATGTCTTTTTCCATTTTCGGAGAAAATGGGATACGAAGAAAAACCACCTTTACTCCTCTTTCTTTCCAAAGTCGGATAAATTCGAACCATAAGTGAATTGATAATTCCCTTTTACCAGAAAGAACCTGTGAACTGCGGTGTGGAAATTCTTCCTTCTCATCTAAGTTTGGATCATCTCCAATGAATTTCCAAACCCAAGATCCTTGGTTTTTTTCCATACTTTCCTTTATGTAAAGAAATTCCTTTTTTCTTCGCGAAACATCTATTTGTGCAATGGGATCATACACCAAACGATTGATATTCGAACTTAGTCCAAAGTATGGAAATATCTTTATGATTAGCTTCCAACTCAAATCAGTTAAATTGGAAAAATAAGCCTTACGTAATAATGGATGAGTGATCGTGTATAAGGAAAAACTTCCGAAGGATAGGAATAGTTGCCGATTAGCATCAGTCACAGAATTTTTACTGGTATTTAGTGGAGAGAGGTTTACATAGACCTTTTTAAGTTTCGGAATCTTGGAAAGAACCTCCAAAGATTCCAATAAAATTCCTTCCGGTTGTTGGCTAGGTTTCGGCAAATACACAACTTCATTTATGGTAACACCTTCAATTTCTGCAATTAACTGAGGAGTCACTCCGGTTACTATTTGGCTATCACCTAATACCAATACTTTTGCATCTGAGTTAATCTTCCGTTCGTTTGATAGATACCAATAAGAAGAAGTTGTTTCACAAAAAGGCACAATCCACTCGACGGTAAGATGCATAAAAAGAGAAAGAAGAATGAATGTGCATAAAAAATAAATTGGTTTCATAGGCTAAACTAAAACTGGAAATAAAAGAAATCCTGTTTCCCAAAAGGTGAAAATAAAGAAAACCAAAGAAATAAGAAAAAAAACATTATCAAAAAGGAAAAGGGTTTCGATGAAATAAAAAAATTGGGCCTGTCGGTATCTTTCCACTCTTGCCATAAATCAAATGCTAACAATGGGATTATGGTTAATAAAACCATAATTGGTATGGAAGATACGTTTGGTAAATGGGATAAGTTTTCCAAAATCAACTTTGTTTCCATTGGCGATTGAATTCGAAATAATAGTAGCCCTAATGAAAAACTATAAAACGTAAGAAATATCCCAAGGATAAATTGGATATGATTTGATTCCTTTACAAACCCATAATGTTTTAAAGAACGATAGAATACCAAACAAAGCCCTAAATATACTCCCCAAATCAAAAAACCATAGCCTGCCCCATGCCAAATTCCCGCAAGGAACCAAACAACCATTAAGTTTATGTTTTCACGAAAGAAACCATGCCGGTTTCCACCTAACTTAATATAAACATAATCACGTAACCAAGTAGATAAAGAAATATGCCATTTGGACCAAAACAGAGAAGGATTGGATGCAAAAAATGGTCTTTTGAAGTTATTCATCAATTGAAAACCCATCATTTCGGCAAGCCCCATTGCACAGAGAGAATATCCAAAAAAATCAGCATACACTTGAAACGCTATCACTGGAGCGACAATCCACAAAATCCCAGGTTCTAAGGAATCAAAGTTCGGAGAATGGATTTCTACATAACGAGAAAATGGATCTGCAATGGTTGATTTTATAAAAACTCCCCAAATAAACAAAGATATACCATTCCAAACTTTTTCTTTAGTAATGGTTTGTTCCGATTCTATTTGTGGTATAAGATTACCAGGTCTTTCAATTGGACCGAGCAACAATAAAGGGAAAAACAAATCATATATAGCAAAAGTAAAAAAACTCTTACAAGGAAGAATTCTTTCATCATAAACTTCTATCAAATAACTAATATTATGAAATGTATAAAAAGAAATACCAATGGGTAACAAAATTTCAGGTTTCCATGTTAATCCAGGAAAACCAAAACCAATTCTTAAATCAGAAAATAATTCCCAAACAAAGATAAAATACTTAAACGCGCCAAGATAGAATAAGTTAGTAAAAATTGCGAATACGAAAAGGACTTTCCTCTTTTTCCCAGAGAGTTGTGACAAAAACCTAGCCAAACTATAGTTAAATGCCACAGAAAGAAGCAATAGAATTGTAGCGTTAACATTCCACTTTGAATAAAAATAAATCCCAAAAGCCAAAAGCAGATATTTTCGAATTCGATAGGAAACAAAATAATAAATAGTGTAGAATAGAAGAAAATGAAAAAGAAAAGAAAGAGAGTTAAATAACACAGGTAGTTACTTAGGCTTCTTCAACCATTTCCAAAAACTGATTTTTGTCCTTTGTATCATGAGGATAAGATAAATTTAATACACGATAAGTAGCTCGAAAGGATCCAATGATAGCTTCTTCTTTTTTGGAAAAAGAAGATTTTATTTTTTTAATCACTATTTCAGTTTCTTCTTTGTCTTTGCCATGAAGGACCATAGCAAACTTTCCTTGACCTACTCTCGTGAAAAAATCCAGTTCTCCAATATGATCCATCATGGTTTTTCTGAGGGCATCCGCATAGCGGGCAAATGTTCCTGCACCCACTAAATGTACCATTCGAGAAACATTTTGAATCTTAAATAACGATACTGTGAAATTAGTATTCATCTGTGATGCTTTTTCAATTTCATTTAATATCCTTGTTTCCAATGGATTAAAAGGATTTCTAAATAAAGCTTCTTTTTCTTGTAAAATCAAAAGATTGGCAAATACAGGAGCAGAAGTTTCCAAAAGAGTCACGGCTACATCTCTCGTAGTGTCTGTCCAAGCAGATCCAGTAGAATGAACAATGACCATACCCACGAGCCAATTTAAGTTGATAACAGGTAAGATCGTAAATTCGCTCATGATGCCTAATTCA
Organism: Leptospira montravelensis; assembly: GCF_004770045.1. Taxonomy (NCBI): domain Bacteria; kingdom Pseudomonadati; phylum Spirochaetota; class Leptospiria; order Leptospirales; family Leptospiraceae; genus Leptospira; species Leptospira montravelensis. The sequence goes on from NZ_RQFO01000017.1 coordinate 90,505, forward strand.
TCGTTAGTAAAAATTGACTTTAATTCGGCATCTTCTCTAAAATTCTCTAATTTATAGACTCCAGGAACATTGGAAACCATTCCAACAATATCAGAATCTTTACTTAGCTTAAAATCTTTCGCTCGCTCAGGAAGTATAAAATTAGAACCGAATACAATGTAATCAGAACGAGTTTCAGAATCTAAAACTAAAAAGGAAAACTGCTTTACACCTAACTTTTGCTTGATGTTATCAATAAGAAGATCGAAGGCTTCATCCATTTTCCGAACACGAGCAAATTCACGTGCAAACCGCAAAACCGATTCATTAATTTCTATAACTTCTTTTGCATGAACTAAATTTTCATTTATTAACTCAAATTCAGATACTCTTTCAAATACAGAACCTGCAATATCACCTACAATTTTTGCAAATTCTAAATCATCGGTGATATATTCTTCCCCATTAATTAGTTTTCCTAATGATAATAATCCAAAACATTTACCACCATGTCGAATCGGAACTAGGATTTCAGAACCCATTTCGTTTAATAAATTTAACTCTCGACTAGGCAAACGGGAGGATTTGAATTCACCTGCATAAATGACTGTCTCCGAATCGGATATACGTGAATAGATTTCATCGTTAGGTGAGAGATACCAAGAATCTTTGGATTGTATCCCTTGCACAGCAACTGCTTCCCATTTTGGATTTTTTGGATTCGTGGACGTAAGGACTACGACTGAATTACATCCCACTTGACCGATCAAACTATAAACTAAATTATCAAAGTAATCAGAAAATTCTTTGGAAGAGGCAATTTCCTTTGTAATTTCAAATATTGCTTGGTAATTCTCGATTCGTTTTTTGGAAGCAAGATGATAAGACATTGGTGCAGTACCAAAATCAGATTCGTCATCGAATAATACATCTTCGCCTATAGGAGCTGGATCATCTTTAGTTGGTCTTAGCGGTTGTTTTGCGGCTTCTTTTTTAGCCTCGTTTTCCCACTCATCAAAAATATTTATTTCAGGGAGTGGTGCATCAGTTTCAGTTGTATCGTCGTGAAAATCTCTATCCACTAAATCATCACCAAACTCTGGTTCATTTTCTATTGTTGGCTCAGGTGGTGGTTCTTCGTTAGACGGGAGGTCTGCCGCTAACTCAGGTGAAACTTCTTCCTCTGCAGGCAAATCAAAATCTAAATCAGGTTCTGCAAGAGGCTCAGTTTCGGAATCTTCATCTAATATTGGTTGATAATCATTGGGACTATTTTCAAAATCATCTTCTAATTGTGAGATTGGATTTTCATCCCATGCCTCATCTGCTAATTCACCAAAATCAGCATCTGTTAGCTCAGGAATATCACTTAAATCAAATTCTTCCTCCCCATCAGGATTTGGGAGGTCTCCAATTTCTGTTGGAAGAGTCTCTTGAAAATCATCGTCTAACCATTCAGAGTCGGAGTCTGCTACCGGTACAGATTCGGTTTTCGGAGTTTCAATCTCTTCACGGAAATGTTCTGCTTTTTTTAATAAAGATGGTTTATCTTGTATTTCAGAGGTAACTTTTGGAGCCTGGGACCCCGAAGTTTTTTTAATTTCTTCGGCTCTGTCGAGAAGTCCCACTTTATAACTCCAATTCTTTCATCATTTTCTTGTATAACTCGAAGTATTGTGATTTCGAGAATTCGCGAATGACTTCATCAGGAAGGTTCCCAAGTAAATTGTCTAAGTAACCCAGAACTTTTTTTCGATCACCAGCTGATAAATTTTCACTACCTGCTTCTGCAAAAGCTTCTTCAGCTGACGTTTGTTTTTCCTCTGGTGCAGATACATCTGATTTACGGAGCTCTTCCAATGGAGAAAGTTTTCCTTCCATTGCATACTCATCTAAATCAACTTCGTATACTTCCGAATCATCCGATGCCAAGGTCGGAACTCTAGTTTCTTTAGGTGAATCACTAATTGATAAATCAAAACTATCATCTTCTGTTGAATCTGATGTTAAATCTCCAAAATCTATATCTGCTTCATGTTCAACTAAGTCTTGTTCTTCGACAGAGTTAAAATCAAGTTCTGATGAATCCTCATCGCTAATTTGTTCTGACAAAGAAAATTCTTCCTCAACAGGAAGGTCAGCGATATCTTCTAATTCATCACCAGGGAGTTCTTCTCCTAAGATTTCATCCAAACTTTCGGGAGAAAGAGTAACATTTTCTGGTTCCAATTCAGCCTCTAAGGAGTCTGAGATTTCATTTGCTGAAACTTCTTCATCTTCCTCTTCGGAGGCAGTAATGTTTTCCAACTCTTCCATTGATAAAGCAATGGATTCATCTTCTTCATCCTCTTCCATCAAATCAGATTTTGGAGCCAGTTCTTCCTCATAAGGAAGTGGTGCGCGGTCAAAACTATCTACAAGTTCTTCTTCTGAACTTTCTTCAGCATCAGAAGCAATGGATTCCAATTCTTCCATTGAAAGTGCAATTGGTCCTTCGTCTTCTTCTTCAGAATATTCAAAACCTTCCATTTGGCCTTCAAGTCCTTCTTCTGAACTTTCAGATTCTTGTAGCTCGGATTCCGGTTCTCCTAAATCAAAACCGAAATCATCACCGAGGTCCGTTTCTAGTTCGTCAGTTCCTTCCATTTCAGAAGTTTCGGATTCTTCTGTTTCTTCAATTGGATCACTTGCAATGATATTACCAAGTTCGTCTGGACTTAAAGTGATAGATTCGTCTTCTAATTCTTCGTTTAGAATGTCTAGTGTAGGTTCTTCAAAATCCTCTTCAACAGCTTCGCCAGAAATGTTTTCTAATTCTTCTAATGATAATGTGAGTGGACCTTCATCATCTTCTTCTTCATCCACTTCTAAATTAGGTTCTTCTTCAGGCGTTTCAAGTTCTCCACCTAACAGGTCAAAGCCGCCTTCTTCATCAGTGAAACTAGGAAGATCAGACTCTTCATCTGATGTGAGGAATTCTTCTTCAGAACCTAAAGTTTCCTCTAAACTCGCTTCACCGCCAGCGCCAAGTATGCTACCCAGTTCTTCGTCAGATAAAGTAAGATTTTCATCTTCTTTATTCTTCCCGAATAGTTCTTCTTCTTCTGGATCGACTAGTGGTTTGAAACTTGTATCTTCTTCCTCTGTCCCAGGTCCCAAATCATCTTTAGGAATAAAGGAATCTTCATCGTCATGATCTGTTAAATCAAATTGTGGTTTTCCTTCTTCATCGAAAGCAAGGTTTGTATCAATTTCTGAATCGTCTAAATCTAAATCAAGATCAGAATGTTCGTCGATAAGATTATTAGTATGGTCTTCTTCGTCAAAGTTTGAGCGTTCTGGTTCCCCTAAATGATCTTCTTCTTCCAAATTTCCAGTGATGTTTTCTAGTTCTTCCAAGGAAAGAGAAATTGGTCCTTCTTCTTCATCCTCTGTTTCTTGTCTGGATTTTTTGGAAGTTAAAATTCCATCGGCACCGTTAAGAATTGATTCAATTTCTTTATCAAGATCAATCAAATCATCATCGAACTCTAATTCAAGATCTTCATCAAGTGCTTCGTTATATGATTGTTTTGCGGGGCTTTTGGAATTTTCTTTTTCTGACTCTTCTTCGTAGTCAGAAAAATCAGCATGAATGTCTTCATCATGCAAAATGGGGTCTTCTTCCCCAAGTAAGTTTAAATCAGAATCTAAATCTATATCTAATAAATCATCATATGAATCTGAGGAAGCAACCATATCGGAAATGGAATCATCTTCCTCATCAAAGGCGGAAATATCGTCGAGATTTGGTGCTTCAATTCCAGGCGATACATCTAAGTCATCATCACCCATATCAAAATCATCCAAATCCAAGGAAAACGAGTCTTCATCAAGTATAGGTTCGATGTTTTCTAGATCTTCGTTTTTATTCTGTTCTTGATCCGCCATTCGCCTCGATTACCGTTTTCCCAAATTTAGTACCTGGCCATCCTCTAACGGCTGTTCCAAGATACTGTCCTCCATTTTGATTTGCGTTCCGGGTATATATCCACCCGCCAATTCAATCAAATCCTTTCCGTTTGCACCTGCATCCAAGGAATAGAATCCAGGGTTCCTTACTGGTCCCTCAATTCTAACACGAATCGGTTGTTCAGAATAGATTCTTTTTCGCAAATCAGGGTTTTCCTTTAAGTAATAGAATCCGGTCAAAAGTATCGTCACCAATACAGAACGTCGAATCCAATCTATAGCCAAAGGAAATCCCCCTCTGGTTTATTTTCGGCAAGAAGGGGGGAAAAAAATTAACGTTCGTGCAGTAAAATGCGAACTTTTGCTTTCTTTAGAAGAATTTCTTTGTCTTTCGAAACCGGAAGGGCTTCCGCTTCCTCTAGGAGTTCTACCGCGTGGTCATGGGACAAATCATCCTCAGAATCTCCACCTTCGGTAAGCACTCGGATTTGGTCATTTCTCACTTCACAGAAACCCCCATCGATGGCGATTCGGAACTCTTTTCCTGCAGAATGCAATTTGATGAGCCCGAAATCGAGTTGGGAAACAAGTGTGGCATGTCCTGGCAAAATTCCAAAATAACCCACAGAACCTGGCAGAATCACTGATTCTGCCTTGCCCTGATAAAGGATTTTGTCGGGTGAGATGACCGTTAAAGTCAGTTCTTTACTCATCCGAATTAACCTTTGAGTTGTTTTGCCGCTTCGATCGCTTCGTCAATCGAACCGACCATATAGAAGGCTTGTTCTGGAAGTGTGTCATACTTACCTTCAATGATTCCTTTGAAGGAACGGATGGTATCTTCCAATTTTACATACTTTCCAGGTCGACCAGTGAACTGTTCCGCTACGTGGAACGGTTGAGAAAGGAATTTCTCCAAACGACGAGCACGAGATACTAGAATTTTGTCATCCTCAGAAAGTTCGTCCATACCAAGGATCGCAATGATATCTTGAAGGTCTTTGTATCTTTGAAGGATTCTTTGTACTTCACGCGCTGTGTTGTAGTGTTCTTCCCCAACGATTTGTGGGTTCATGATGCGTGATGTGGAATCGAGCGGATCCACAGCAGGATAAATCCCTTTTTCAGAAATCGCCCGAGATAATGTCGTTGTTGCATCTAAGTGAGCAAACGCCGTTGCTGGAGCCGGGTCAGTTAAGTCGTCGGCAGGAACGTAGATCGCTTGCACCGAAGTGATGGAACCACGAACCGTTGATGTAATCCGCTCTTGTAATCCACCCATCTCTGTAGAAAGAGTTGGTTGGTATCCTACCGCAGATGGCATACGACCAAGAAGGGCCGATACTTCAGACCCTGCTTGCGAGAAACGGAAGATATTATCTACGAAAAGTAAAATGTCTGATCCGGATTCATCACGGAAGTTTTCTGCCATAGTTAATGCAGAAAGTGCGATACGAAGACGAGCACCTGGTGGTTCGTTCATCTGACCAAAACAAAGAACTGTTTTGTCGATAACTCCCGATTCCTTCATCTCGTTCCAAAGGTCGTTTCCTTCACGAGTTCTTTCACCCACACCAGCGAACACAGAGTAACCACCATGTTGTTTTGCAATGTTGTTGATAAGCTCTTGGATAAGAACCGTTTTCCCTACCCCAGCACCACCGAATAGTCCTGTTTTTCCCCCCTTGATATAAGGAGCGAGTAGATCGATTACCTTGATTCCTGTTTCAAAAATCTCAGTTTTAGGTTTAATTTCTTCGTAAGAAGGAGCGTTTCTATGGATTGGCATCTTTTTTACGTCTTTAGGAAGGTCACCGAGTTCGTCGATAGCCTCACCAAGTACGTTAAAGATACGACCAAGAGTTTTTGTTCCTACCGGAACAGAAATTGGAACTCCTGTATCAATGACTTCTAATCCTCTTTTTAATCCGTCAGTGGATTGAAGGGAGATCGCACGAACCGTGTTGTCTCCAATGTGCTGTTGCACTTCTGCAGTAATAGTTACGTCTTTGCCGTTCACTTTAGATTGGATTTCAACAGCATTGTAGATCTCAGGCATATTCCCGGATTCAAAACTGATGTCCATTACCGAACCGATGATTTGTTTAATTTTACCTTTATTCATATATACTCCGAAAGACCTTTGTTAGGAGATGGCTTCCGCTCCCCCTACGATTTCTGAAATTTCCTGCGTAATTTTTGCCTGACGTACTCGGTTGTAACCGCGAGTCAGAAGTTTGATCATCTCACCAGCAGCATCCGTAGCTGCTTTCATTGCCACTCTTCGTGCAATGTGTTCGGAAGCTACCGACTCTAAAATGATTTTAACAAAAGTAGTTTTGATCACCATAGGAAGTAGGTTTTCCAAAATAGTTTTTGGATCCGGTTCATACAAAACCTCTGGACCAGAAGATCCTTTCACACTTGAATCTTCCATTGATAAAGGAAGAACCGTCGTGATCTCCGGTTTTTGAGTTGCTGCCGAATAGTAATGAGTGGAAATAATTTCAACTGAATCCACTGATTCATTTGCAAAACGTTCCATAAAGTAAGAAGCAAGATCGTTTGCTTCCTTACTTCCTGCTTTATCATCGATATTGGTATGTGTTGTTACCAACTCAACTTTTGCAAATTTAAAGAAAGAAATTGCCTTTTTCCCTGCTGCATGGACTTCAACTTCCACACCTTTTGACTTCAACTCTTCGATACGGTTTTTGACCATACGAAGAAGGTTGGAGTTAAAACCACCGCATAACCCACGGTTTGCGGCAATCGCAAGGATAGCAACTTTTCGGATTTTGTCCGGCTTCCTTAAGTAAGGGCTGTGGATGATCCCAGCAAGGCTAGACAAAGAAGATACTAACTCACGAGTTAAATCGGCATACGGTTTTGCCGCATTCACTTTGTTAGTGGCTTTTTTTGCCTTTGCCGTGGAGACCATCTCCATCGTTCGAGTGATTTTTCTCGTGTTTTTAACCGAGTTAATCCTCTTTTTTATCTCACGCGGTGTCGCCAAGATCTTTCCCCTTAATTATTCTTTGCTAGAAAATGTTCAGCAATCGACTTGATTGTTTTTTGCAGAGCTGCTTCTTGTTTTACTTCTTTGGCAGTTCTGATTTCTTCCAAAATTTCAGAGTGTTGTTCTCTCATCGTTTTCAAAAGGTAAGTTTCAAATTCACGAACCTTAGCTGTAGGAATTGTATCCATAAAACCTTTGGTTACAGCAAAGATGGAGATCACTTGTTCTTCTACCGGAGTGGGAGAATTGTTTGGTTGTTTGAGAATTTCAAGGACTCGGTATCCACGATCAAGCTGTGCTTGTGTCACTGGGTCGAGTTCTGTTCCTAACTGTGCAAACGCTTCTAAGTCACGGAACTGTGCAAGGTCGGACTTGAGAGTTCCCGCTACTTTTTTCATCGCTTTGATTTGCGCAGCAGATCCAACCCGTGATACAGAAATTCCCACATCCACCGCAGGGCGAAGGCCCGATGCAAATAGGTTGGATTGAAGGTAAATCTGACCATCAGTGATGGAAATTACGTTGGTAGGAATGTATGCAGATACTTCCCCTTCTTGAGTTTCAATGATTGGAAGTGCTGTCATAGACCCACCACCAAATTTATCATCAAGTTTCGCTGCTCTTTCAAGGAGGCGAGAGTGAAGGTAGAATACGTCCCCAGGATATGCTTCACGACCTGGTGGGCGGCGAAGTAAAAGTGACATTTGTCGGTATGCTACGGCTTGTTTAGAAAGGTCATCATAAACAACGAGTGTTGCTTTCCCTTCTTCATACATAAAGTATTCAGCCATAGTCGCACCAGAGTAAGGTGCAATGTATAACATAGGAGCAGGTTCAGATGCGTTTGCCGATACGATGATCGTATATTCTAATGCACCTTTTTCGCGTAACATTTCGATGGTGGAAGCAACAGTAGATGCTTTTTGTCCAATCGCTACGTAAACGCAGATCACACCTTTTCCTTTTTGGTTGATGATGGTGTCGATCGCGATGGAAGTTTTTCCTGTTCCGCGGTCACCAATGATGAGCTCTCTTTGTCCACGTCCAATGGGGATCATCGCATCAATTGCTTTGATTCCTGTTTGCATTGGTTCATGAACTGATTTTCTCATCGCAATCCCTGGAGCTGGTGACTCAACAGGTCTTGTTTTTTTTGCGTTCAGAGGTCCTTTTCCGTCGATCACTTCCCCGAGTGGGTTAAGCACACGACCGAGAAGTTCTGGTCCCACTGGAACTTCGAAGATCTTTCCTACACGTTTAACGGAAAAACCTTCTTCAATTTTAATATAATCACCGAAGATTACAACCCCTACGGAGTTTTCTTCTAAGTTGAATGCTTGTCCTCGAACTCCGTTTTGGAATTCAACAAGCTCTCCTGACATTACGTTTGTGAGTCCGTAAACTCTCGCAATCCCGTCCCCTACTTCGAGAACCGTTCCGACTTCTTCAACTTGAAGGTCTTTTTTGAAGTTTTTAATTTCTTGTTTTAGTACCGACGTTACTTCGTCTGTTTTAATTTTCATTCAAATGCTCCGACTGGGATTTTCTTTTGGAGGAGAGCCTCTTCTATTCCTGCAAGTTTTGCACGGATCGAGGCATCGATTAAAAAGTCGTCTATAAAGAGTTTGAATCCACCAATAAGGGCTGGATCCGTTTGTTCCGTAACACGTAATTCGCGTTCGAACTTGGAAGAGATAGACTTGGTGATTCGATCTACAGCTTCTTTGCCAAGAGAATCTTTGGAAACAATGCGAAGAGAACTACGATTTTTAAGTCGGTCCACTCCTGTTCTATAATCTTCCAAAATATCCTTGAGGAATAGAAATCGATTCTTACGAACCACAAGTGTGATGAAGTTGGCAACGATTTCCGATGCCTTCCCTTGAACTGACTTTTCAGCAGTTCTTTCTTTCTCAGAAGGATCAACTAATGGAGAAAGGAAATAATGGCGAATTGACTCATCAGAGAAGAAAACATCAACGAGTGCTGAAAGTTCCTCTTCTGTTGACTCAAGTGAGTTAGCTTCCTGAGCTAACTCCAAAAGTGCCGTTGCGTAAACCTTTGAAATTTGGTTCAGACTCATTTGATTTTAAGTTTATCGAGTTTTGCGATCTCTTTTTCGACAAAGGAAGCATAGTCTTCCTTCTTCAATTGTTTCTCCAAGATCTCACTCGCGATGAGAACGGACATTTCCACAATTTGGTTTTGCATTTCAGATAAAGCTCTGCTCTTCGCTAAATCGATTTCGCGAATTGCGTTATCTTTAATGCCTTTCACTTCGTTGTGTGCTTCTTCCGTCAATCGAGAGCGGAGAGCAACTGCATCTTTTTTAGCTTCATCTACAATTTTATGAGCTTCTTCCGTCGCTTTGAAGAGTTGGTCTTTGTATTCTTTTAAAGACTTTTCTGCTTCTACACGAAGGGTTTCTGCTTTGTTGATATCGCCTTGGATGCCGGAAGCACGTTCTTCGAGAGCATGAAGGATCTTGTCCCATGCAAATTTTTTAAGAACGAAGACAACAACTGAGAAAGTGACCAGGGTCCAGATGACCAGACCCGGATTGACTTTCAGCAAATTGAAGCCGGAAGCCGCGAGGATAACCAAGACTATTGTCCTTGTTCTACTTTAGTGGCACCAGCACCAATTGTTTTGTCAATTGAGCCATTGAGTTTGAGCGCGATAAGAAGAGCGATAACCACTGCGAAAAGTGCTGCTCCTTCAATCATACCTGCTGCTACGTAAAGAACGAGTTGGATCTTTCCAGCTGCTTCTGGTTGGCGGCTTATGCTTTCTGCCACTGATCCACCAATTCTACCAATACCGATTCCTGCACCAAGTAATGCAAGTCCTGCTGCGAGTCCTACTGCGATGTATCCTAAACCGAATTCCATTGTTTTCGTTTCACTCCTGTGTGTTTTATAATATAAATAAAACCAATCTTAATGTCTATGCATCACAGTTCCGATGAACACGGTTGTGAGCAGTGAGAAAATGAACGCTTGTAAAAAAGCTACAAGTAGTTCTAAAAAGTAAATAAGCACTGAACTGAGAACAGATACAGGTGCAATGAGCCAATTTTCGCTCATAAAGATAAACCCAAGTAACGCAAGGATCATAACGTGTCCTGCTGTCATGTTGGCAAGTAACCTCATGGTTAACGCAAACGAACGTGCAATATGAGTGACGATAAATTCAAGAACCCACATCAGTGGCCAGAGTGGGAGTGGAACTCCCTTAGGAACCGCATGTGCTACAAAGGAAATTCCTTGGTAAGAGAATGCGGTGCCGTATATCGTAAGTAAGGTGATGGATGCAAGAGAAAGTGTGACACTGATATCACCCGTTGGCGTGATCCCTGACCAGATCTCTCCAAAAGTATGGAGAGAATGAGGTGTATGCAAACCTAATCCTAACGAAAACTTTTGGTCTAAGGTCACAAGTCCATCGGAAGCAGCTACTGTTAGCTCACCGATCGAAGGAATGAGGCCAAACAAGTTACAGAAAAGGATAAAGAAAAACAACGAGAAGATATAGTGGTAATAAGAATGTCCGTGGTGATCAAGGGATGCATCCACAACGTTTTCTTTTAGGTAAGATATGAAAGCCTCTACACCGGATGTGAATTTGTTATGAACTTTTTTAGGGTTCCTTGAAATCAAATTGGCTGCAGGGATAAAGATGAGGAACATAAAAAAACAAGCAATCCACATCATGGTCACTCGTTTGGTGATGTGAAGGTCAAGTCCACCAACATAGTGGTATTTCACACCGTCATGGTTTACGAAGACATCATGATTTTCAGCGTCAAAACCAGGTTGCCCTTCTGTGACGATAGAACCACCAAAGTTGAGAGGGAAAATGGGAGCATCCCCTAAGTGGTGCGCCATCACTTCGCTGAAATCGAAGCCCTCATCAGAGCTGTGCCCTTCCGAATCGTTTGCAAAAACATTCGTAAAACTAAGGGAAAAAACTAATAAAAATGATAAAAAAAACCGATATTTAGACTTATTTTCCACTGAAATAGCTCGCAAATACAAGGAAAAGAAGGTGGACGAAATAGGCAATTAAAAATCCAGAAGTTGCCTCAAAAGGGTACTTTAAGACCTGCAGAGCAGTCAAAATGCCCAGATTTAGAAAGAAAGAGAGGAATACTGTAAAAAAGGGGAAGCCCGACTCTGCTAGGGCTGGTATTTTTCTCGGAAGAAACCGGAGTTGCAAGATGGCCATTTGGATCGCAAAGGACATGGCACCTCCAAAATAGAAAATCACACGATACCCATCTTCCACCAAACCAGCGGTTAGCGGGAGACTTAAAATGAAAGTAAAAAATAAATAAGTAAAATAGTGGAGATGGAACCTTTTTAGATTGATGGTACTTAGATCCATTGGTTGTAGTTTGCGAGGTGGGGGTGTGAGGGCAAGTAGGATTGGGGGTTCGTGGGGGATAGGAAGGTATAGATCCCCGCCCTAATCGAACTGGGTGGGGTTATCCACCCGCCACCCAATGGCTACCATATATCACATGTTTGTTGGCTTGAGAAGGAGGAATTGTAGGTTCACAAATTTTATTTGCTAAAGTTCATCTTTTTGCCAATTCTAAATAGAAAATTACAATTACTTTGACGAAAGTTTGTATTTGGTATTCAAATAAAAGAAAATTTTTTCCACATCTGCTTCTGAAAGATCCGTATTGAAGAATAGAACTTCAGCTATATCGGCATCAAGATTTCCATTACCTAAATAAATAGTATTTGGACTAGCACCACCAGAATAATCATAAGAGATTGATACTTGACTTTTCAAACTTCCATTCCAATACTCACGACCAGATGTCACCAACACTTGCACTGAACCTATCGCCAGAAATTCATTTTTTGGAATTGGTAAAGCTGATATAGTAGAGCAACTCGCACCATTTCGACAGACAAGATATGCAGAAATTGGATGATCTATAGAAATCTCTCTTCCTTGGCCGCCATGTATATTGATTAAAGTGATCCCACCAGTAATCGTATTAACCAACTTCATCACAAAGAAAACGCTTCCGCTATTATTAGCATACAATCCTACTCCGCCCGATAAATTCATCCTTGATACATTTGCATTTCTGAATTCTGCCACTGGGTAGCCATTGACTTGACCTTTTCGAAATAGAGTATGCACTGTCGGATATGCTGCTTGAGAAATATGATTTCCATAACCACTGACATCAGGCCAGGCAGTAATCGGATCACCATCATTTAACGTTAGTTGGTCTGCCTTAAACCAAAGCCTAAGAGAACCGGAGCCCAAAACTCTGGGTGCTACCATTTGAACAGTGTATTCATTGGTACTGCCATCTACTCCAGTCACAATATATTTTAACGGAGCTGAATAAGGGTTAGAAGTAACGCCACTTATTTGTTCCTGTCCATCCACCGTAACAGAGACACCATTTGTTTTGAAAGTTGCAATATAGGAAGATATAGAAACTATTGATTCGGAAGTGATGACAATTTTGTTTTCTGTGATGATCCCAGTCACACCTAAACTAGGAATCGAATACTCCAATATTTCTTTTGCCACCGATGGAACATAGACTTTACCGCAAGTAGGACTACCATCGGAAGTGGTCCATTTTAAGAGCAAAGTGTCTATAAACCGTTTTCCATTGGGGTCACACGGATTTTCAGAAAATGGATTTTTGCAAGACAACAAAAAAAGAATGAAACAAAAGCAAAATTTAAAATATGGCTTCAGCATAGCGCAGTTTACCTTTGCTTTTGTAAGTTCAAGTGGTTTAAAACCTAAATGATGTTGGATCATTTTTATACGACTTTTTATCAGTCAAGAATAAATTAGGAAATTTATTCCCATAATACTACATTTGGTCTAAATTTATACCAAACTTATCGAGAATTTCCTTTAATTGGTTTGCTTGGCTTTCACTAATTCCAGATAAACAAAAAATTTGTTCCGGGATTCCTTTGACCTTTTCTTTTAATTGTTTTCCCATCTTGGTTAAAGTAACAATCACAACACGTTCATCGTTGGGATTTCTATTGCGTAGGATCAATTCGTTTTGTTCCAACCGTTTGAGTAGTGGGGTTAAAGTTCCGGAATCTAGTTGCAAACGATCTCCTAATCCACTTACAGAACTTTCCCCTTCCTCCCATAGAACTAACATAACCAGATATTGTGGGTAAGTTAGTCCTACCGACTCAAGTAAAGGCCGGTAGATTTTCATCAATCGATGCATCGAAGAATATAAGGAAAAACAAATTTGGTTCTTCAAAAGAAGAACCTCCTCTGTTGGATTCTTAAGCTTTGACAAGTTTTTCGATGTCCTTTTCGATATCTTCTGGTTTTGTAATCGGAGCATATCGTTTCACAACGTTTCCGTTTTTATCAATTAAGAATTTTGTAAAATTCCATTTGATATCCAAAGAACCGAAGATTCCAGGTGCTTGTTTTTTAAGGTGTTGGTAAAGTGGATCTGTATTTGGTCCATTTACTTCTAATTTTGAAAAGATAGGAAAAGTAGTAGAGAATGTTCTCTCACAAAATAATTTGATTTCTGCGTCCGTTCCAGGTTCTTGTTGTCCGAACTGGTTGCACGGAAACGCTAAAATTTCCAAACCCTTTCCCTTCCATCGATCATAAGTTTCCTGAAGGCCTTTGTATTGAGGAGTGAATCCGCATTCGCTCGCAGTATTTACGATCAAAAGTACTTTGTCTTTAAATTGCTCCAAAGGAACTTCCTCGGATCCACGTTTTACTTTGATTTTATAAAATTCATCTGACATTTTTTCTCTCCCTTATTGCATATTAGATTGTGCACAATTTAATTTTGTTCAATCTTTTTAATGGAATTCATTGATTTTTTAAGTGGTTCTTGGAGAAATTTGCGGATAAATATAGCCCCGCCCTAATTTGGGTGGGGAACTAGACCCGCCTCCCAATACCATCGCCATACCACAACCCCAAGGACCTGGCCACAACCTTCCCCATTTCCCAATATTTTTTACAAAAAAGTTCCTAGTATTGCAGAATTGACTAGCCTTTCTCGTGAAAACATTCGTAATGATACGAATTTTATTTCTCATTTCAAAGATATTTGGAGCAAACAATGAAAATACAATTGGTCTTACGGCCTTTGTTGGTATGTATACTTTTCTTAGTGCCAGGATTCTTGGCGGCAGAAGGAGAATTACCTCCCCCCTCTACCATCGATAAATCCGACACCTCATGGATGTTAGTCTCTTCTGCATTTGTGTTTTTTATGATCCCAGGTCTTGCTTTGTTTTACGGTGGTATCGTCCGATCCAAAAATGTTCTCTCCACGATGATGCATAGTTTTGTGTCCATCATCGTAATGACATTACAATGGACGATTGTAGGATATAGTTTTGCCTTTTCAGGAGACAACCCCTACATAGGTAATTTTGATTTAGCTTTTTTAAACGGGATCAATGTTGATTCAGTAAAAGGAACTATTCCAACCTATGTGCACTTTTTATTCCAAGGTATGTTTGCCCTCATTACACCAGCGCTAATATCAGGAGCAATTGCCGAAAGAATCAAACTTTCTGCTTATGTAATTTTTATTCTCGTATGGTCAACGTTAGTTTATGATCCAGTCGCACATTGGGTTTGGTCCGATTCGGGTTGGTTGTTCCAAATGAATGCACTTGATTTTGCCGGTGGAACGGTTGTCCATTTAATCTCAGGGATTGCTGGACTTGCCGCAGCGATTGTCATCGGAAAACGAAAAGGCGACGCCGGTCTATTAACACATCCCAACAATATGACTTATACTTTACTTGGCTCAGGTTTATTGTGGTTCGGTTGGTTTGGTTTCAATGCTGGTTCGGGTCTTGCAGTAAATGGACTTGCTGCAAGAGCATTTTTAGTGACTCTGATTGCACCAGCTGCAGCAGGAGCCAGTTGGTTACTGATTGAATGGTTACATACAAAAAAAGCAACAGCACTAGGAGCTGCATCAGGAATTGTGGCTGGTCTTGTAGTGATTACACCTGCATCCGGTTATGTGGGAGTACAAGGAGCGATACTTATGGGGTTTGTTGTATCTCCAATTTGTTATATGGCTATTCTACTCAAAGGTAAACTAAATTACGATGATACTCTTGATGCTTTTGGTATCCACGGAGTAGGTGGTGCATTCGGTGCCATTCTAACAGGTCTTTTTGCATTAGAGTTAGCAGAGGGAATGACATTAGGAAACCAGATGAATGCCCAAGTAATCAGTGTAGTTGCAACAGGGATTTATTCCTTTGTTATTTCGTATATACTAGCATTAGTAATCGAAAAAACCATTGGCTTTAGAATCGAAGAAGATAAAGAAATCACCGGACTCGACCAAGAAATTCACGGTGAAAAAGGATATGATATTAGGTAAACATTATGAAATTAGTCGTCGCAATCATCCAACCACATAAGTTAGAAGAAGTTAAAAACGAACTTACAAAAAACGAAATCTATCGTTTAACAGTGAGTGATGTCCAAGGTTATGGACAACAAAAAGGGAAAACAGAAGTATTCCGTGGACATGAATACCAAGTGAACCTTCTTAGAAAGGTAAGATTAGAAATTGCTGTGAATGATGAGTTTGTCAAACCCACTGTCGATGCTATTCTAAAAGCAGCAAAAACAGGACCAGAAGGCAAAATTGGAGATGGAAAAATCTTTGTTATGCCTCTGGAAGAAGTGATTCGCATTCGTAGTGGGGAACGAGGAAACAAAGCCATCTAACATAAAATCGGCGCTCCGAGGTTTTTTCCCTCGGAGTCAAAACTTAGGTTGTTACTTGGCCTAAGATGTATTCCTGATTGGATTTTCCACCAGGTACAAATGGATACACTCCCCAACTAGACGGAACTTTCAATTCAATGATGGCTGGTCCTTCGATTTCTAAAACTTTTCCTAAATCTTCAACCCCAAACCTCCAGTCCCACTCAAAATAACCAATTTCGAATGATTGACATAACACTGAAAAATCAGGATGGAAATAGAATTTAGAACCAGAATACAAACTTCCGTAAAACAAGTCTTGTTGTTGTTTCACTAACCCCAAATGTTCATTGTTGATTAGTATGATCTTTACATTTAGGTTCTGTTCTCTAAGTGTAGATAGCTCTTGTAAGTTCATCATAATAGATCCATCACCAGTAAAACAATACACATGAGAATCCCGATGGCTTAATGCAACACCGATGGCAGTGGGAAGACCAAACCCCATAGTTCCTTGTCCACCAGATGTGATCCAAGAAAAAGGCTGACACAATGGAAAATATTGAGCTACCCACATCTGGTGTTGGCCCACATCAGTTAGTACAAAATGTTCACCCATTGGTAAAACCGAAGCAAAATCTAGAAGGATGGACTTCATTGGATGTTCCTCCGGAATTTGTTTCCAAGTTTCGATCTGTAACAAAGAATCCTTGTTTTCAATTAAAAACTCTTCTTCTAAAAGAAAGGGAAGAATTTCCGAAATATCTTTCTGTAAACTCAAGGTTACTGGTTTATTTTTTCCAATTTCACGGGCATCGATATCAATATGTATGACTTTCGCTTGGATACAAAACTTCTGAATGGCACCTGTTGCCCGATCATCAAAACGAACGCCTATTGCGATTAGCAAATCACAAACACCTAGTGCTTCATTGGCAGCTACTGTTCCATGCATACCCATCATTCCTAAATTCATAGGGTCATCTTTTTCGAAAATCCCAAGTCCCATAAGAGTGGTAACTACAGGGATATTAAAACGAGAAACAAATTCTCTTAAACGTAAGTATTCTTTTTTTGCTCCTCCACCAATATACAACAAGGGAAACTTAGAATCCTCAAGTATGGATTTGAATTCTTGTAAAAATAATTCCATCCATTGTAAGGATATATCATTTCCCTTTGGAATATGTTCATTGTAGGTGCCTGCTTTGATCAATGGATCAGAACCATTATTCCTATTTGGTAATGTAATCTTTTGTGTCTGGATGTCTTTAGGTAAATCAATCCAAACAGGACCTATCTTTCCTTCACCACATAACCTATAAGCCTCCTCCAATGTTTCAATAATTTGGTTTGGCTCCTGGATCAAATAAACATTTTTAACAATTGATGATACGATTTTTGTAGTTGGCAATTCTTGAAACGCATCAGATCCCATTAAGGCCAATGGCACTTGCCCTGAAAAAACTAACAGGGGAACTGAATCCCTTTGTGCATCAGCTACTGCAGTGATCAGATTAGCAACGCCAGGTCCAGAGGAAACAAACACGGCACTTACCTCACCTGTACTCCTGGACCTGCCTTGCGCGATAAAACCGGCACCTTGTTCATGCCTGGCTAACACATGTTCGATATTTGACACCGCCAAACTTTCATATAACGGTAGTATGGTTCCACCAGGGACACCTGGAATCCATGTAATGCCTTTTGATTCTAAAAAACGAATGATATATTGACTAACGGTGATTTGTTCCGACATAAAGATCCTCTCTTGTTGGTTTCCCCGTCGACTTTCAGCTTTCTGTCGACCGAGGAAACAAGTGAGAATTATGACAGAAAGCTACGTATGTATGAGGAGACTACGACGACGACGACTAGGACGAGAGTAGAGAGGACATAGCTAGACAATCCAAAAACGGGCATGGTGTCCATGAATTCGTTGTTTGTGGTTGCCTGTGAAGCCATTACAGTAAAAAGTTTTTTGTAAACTTTGGATCCGTCAAGAATTTATTTGAAGTGATTGAGCGATTTTCTGCAAACATGTCGCAGCCAAAGTTTAGTTTAAGTAGATGCAGTTGTAGTCGTAGAGTGGATTGGATTTTTATTCGTTTTCCTTGGCTCGTTTGATGAGAGAATAAAATGCATAAAGAAAACCTAAGAAAAAACCAATAAGGAGCCAAAGGGGCTCCGTTTTCAAATAGTCGTCAAGATAGTATCCTCCCACCACAAAAAGTGCTATGGAGGATACAAATTCAAAACCTGCACCAGCCATTGCCATAGGTGACTTCTCAGGTTTTTTGGCTGATGGTTTTTCGGATTCGTTTTCCATCTTACTCTAGGATACGACCAATTCGGTTCCACCTAACACTTAATCTCCATAAACGGTATCTTAAAGTCCTTTCAATCCAACCAAATCGAGACTCATCATCACGATAGCGAGCATTATGTGAAGAAAAAATTTCAGAATAGTGACAACGTCTATCCAATGCATCTCCTTCATATCGTTCCGCAATTTCAGGCCCTTTCTCAGCGAGTTCCTGACCATCTTTATATTCACAGGTGGAGTCCTTCCAATCGATAGAAAAATAAATGATAAGTGCCTTACCTAAAATATCTTCACGTTTTACAAATCCCCAGGCGCGAGAATCATGTGAATCATCTCTATTGTCTCCCATCACCATATACTGGCCTTCCGGGATTTGACATCCGTGTAAAAAATCGCAGAATTCGAAGATATGTGCACGACGATCATCTTCAAATCCTTCTAAAATATAATGTTCAAATCCTGGTTTGACTTCCTTAAAGAGAGCTCTTTGAGTCGCTTCTAAATTATCCAAATCTGAAAGTTCTTTTCCAATCGGAACTTCTTTTGGTTGGTAAGATTGGAACTCGTCGGAGCCTTTTTCCTTATACTCAACCAGTGCAAAGTGTACTCTGCCTCTATCTTTAGTATCAATGTATTTACGAGTGATTCGGATTGTATCACCCGGAAGACCTACAACACGTTTCACAAATCGTTTGGCAAAAATCCCAGTCCTCGATTCTTCTTGGGCAAGTGCGGTTGCCGGTGGAATAAAGGTAACAATGTCACCACGTTTGGGATCATCAATGCGAAAGAGTTCCTTTTCGGTAAAAGGCATTCGAAAAGAATATCGCATTTTATTCACAAACAAAAAATCCCCAATTTTGAGTGTGGGTATCATCGAACCTGAAGGAATATTATTAGCATCTAATATAGATGATTTGAAAGCAAAAACAAGAACGACAATGATTCCGAAAGAAATTCCAGAAGCTGCGGCTCCTTCTTTTGGTGGTTCTTTGGAATCTTGTTTTGGTTTGGATTGGAAGATGGACGAGAATATTCCCATAGGTTCGAAGCTAAGGAATCGGAATTTTCTGTCAAGAAAGGGGGAAAAAAAGCGCAAAAGACTTGTACTATTTTAGGGAATCGACGATACCATACATGGAGATCTTCTACTTATGGAAACATCAATCCACGTTTTACGAAAAACCTTACTGGAGATGAAGGAAAACTACTCTTTTGTCTGCATCAAAACAGGTACGGAAACCGAGGACATGGGAGAAGAAGAAATCTCCCTTTTAAAAACGATCACTGCCGGAATTTTGCCACTCTATGTGAAAATCGGCGGCCCAGAAGCAAGAAATGATATCCGAATTTGCCAAAGGATCGGTGTTTCTGGTATTTCTGCACCGATGGTAGAGTCCGAATATGCTCTAAAAAACTTCATTCAAACCATGAAGAATCTCCTATCACCTTTGGAATACGAATCTTATAACAAATCAATCAACATGGAAACCATCACTGGATACAGAAACTTGATGGATATCTTCGATTCCGTTCCTTTTCAAAGTTTAGAGCAAGTAACAGCTGCTAGATCAGACCTTAGTGCTTCTATGGATAAAAAACCTGATGACAAAGAAGTCACAAGAGTTTCCAAAAAAATAATATCGGAAGCAAAAAGCAGAGGGAAAAAAACTTCTGTTGGTGGAACCATCACTAAAACCAATTTTGAACTCATTGCCAATGAAATTGAACCCGACTTTATCAACTCACGCCATGTAATGGTGGATACAAAAAAGGCAATTTCAATTGGTGCGACAGATGTGGCCGAATGTATGTTATTGTTTGAAATGGATTTATTTGAATTTTTCTCTAAAACATTTCCAGAAAAAGGTTATTATTACCGTAACCGAGTGGAAATCAACAGAGAACGGATTGGCGAAAGAAAGGTATTGTACTTTATTCGTTAAGTGGTTTATTTATTTTTTTTATTCAGTTTAGTTTCTTCTTTTCTCTTTATTTCTCCTAAAAACTTTCATGCCCCCTTTCAAAAGGGGGTATTTCTTTTTTTAATTTCCCTGACCATCATTAGTTTTTGGAAAGAAAAAAAATTCAAATCAAAACAAAATTCCATATCGACTAACTTTGATTTTTTATCCGACAAACAAATCACCGTTCTCCCCTATTTACTTTTTATTAGCTCTCTTTTCTTTTTAATCACAAGTTCTTATCATGTTTTCCATTTATCAAAATCATTGGCCGATGTTTTTTTATTCCAAGACGCGGATTATATTGGCATTTCGGATATCCTCCTCTCAATTTCACGTGGAGAGGGATTTACCAGTAGCTACTATTCCGAATCAGGCGAAGGAAGTTACCTCCATCACCACTTTGCCCCAGGAATGGCAGTTCTATCTCCCTTTGTTTATTTAATTCCAAATAGATGGGGGCTTGCTGCAGGAATTTTTTTTGTATATCAATTGGGAACTATACTTTGGTTGCTTTGGGCATATCAAATCACAACCAAAAACTCAAAAGAATCTGTAAATAAATTCTTAGTATTCTGGGTCCTTGTTACAAACCAATTGTATCTCTATCGCATTGGATCCAGTTTTCATTTCGAAGTTCTGGTTTTAGTTTTCGGAATTTTCTTTTTTTATATTTGGGAAAAAGGTAAGAAGATACAAAATGCCCAGTCTTTGCAGAGCTGGTTTTACTATAGTATTTTGTCTATCGCTACAATTCTTTACCTTACTGTCAAAGAAGATATTGGGATTTACTTACTTCTATTTTTTATTCCTACAGTTTTAAATCTTTTATATAATCTTTCGAAAAAAATTAAGAATTCTCCAAAGGCTAATCCATTTTTTATTTTTTTATCTCAAGAAAAATCTACCAATCTATCACTAACAATCGTCCTTAGCATTACATTCATTTGGTTGTGTTTCATTTTTTTCTTTTATCCAAAGTTTGGTGACAAATCAGAATCCATCTCCTGGACCCAAACACTCACCCAAGAATACCATCCCGTATTCAAACAAGTAAACGGTTTTCAAAAATCACTTCAATTTTTTTTGGAGTTAACCATCAGCGGGGGACTCGGCATCTTTCAGATGTTATCTGAAGTTATGGGAATCGGACTAATATACACGACTCATCTTTTTTCATCAAGACCCTGGCACCATGAAGTATATACGTATTACTGTTATTCGCTTATACCTTTTATCCTCTATAGCGGAATTTTATGGATTCAATCCGAAAAAAAAACCAGTCCTACTTTTATTTTCTTTATGTTGGCTTGTCTGTTTTGGAAGAACTCACTCGATCAAAATTATCCACTAAATACTAAAATCGAAAGCCCTTGGAAAAATCCAACGATCCAAAGGGAAATCCAATCAGATCTGAAAGAAGTCAATTTGATTCTACTCTCCAAAAATAAGGAACCTATTCCTTGGAAGCCAGATGAGAAACAAATCCCTGAAATTCTAAAGTATTTAAATTTGCCTTCGGATCTGAAAGAAAACTCAAACCGAATATTTGTCTTCTCACAGTATAACCTTTCTTTCTACCTCGCAGACAAAACGACAACCTATCCGTTAGAACAAATCAAACACTCCTCATCTATATGCAAAAAAGCAAATGTTTGTTATATGGTCATGGCTCCTGAATTTACAGATGAAATTCTCTGGCCGAAATCGAGAATATTGGAGTATAAAAAAGAATTAGAAAACCAAAAGGGTGTTTTTGTATGGAAAGGGAACCAAATAGAAGTTTGGAAATTAAAACAAACAAACTAAGATGGTTGATTTAGGTGGGTGCTGGTTCTCTGGAAAGGGAATTAAACGATATACGCAAAGTTGCAAAATGAATCAAGAGAAAGAAAAAATAGAACTTGATTGTGATACAAATTCGTATTACAATTCTAAATTATGATCAGTTTGCGTTTACCCCCAGAATTAGAAAGAAAACTAGATTCATTTGCAAAATCTGAAGGTAAAAGTCGCACTCAAATAGTAAAAGATTCGATTCTGGAATATATCCAAAACCGAGGTAATAGCAAAACTCCCTTTGAATTAGGGGCAGATTTATTTGGAAAACATGATTCAGGGAATGCAGATTTAGCTCAAAATAGAAAAGTTTACCTTCAGAAAACTATTGGAATGAAGAATGAAAAACGTAGCTCTCGTTGATTCAGGTCCAATCATTGCATTATTCAATTCGAAAGATAAATTTCATAAACCAACTTTAAAATTTCTTAAATCATTTAACGGTGAATTAGTTTCTTCATGGCCAGTCATTACTGAAGTTGTTTACCTATTATCATTCTCAGTTGAGGCACAATCAGACTTTCTTGAATGGATTGAAAGAGGAAGTATCAAAATATTTGATTTAAACATAGAGGATCATAAATACATCAAAAATCGAATGAAAAAGTATTCTGATTTACCTATGGATTTAGCTGATGCTTCCTTGATGTGCATTTCTGAAAAAATGGGTATCGAACGAATTGTTAGCATTGATTCAGACTTTTCGATTTACAAAAACTTAAAAGGAAAATATTTACAAAACCTTTTCAAAGTTTAAATGCATTTAATCGCATAACACCGACTTAACCTACAAAATGAAAAACTTCATATCCATGCTCACGTTTTTCGATGCGAATCTGGCCTTCTAAAACCAATTTCTGGATGATGCTATACACAAGTCCCAGTGCCGTAGGTAAGTGACCGCCATTATGAACTTTTTTTCCAATGGCCGCCTCCATTAGCACTTTTAAGTCGGATTCCCCTTCTTTGAGCCGGCGTAACACTCCTTTTTCAAGGATACTCAATGTTTTTTTCACAAGCGTGATTGTTTTTTTAGGATCTTCAATTTCGCTACCATGTGCAGGTAACATTCGTTTAATGGGCTCTTCCAAAAGTTTGGAAAGTGTAAAATAATAATCACTTAAATTCCCATCCATTTCAGAATAGATGGCGGTGAGATTGGCAATGATCAAATCCCCAGAAAAATAAATGCCTGTCGAAGGATCTACAGGTGTGATATGATACAAATTATGACCCGGTGTGTGTAAAAATCGAAACAACCTCCCACCTAACTCTAAGCTGTCGTTATGATCAATTTTGACATCAATTCGTAAAACAGGATCTCCTTTTTTGGTTTCACTAAATTTACTATAAAACTGTCGCCAACCGTGGCGAGATTCTTCTAAAATTCGATTCAGTTCTTCTTTATCACCAAATGCTTTTTGAAACAAGTCTTCTGTGGCTTCTTCAAAAAGTTTCATCGATTCTAAATAATTTCCCACCCCGTCGGCCATAGCACGGTATCCATAATAGGTTACATTCTTTGCATAAGACTTCAGAACTAAAGAAGAGGAGATATGATCAAGATGGTTATGAGTATAAATAATATGACGAATGTCTTTAAACGAAAATCCATTAGTTTTTAAGGATGCTTGTAACATCGGGATGGATTCAATATAACCAGAATCAATGAGGGTTAAACCATCATCACCTTGGTATAAATAAATATTGTTTGGTGCGTAAAATGGTTGGGGGAGAATGATTTTAAAGACACCATCCCCGATGTCTTCCATCTCAGGAATTCGTTTGGGGATGGTAACTTTCATTTTTTCACCTTATGGTTGTTTTTTGATGATCAATCTTCTTTCAATTTCGAAGATTTTTTCTGGAATTTTTTCTTTTCCCAATTTCTTTTTATCGTTTTCTTTTAGGAAAAGATCAGCACCAAATTTTTCTAAAGCATCATTTGCTTTGATGTTTTTGAGTCCAATGAACTGGATTTGTACTTCACCCGCAGGGATTCCGTATTCCGTTCCTTTGTCTTCTGTAGTTAATATACGAGAAATACAAGTTACTGTATCACCAGAAAAAGCAGGTTGTGTGTGGTAACCTTCTGTGAATCCAAGTTCCCAAATAGCATTTTCAGAAATATCACGGGAAGCCATACCAGCTAACCAACCAAATACGAGTCCACCATAAACTACTGGTTCTCCACCCATTGGGCCAGAGATTCCTGCCGAATACAATTTGTCATAATGAAGTGGGTGCGTATTTCCTACTCGGAAAGTCCATTGGTAATGTTCATCAGTGATGGTTCTTCCATTTTGGTGCACATAAATTTGGCCTGGTTTGAAGTTTTCAAAGTAAGTATGGCCCCAAGTAACATCTTTCATCTCTGTTGGGAATTTGAGGTTAGGAAGTTTGAGGACGGGCGTTTTTGATTCTGGAAAAAATGCGGAAGCATCACCAGGTTTGGGATTGCCTTTGGGTTTTCCGTTGGACTGGTAAATCATGATTTTACGTTCGTATTGTAAAACCACTTCGTTTTTTTGGTTGAGACAAAGTGTTCTCACACTTACGATTCCTGGTTTGTCAGGACCTTTGTCATCGACTGCCAAAATTTTTGTGCGAGAAGAAAGTGTGTCACCTGGATAAACTGGTAATAAAAATTGTGCGTTGTAATAACCGAGGTTTGCAAGCGCCTTCTCACTGTTATTTTGTACACCAATCGAAAGTGCTAGGTTAAACACCATAAGAGGGTGGACTAGTAAATCAGCAAATCCATGTGCCTTTGCATATTCTGCAGATAGGTAAAGTGGGTTTGCATCCATAAACACAGTCGCAAATTCTTGGGCAAAACTTCTGTCCACAGTGAATTGACGAGGGTGAACATAGATATCACCTACATTAAATTCTTCGAGGTATCGTCCATAAATGTTCTTTTTGACATCGGAGAGTGAAGCAGGTGTGCTGGGAGCTAACTCACCAAAGGGGGACATAGGTTTTTCGGCCATGATAATTCCTTTTTCGAATGGGATAGGACTAATTTTCCAAGAGAGGTCCTACCGAAAACGATTTTTCAGCCTCATCCGGTCGCTCGTTTGGCGTATTCCTCCTTCCAAGCACTATGCCAGTGGTACCATTCTTCACGCACAGCACGGTACCGAACCAAATCACTACGAACTTCTAACATAAGTGATTCTAATTCTTCCACACGGCGGAAAAGTCGTAAGGTCAAAGCCTCCCACTCTTCCTGGTTTTGGTCCAGCCAAGGTTCCATAAAATTTATATCGGCTGATCTTTTCCGTAAAATGTTGCTTTTTTAGCCGGGTGGCCATTCGAATCTGGATCATGACCTTTGTTTTTCCTACTGAAGATTCCATTCCTCAAAAATACAAGATCCAACCCATCCACCAAAAAGAATACCTTCTGGGTGGAGAAATTCGGATTTGGGAGGGTGAATCACAAATTGTCAAATCACCAATCTTTTTAAACAAAAATGGGAAATTGGAACAAGTGGTTTTAGGATCCTATCCTAATTTTGATGAAAAACAAAGTTTATTAGCACTCGATGCAGCTGTCAAAGCCTTCGACCACGGAACAGGCGTTTGGCCCATTGCCACTTCTAAAGAAAGAATTGATGCCGTTCGAAAATTCATTACACTCATGAAGGGGAAAAGAGACCAAATCATTTTACTTCTTATGTGGGAGATTGGCAAAACAGAAAAGGATGCCACAAAAGAATTTGAAAGAACTATCGAATACCTAGAAGATACTATCGAATCTTTACAAGAACTGGAAACAACTTCCTCCAATTATATCAAAGAAGGAGGTCTGATTGCACAAATCAAACGTTCTCCTTATGGAGTGGTTCTTTGTATGGGACCATTTAATTACCCATTAAACGAAACTTTTTGTACACTGATTCCAGCCATCCTTATGGGAAATACAGTTGTTTTTAAACCAGCAAAGTATGGAGTGTTATTACTCCAACCGCTTCTTGAATGTTTTAAAGAAGCTTTTCCACCGGGTGTCATCAACACCGTATATGGTGATGGTGCCAAAGTCATTTCTCCGATTATGGAGTCAGGCAAAATTGATGTTTTTGCATTTATTGGTTCGAGTCATACAGCAAACCTCATCACCAAAAAACATCCCAAACTAAACCGCCTAAGATCCGTTTTAGGATTGAATGCAAAAAATCCAGTAATCGTTTTACCTGACACGGACTTAAAAACAATGGTTCCTGAAATTCTATCGGGATCCCTTGCTTATAATGGACAAAGATGTACGGCGCTCAAAATTCTTTTTGTTCACAAAGACATTTTAGATGAGTTTACTAAACTTTACTTAGAAGAGTTAGCCAAATGGAAAGCGGGAATGCCTTGGGAAGAAGCGGTGAATTTTACACCACTACCTGAAGAAGGAAAAACAAACTGGTTAAAAGAACTTTTGGATGATGCTTTGGCAAAAGGATCAAAAATTCTGAATCCTGGTGGAGGCGCAATCCATGAATCGTTTATGTTTCCAGCAGTCCTTTCGCCAGTTTCACCAAACGCACGTTTGTATCATGAAGAACAGTTTGGGCCACTGGTTCCCATTGTTCCCTTTTCGACGATCGAAGAACCTTTAGATTATATCTATGCATCCAATATGGGCCAACAAGCGAGTGTCTTTGGGAAAGATCCAAAAACCGTTGGCAAACTCATTGATATTCTAGTAAACCAAGTGGCTAGGGTGAATTGGAATGCACAGTGCCAAAGGGGTCCAGATTCCTTTCCTTTTTCTGGACGTAAAGATTCTGCCGATGGAACACTTTCCGTTTCCGATGCCCTTCGTGTTTTTTCCATTCGTACGGTTGTAAGTTTCAAAGACAATGAAATGGGACGTAATCTTCTAGGAGAAGTACTGAAAGAAAGATCTTCCAACTACCTAAGCCAAGAATTTCACTTGTAACCCCTTTTCTTTTTCCGATACTTGGGAAAGGTAAATCCCTAAATTGTTTTAGTGGATAAAGGGAGGTATACAAAACATGCGTTGGAATTTGTTAGTTACCTTCCTTTCCCTGGGTTGTTTTTTTTCCTGTAACCAGGTGAATCCTAGAGATGAGTTACTCTTTACACTCATCAGTGGACTGAATCCCATTGTTTCATCCTCCACTTCTGTTTCAGTTTCTTCCTCAGCAAAAATCAATGTATCCAGTACAAGTGTTTTACTCAAATATGGAACACCACAAAACTTTGGTATCTCACTTGTAAGACAACCAACCGCAAATGTTAACATCTCTCTCAGTTTTACTTCCTCTAAATTACAAGTAAACTCATCAAACTCTCCACTAACAAATGTTTTAACTTTTACATCGGGCGATTATAATGTTACCAAAACCGTTAGTTTATCATCAGCGACTCAAATATTAGATTCCTCATCTCTTACCATTACAGCAACCAGCGCCGACCCATTTTATAACACGAGCGGTGCAGTCTCCATCAGTCATCAGAATATCTACATGGCCTATACAGGGAATTCGTTTATATTTCAGAATGCTGTGGCGGTACCAACTCTCACTCCTTCTATCACCTTTGTGATTACCAATTGTACGGTGACTCCTGCTCTTCCCACTGGACTAAATTTAAATGCAAGCAATTGTGTGATTTCAGGAACTCCTACGAGTGGTACACTACCGGCAACCTCTTATGCAGTGACTGCCACAAACGGTTCTGATTCCGACACTCATAACATATCGATCCAAATAGAACCAACAGTTTATAAAGTGTTTATTACAGCAGCGACATTTAATGGAGACTTAAAAGGAGCCGCTGCTGATGGTCCAGCAGGTGCCGACTTAAAATGCAATGCGGACACAAACAAACCATCAACGGGAACTTATAAAGCAATGTTAACGACAGACGGTGGAGATCGAGTCGCCTGTACTTCTGACAATTGTAGTGGCGGCATTGGAGAAAATACATTTTGGGTTTACCAATCTGGAAGAATTTATGTTCGTGCGAGTGATTCCGCAAATTTATTCAGTCCTAATTCTGCAGGAATTTTACCAGCAGATGGTTCTGGCAATTTTACAACCAATCCTTACTATCTAAACCATTCCTTTGATTCAGGAACTACCAATAAGGAATTTTGGACTGGATTTGCCCTAACTAATTATTGGCAAACGGCAACGCAAGAACCTGAAAATACATGCAACAATTGGACAATCAATGTAGGTCCGTCACCAACTAGCGATGGTGGGAGGGTCGGTGCCTCCAATAGTACAAATTATTCAGCCTTCCGAAACGGCAGTGGAAGAAGCTGCGCCTCCTCATACTACCTCCTTTGTGTTGAACAATAAAACTTCCTCATTTCGATCGATTCTTTTTCGAAATTGAGTTTAAGTCACCCAGTTCAAAAAGATAGTACCAAACTTTTTTCACTCGCTTTCCCATAGATCTGAGTTACAATCTTTCTCCGTGATCCAAATCATCATCAATTCCCTTGCTGGAAAAACAGTATCCCTCACCCAAAAAACCACTGATGCCTTACTCAAAGGAGTTCAGTTCTTAGTGAAAGGAAGCCTAACGAATGCAGGCGGAGGTTTAGATTTACTATCCAATGCTTTTTTCTATAAACCGGAATGGAGAGAGGCCTTACAAAAAGCTGGTGTTCAAGTAAAGGAAACGGGTCACAAATCAAACGAAAGTTTACAGAAGACAATCGAACAGACAAACCAAGCCTTTGACAAAGCACTCTTTAAAGTAGAACTCACGGCCAAAAAAAGTGATGATATGGTTTTTGATAACAGAATGGTCTCAAGTATACTCGGAAGTTCTCATGATCAAAAATTCAAACTCACAAAGATAGATATGAGCTTTCGAACTATCGGAAAAGACATCACAGCAAAAGAAACAATTACAGAATATAAAAATTCCAACCAAACAAAATCCGTTCTTTTTCTTCCTGGATTGTTTACAGATGAAACAGTTTGGCAGGAACAAATCATAGAATACAAAGACAGAAAAATAACTTCCCCTGGCCTTGCTACAGAATTACAAGAACAAGGGTACTACCCATTTTATTTGAGATACAATCATGGACTCCCCATTCATGAAAATGGTAAAAAACTGATGCATCTTTTAGATGTTTTTTTTAATGAAGATCCAAACATTAAACCAGATATCATTTGTTATAGTTTGGGATGTTTAATCTTTCGTTCTTGTTTGTATCATGCAAAATTAGAAAATAAAGAATGGCTCAATCGATTTGGGAAAATTATCCTCATTGCAGCACCTAACAAAGGTTCGTATTTGGAAAAAATAGGATTTTGGCTTGGTTTTTTATTTGAAAAAAGTCCCAATGTTGCTCTTAAAATCATTGGGATGATTGGGAATCTTCGTAGCGATGCCATAAAAGATCTATCCTTCGGACTCATTCGCAAAGAGGAAAAAGGATGGATGGAAACCATTTCCGGTTACTTTGGAGAAACCTATTTTGGTGAATTAGATGAGATGGATGTTTACCAAGCTTACGCACTTATGGAAGGAGTAGAAAATCCACTACAAAACTTTTTAGGTGATGGAATTGTGGAGAAAAAAAGTCTCACCTATTTAACTGATAAGGTATTTACCAAAAAACCAAATCCCTCTTTAAGAACCTTAGAGCTAATCAAACAAAATCATTTTTCTATCATTAGCGCGAGACCACTCATCCATTGGGTAAAGGAAGTTTTTGGAGTCACACCGAAACTTTGAGTTTATGATATTAAGAGGTCAAGGTTTCCAAATGTAATTTCACTGATTCGGCAAGTGCCTTAAAATCATAGCCACCTTCCAAAAAGGAAATGATTCTACCGTGTGCATAAGTATCTGCGATTTTTTGGATTTCTCTAGTAAAAGTTTCAAAGGCTGAGGTAGGTAAATTCATTCCACCCAAGGGATCGTTTGTATGAGCATCAAATCCCGCAGATACCAAAACAAACTCTGGTTGGAATTTTTCCATTTCTCTATGAATTGAAGGAAAACTGGATAGATATTCAAATTCACTGGCGCCCCTTGCCAATGGAATATTTAAAGTGGTTCCAAACCCTTTCCCTCTTCCTCGTTCTGCCAAAGATCCTGTTCCCGGATAAAAAGGAAACTGATGGAGAGAAATAAAATATACAGAATCATCTTCGTAAAACTGGTGTTGGGTGCCGTTTCCATGATGGACATCCCAATCTAAAATCAATATCCGTTTGATTCCTTTGGACTGAAGGTATTTTGCAGTCACTGCAATATTATTAAAAATACAAAATCCCATAGCGTGATCCGATTCCGCGTGATGGCCAGGTGGACGAACGAGGGCCATTCCATTTTTCAAATTTCCGAGTAGTATTTCATCCGCTAAATACAGTCCAGCACCGACAGCCAAACTAGCTGCAGAAAAAGAATTGGGAGAAAAAACAGTATCTCCGTCCAAATATCCAGAGCCTTTTTCTTCGCAATACCTTCCCACCAAACGAATGTAATTTGGATCATGAATCGAGGAAATGATCGATAGTGGCGCCTCCTTAAAATCTTTTTTCAAAAGAAAATTTTTAGAAGGCAAATCTGAAAGATGGTCTAAAATGGACTCCAATCTTCCATGAGTTTCGGGATGCCCTGCGCCTGTATTGTGTTTTAAAAATGTTTCATGGAAAGTAATTCCGGTTTTTAATGATTCCACTTATCCCTCAACAATTTGTAAATTCGATTCCGTTTTATATTTTTTAAATTCCAATCATGAGTTATAAACAATTCATTGGCTAAGGAATTTAGGAAGTATTATTGAAATAACATAAACCTTTCAATAAACACAATCATCTCCACAATTTCAGCAATGATACGATCAATTTGTTTTGTAATTTGAATTTTTTCTTCTGGAGAAATGACTTTGTCCATTCCCGCATTCCCATAAATTGCATAGAATGTTTTGATATCAGCAGAAAAGGATGTGTTAAACCATTCTTTAAAGGTTCTTTGTTTCATTTTGTATTCGGGTTTAATGGAACCTGAAAGTTCCCAGACAGATCCTTCGGTGAACCTAAGTCTAAGTTCGAACAAACCTCGATCCTTTCGGATATAGGTTTCTTCATCGACAGGTGAAAAATCAATTTTACGTAACATCACAAGAACTAATAAAATATTTTCTAAATACTCAATGAGGTTCTTTTTTTCCGAACCACTAATTTTAGAATCATCACCTAAATGTTGTAAGTATGATTCCCCCATTCCTTGAAAGAGGCGTGAAACTTCCACCATGCGGTCTTTAAAATTTTTTGGATCCGATAATTCCTCAGGGAACCGTCCGTATGATTTCAGATTGAAGTCATTGGAAATTTCTAACATGCCCAAATTTTCTAGTCCCAGGCTAATTTCGTCAATCGATTCGATTTGAATTTTCCGAACCAAATGAAATTCTTGTCAATACCACCATGAAACAATACATTTCACTGCTCATCTTACTATTTTTTATATCCTGCCAGTCAGCATCCAAAACTGAAAGACGACAGAATTCAGATTCCTCAGGTATCAGTCCTGATTTTATTGAAGGACTTTACATCAATACCAAAACCATCCGTGATAAAAAACGGTGGAGCCAAATATTCCAAGGAATGAAAGAAGCTGGTATGAACACTGCAGTTGTGGATATGCAACCCTATCCACCTACTCCAGAACAAGTCGCAGAAGCAAAAGCACTTGGATTTTATATGGTAGCTCGAGTGGTTAACTTTGAAGGTGGTTTAATTGAAAAATCTCCCAACGCAAACCTAATGGCTTCGATCCAGAAGTCGATTCGCAAAGCTTGTGAATTGGGTTTCCCCGAAATCCAACTGGATTATATTCGATACGCTGACGGCGGAACCAACTTCAGTATGAGTTATGAAAAACGATATGAATCTATTCTTGGAATCATCAAAGAACATAAAGAAAAAACCAAAGATAGTTGTTCTAAAGATACACGTTGGACCGCCGATGTATTTGGACGTGTACCTTTTATAGAAAACGATGTGATTGGCCAAAAGGTAGAACCCTTCAGTGAAGAACTGAATGGACTTTATCCCATGTTATACCCATCCCATTTTTATGGTTTAACCAAAAGGGTAGCAGACCCTTATGGAACTATCAAAGACGGACTCGATCTCACAGTCAAACGTGCCAAACAAGGAACCAAGGCCATCGCGTGGGTACAAGGATTCAATATGATGGTTGGTCCAAGTAAATTAAGTTATACCGACTATATCAAGGTGCAAATGCAAGGTGCAAAAGATTCACTAGGTCATGGATTTATTGTTTGGAACGCAGGAAATGATTACTTTGAAACAATGAAAGCTTATGAAAAATACAAGTCGGAGCCAACTCCAAACAACCAACAAATCACCAAAAACTAAAAATCAACTTTTAGGTTTTGGTGCCATTGAAAGCGGGATTTTACTTTCCCGCTTCCTCAATATTTTTACGCCTGATATAAGCATCCGCTTCTTCTTCCGAACCAAGAAATTGAATCCTTAATTCTTTTAGTTTCTTTTCTTTTTCGCTAGCAGAAAGATTTGGATTCTCTTTTAAAAATTCTTTTTCTTTAGATTCATACTTTGCGATGGATTCAAAAAATTTTGTTTCTTTGGCTCTTTCCTCTGACAAACTTGCAGCACGTTCCTTTCCAAAGTATTTGGTTTCAATTTTGTTCAGATATTTTTCTTTTTCTTTGGGATCGGTAATGGCACTGAGCTCTTTATCTCGAAGACTCATTTCCAACTGATAATGGTCATATTTATCTTCTCTGGAAACTAAGGAATCGTAATAGGCACCATAGGTTTTTCGTTTTAAATCTTCATATTGTTTTACTCGTTGTTCTGCAGGAAGGTTTGCCGATTGTTTGATAAAGTTTTGTGTACCTTCTAAAAAAGAAACTTGAGATTCTTCCATTCCAAATACTAAATCTGCTTTATCACCAAGCACATCTCTACGTTTGGATTTGATTTTTTCATACAATTCCACAAACGATAAATCCGTTGGTTGTTCCCACTTTCTATATTCTTCTTCATACCGAAAGTAAGAAGAAAAGAGATCTTTTACTTTTTCTTTATCAGGTGACTCATATTCCGAATCAATATAAGCAAGGATGGTCGCATTACATTGGTCTGGAGTGTATTCAGGTTTACATTTACGACGTAAGGCCCAAACCTCCCAGACAAAGTTGACTTTACCTGTTCTCAAATCTTCTAATAACTCTAAATAAGGTTTGGTTCGGTCCTCTTTAAAAGGTGAAATTGCCTCGTCCCAAAATCCTTCCCCTGTTCCCAGAGGTGAAATTCGATCCATAGCCATTTGTTCTTCTGGAGTGAATGATTGTTTGGAAGAGTTTGTGTTTTCGTCTTTTTTTAAAAAATAAAGTAAACCCAAAAAAAATATAAGGAAGATAACTACTATGATAATAATTTTTTTAAAATCCATTCTGACTGTGTTAGAACCTAATGAGGAGTTTTGAAATTGATTCGAAATAAAAAAGCCGGACTTGGTATCCGGCTTTTGATTATGGTTTTATAAACCAGCTTTTGCGTTCTTTGCGATGTTTAGATAATAACCTTGCACATCAAAATAGTTTTGTCCACTCCAAGCCAAATTGGTTGCTTGTAAATGGTCAATACCAGTTGCAAACCAATAAGAAGACGGAGTTCCTTTCCATGCACCCCATTTTTGGGAATTCAATGGAACCACGCCATCATTACCACCACCTAAACCATAATACAATCCGCCTGCCCAAGTAATTGGGTGTGTGAGTGCCATAATAGGGTGTTGGATGAGGTCGGCCCAAGCCATTTCACTTCCATAAGAGTAGTACTTGATTCCCGATTTGTTAGGAGAATTTGTATTAAAAGTCTTCACATAACTTACAGTAAGCGATTTTCCCATTGCAATTACATCTTGTGGGCGTCCATCACGGTAAACTAGTTTTGCAAGTAAACTTAGTGCCGAATTTGCGAAAGGTTGTAACCAACCTGGGATGGCAGCAAGAACGATATCAGCCATAGGAGCCCCTTGGTGGAGGGAATTGATAGTTGTAACTGTTTGTGTTTTTCCGTTAAATCCGAGATTGGAAACCATATAACGAATGACAAGTCCCCCTTGGCTATGGCCCATCAAATGCACCTTAGAACAACCGTTTGCTGTCATCCATGTAGATACTGCCGATTGGATTTGGCTTGCACGAGTAGGAATAGAATTTGTAGCAGAACTTCCTGGCGTTGTTACTTTTGCTCCTTGGCTACGAAGGTAACCATCGAGTCCTCCCCAATACTTTACGAGTCCACCGGCAAGACCTTGGGTGTCGTCAAAACCAAGGATTCCATGAACCAGTGCGATACACTGACCATCTAATGGACCGGCAAACAGACCGGAGGTGGGGACGGAGAGGAGGGTTGCGAAAACCCCAATCATAATTTTCTTTTTCATATTTCACCTGAACTTTCTTTGTTTTTTACAATAGAAGCCCAGAAGAATGACATCAGTCAATTACTTATGGCAAAATCAGGTCAAATGTTTCAGAACAATGTTCCTAGCTAACGCTGTCTGTTAATGGATTACGAAGGACCAACTGTAGGCTTAACCCTAAAAACCTAACTCTTGTAAGTGTTTAACGGGAGTAAGTTCTAAAGAAGGAAAAAGACCATCCACTTCTTTAAAATTTCCCTGTGGGATATAGACCTTAGAAATTCCGATACCAGCCAGTTCTTTGAGTCGCAGACTAACCTGGCCGACACTCCTTACTTCTCCCGAAAGTCCCACTTCTCCAAGAAATCCCATTTCTCTGGAAACTGGTTTGTCTTTAAAAGAAGATGCAATGGAGGCAGCAATCGCTAAGTCAAGACTTGGTTCATCAATGCTAAGTCCACCTGCGAGATTACTAAAAATATCAGACTCGGATAATGGGAATCCCAAATATTTTTCAAGAACCGCTGAGAGTAAAATCACACGACGGTTGTCAAGGCCCTCAGCCATTCGCCTGGCTTGTCCATAAGAAGATTTGGTTACTAACGCCTGTACTTCGACACTAATTGCACGAGATCCTTCCATCACAGAAGATAAAACGCTACCTGACCTTTCTTCTGACTCGGGGGAAATGAACAAACGATGACGGTCGAGTACTTGTTTGAGTCCACCCGATACCATTTCAAAAATGGCAGTATCCCCAACCGCACCAAATCTGTTTTTGACAGCACGAAGGATGCGGTAATAGTTAAACCGGTCCCCTTCAAAATACAAAACCGTATCTACCAAATGTTCTAAAACCTTAGGGCCAGCAATTTGACCCTCTTTGGTAATATGACCAATCAGAAAAATAGGAACTGACGTACGTTTGGCGGTTTCTAAAAAGATTTGTGAAGACTCTCTCAGTTGAGTGATGGTACCTGCTTGGTTCACTAAACTTTCTTTGAGAATGGTTTGGATGGAATCAATAAAAACTACTTTAGGATGTAAATCAGAAATCATTTGTGAAATATTTTCTGCATACACTTCTGAAGATAAGAGAATATTTTCTGAGGTAACTCCCATTCGTTTGGCGCGTAGGCCAATTTGTGAAGCAGACTCTTCACCAGAAATATATAAAACCTTTCCTTCCTCTGCAATGTTTTTGGCTATTTCGAGAACGAGAGTGGATTTACCAACCCCCGGCTCACCACCAACTAACACCAAACTACCAGGAACAATACCACCACCAAGCACCAAATCCAATTCGCTAAAACCTGTGTGAGTGCGGGTATGGACATCGCTTACCACAGAACCTATCGATTTAGGATCGGTGTATTTTCTGTCCTTCGGTTTCCCTGAAACGGGAGAATCAAATCTTCCCGAAGAAGTATTGGTCACTTCTTCAATTTGGTTCCATTCTCCGCACGTTGGACATTTCCCAGCCCAACGAACAAAACTTTCCCCGCAGGATTTACATTGGTATTGGGGAAGTTGTTTTTTAGCCATCAGTGTTCAAAAAGATTGGGTACTTCTAAAAGATCGAGTTCTACTTGTGTTTCTAAAAAAGCAAAACAACGTTCGGCTAAAGCAAATCTATTTTCACGAATCATCATCTCAGTGAGAATAGACTCAAGTGCGATTAAAAATCGAACATCTGTGGAAGCATAATCTACTTGGTCTTTGGTGAGAATTTTTTTCCCCCAATCAGAACTCTGATTTTTTTTATCGATGTTTTCTTCAAAAAATTCACGGATTAGTTCTTTTAACCCATGTTTGTCGGTATAAGTTCTTGCAAGTTTACTACCAATTTTTGTACAAAAAACATTTTGGACTTTGATACCGAGCCTAGCCCGAAGGAAGGTCATATCCATTCTTGCAAAATGAAAAATCTTTGTGATATCTTTAGATTCAAATAATTTTTGGATGTAGGGAGCTTCGGTTTGCCCAGGAAGAATTTGAACGAGTGCGACTTTATTTTTGGAATCGGAAATTTGTACGACACAGAGTCTGTCCCGTCTGGGATTGAGCCCCATCATTTCACAATCCACAGCCAACCTGTCATCCTTTTTGAAGGCATCAAAGAAATCTTCGTTCAGATCTCCTTGGAGGACGACTGGTTTTATAGTTGAACGTTTTTGGGTCATAATGGCTTACTATGGAAACCACCCTATCAAAATCATCAAATAGATTTTTCCAAGATGAAAATTCAATACAGAGTTCATAATTCCGTCACTATTTCGAACTTCCTTCCCGTTAAGGCAGGGGTTTACCAATCCGAATGTAAAAAATTCGAGCTTTTACTTACATCCACAACTGACACTAAAACTGGCACCATCCTCAGTCCCAAACTCATTTGGCGAGAGTCGACAAGACCCGAAGTGGGATTTTCAGTAGATTACTTAGAATTAGAATTATCAATTCTGCCAGAAGGCGGAGGATATTCCTTATTCCAACATGGATACCAATCCTGGTCGATCTCAAGAAAAGTCGAAAATACATCGATTGACAGGCCGCCTTTTTTATCCTTTTTGCAATACTCCCAAGAGAATATTTATTCAAAACATGAATCAAAAGTTGGGAAGTTCATTTCGGAATACCTCACTCTTGTTTATAATAAAGAAAATGGAAATGGAGTTTTATATGCTCCTATTGAACAGGGAGAATTTGGAACCAAGTTTGAAGTAGTTTTTGGAGAATCAGCTAATATAACTTCAGTTAAAGCCATTTATGATATCCACTGTTTGCCTGACCTTCGTCCAAATGCAAAGCTAAGTATTGCTAAAATCAAAGTTCTTCCTTTCAAAGGAAACCCAGAAGGAAAACTTGCCAAATACTTTGAAGAGTTAGGAAATAAAGAAGGTCCAGGAAATTTACCAAAAAAAGTACCTACAGGCTGGTGTTCTTGGTATTATTATTATACAAAAATTGATCAAAAAACAATTTTAGACAACCTGACAAAAGTTAGAGAACTAAATCTTCCTTTTGAATTTTTCCAAATTGATGATGGATACCAAAGAGAAATTGGAGACTGGCTAATACCCAACGAAAAGTTTCCAGGAGGGATGAGAATCCTTGCTGATGAAATCAAACGTGTGGGTTTAAAACCAGGGATCTGGCTTGCCCCTTTCCTTGTTCGAAAAAAATCAGAATTCTTTCGTAAGTACCCAGAGGCCATCCTCAAAGATCAAAACGGAAAACCAGTTCCTGCTATTTACCAACCACTTTGGGGAAAAGGTTATACATATGCTTTAGACATCACTCATCCCACAGCTTTAGCCTATATAGAAAAAGTTTTTACAACTCTTGTCAAAGAATGGGGATACCCTTATTTAAAATTGGATTTTCTTTATGCAGGTCTACTTCCTGGAGATGTATATAACAAAAGTTTGTCGCCACAAGCACGTTACAGGAATGCCTTGGAACTCATTCGTAAAGTAGTTGGAAAAAACACATTTTTACTTGGATGTGGCGCACCAATGTTACCTTCAGTCGGAATTTTTGACGGGATGCGTATCTCTTGTGATGTGGCACCATTTTGGTATCCCGAAAAACTTCGTGTATTCTTAAAAGATAGAGATGCACTCTGTACAAGAACTGCCCTCATCAACGACATAACACGTTCGTCCATGCATAGACATCTTTGGCTAAATGATCCAGATTGTTTGTTAGTTCGCAAAAAAAGAAACAAAATGAACGAAGCCCAAACAAAACTAATGGCCTCCGTCATGGCAGTGTCAGGTGGGATGTTACTAGTTTCAGATGACCTCACTAAATTGGAAATGGACCGATTGGATCTTTTGAAAAAAGCCTTCCAATTGAACCGGGAATGCCAAGGGTATACGCCGGTACCTATAGGAATTTTTGATGAAGAATTTCCGGTGGCAATGTACAATCCAGCCGGTTATTTGGGAATTTGGAATCCAACAGAAGAAGAACAAACAGTGCGTTTCACCATCCCGCTAGGTTTAAAATCAAAAGCACCATTTTTAGATTTTTGGACCGGAACAATGGTGGATCTTCGAATCGTAGATGGACATTTTGAAACCACTCTTCCGGCATTTGGTTCAGTTGTAGTTGCGGTATAGTTGAGAAAATTAATTGACGGTTTCTAGTTTGGACCTAGAATCTTTGCAATTCGTCGTAAGAGGTTTTTTATGCGTTTGATTAAACATTTGAGTGTAGTATCTGTTTTAGCGGTACTTTTTTCATTTAACAACTGTTCTTTCCTGGATTCTGCTTCAGCCAGCTTGAGTCGCTTTGGTTTATCTATTTCAGATTCAACTTCTGCCCTTGTAAAATCTGTATCAAAGAGTATTTCATCCATCTCTGAAGGTGGTGACGAAAAAGCATTGAACGAATACAAAGAAGATGTTATCGCAAGTGTTGCTTTACAAATTCGTTATGAAAACCAAAAACAAGAACTAGAAAACCAACTTTCTCTTATCGCTAAATCACATGGTGTAGTAGCTTGGAGATCAAATAGTGCCACTTACATTGCTATTGGTCAGGGTTTAAAACAAGCGAACCTCACTCCATCAGAAATGAAAGCAGTTGTAGCAGATGTTGCGAAACAAAATGCGACTGTCGCAAAACTAATATTTAACGGGTACAACTTATAATTCAGATCATCTTTGGGCGGAACTTTACCGCCCTTTTCATATTTTTACTCATTCAACTTTTTGTATTTTTCCCCCAACATTTAATTTCAAAACCAAATTCTTACGGTTTTTTATATATCGATTCGAATTCTGGACAATCCAGTGGAGGCCACTCTGCCTTACGTTTTGGCGACCGAGTTTACCATTTACAATATTCCTTTGATGACAAAATTTTTCATATAGTTAGGGAACCTTGGGATGATTTTCGATTCCAATATGGAATCGTACAAAATAGAAATATAGAGTTTTACGAGTGGGAGCTTTCCGAAAAGGCAAAACAAGTATTACGTCAAAAATGGAATGAACTCTATTTGATCCAAGAAACACATATCCAAAACAGGAAAAAACTAGAGGAAGAATGGAAAGAACTAGAAGAAAAAAACAAACAAACTAATCTTAGTTTACCAATTGCGGGATTTGGTTATTTTACAAATCTGCCTGATCCCCATTCCCCCATTCCGAAACTGTTTTCCTTTACTCAAAAAGAAATAACGAAAATAAAACAAGATTCTTTATCTTTAAAAGAATCTCCGAACCAAAACCAACTAACGAATGATAATTTATCATTGCCAGATACAGAATCACCTTACCGACTAATCCATTCCATTCAAACTAAAAGAAACCTCATTCATGGTGCGGTAAAAAAACGATTTATACGAAGATTCCTAATAGATCCTGTACTTATCTATGAAAGTTCGTTTTTACAATTAAATGGTCCTGAATTCCAATTAAGCGAATCGGAAATAAAAATTTGGAAAAACCATCTAAGTCGATTGGTTCAGGATTTACGATCTTGTTTGATAAGTATAGAATGCAATGATTGGGAAGAAATGACGTTACTGATGCGAATTCTTTATATGGAAAAATCTATAACAGCTAAGACGGTCGTATTCCCTAAAAAAAATCTAAATGGATTTCGATATCTTCCTGTATTCGAGTTACCGGACTCAGTAATGAACACCAAACAGAAGGAATACGAGCAATTATTCAAACTTCAAAAAAAAACTTTTATTTCTGATTACGGCCCAATTCAATTTTTCAATTGGGAATCCTTTTTGGTTCGTTACCAAAGTTTTTTGGAGTCAGGTGTTGCCGAGGAAGGTATTGAATTTAATTGGGTAGGATATAATCCTTACCAAGAGAACTTAGAAAATCTGGAATTCTCAGATAAAGAGGAAACCAAAAACAAACAAAAGAATCTGGAAAATTACACAGAAGGAATCCAAAATCTTTATTCATATCACCTAAC
This sequence comes from Leptospira montravelensis, assembly GCF_004770045.1. NCBI lineage: Bacteria > Pseudomonadati > Spirochaetota > Leptospiria > Leptospirales > Leptospiraceae > Leptospira > Leptospira montravelensis. The sequence continues at coordinate 130,678 of NZ_RQFO01000017.1, forward strand.
TTATCAAAATTGCACAACGGAACTGTTTCGTTATATGAACGAAATGTTTCCTAATGGTCGAATCGGAAATGAAACCTTTTGGGAACCATTATCAAGTAATGTCGTTAGTTTTAACTTTATACCATCAGTGGCAGCTTGGAAATTAGAATCGAATGCAGGTACGATACAAAATAAAATATTTTTATCCTATCGAAACCTAAAGAGAAAACAAATAGAAGGATTTGCAGAAAAACATTTCAAAGAGCGGTTTGTTCCAAGTTCTAAAATTTATAAATCAAACCCTATAGACCATCCGTTTTTATTTTTTACCGAAGAAACAGTTTGGAACCGTCCGGTCTTAGGATTAGCAAATGCAATTTATGGAGTTGGATATACTGGTATGGGAATGTTCACTGCTCCTTTTGATAAAGGTTATCGATTTTCCAAAGGTACAGAGACTGTATTTTATAGCCTTCCTGAACTTATGTTTTTTAATATCCGTAAAGGTCATTTTCCATTTATCTCTGCCGAAGAAATCCCAAAAGAATATTATATAAAAGAATCCTTATGAAAACAGCCATTTTTTACATCCCCTATCTTTTCGTATTACTGTCTCAATTTCTGACTACAAAACCTTGGTTTTTTCCAGGTGAAAAAAATGTTTATATATCCATATCTATTTTATTTATATTTCTACAATTCATCATATTTCATTTAAAATCAAATAAGAATAGTTACATCACAAAATGGAAAACCCATGTTCCCTCAAACTGGATCATCGCAATTTCATTTTTTATTGGTTTATTAATTTTTCCTATTCGAAATATGGATTGGGGTGATGGCTTGCTTCTATTAGAAACAAATCTTTTAGAAACAAAACTATTCGGATTTCAATTTACTTTGGATGAAATTTTAGAAACAGTTTTACATAGCCAACTTTCTAACACATTATCTAATCTCGGTTTTACAGATGATCCAAGAAATTCCTATACCTTTTTATCTCAATCAGCAGGGATTGGGATTATCTTTGGATTTCTATGGATGGCCAAAGAAAATTTTAAATCAAATTCCTTATCCATTCTCATTTTACTTTCCTCTGGTGGAATTTTACTCACGTTTGGTTATGCTGAAAACTATACTCTTGTAACAGCCTGCCATTTATTCTTATATATATTTATTTCAAAATATGTAAAAAATCCCCAAGACAGGGAAATATTGTTATATGGTGCGACTGTTCTTGTCGCCATTTCTATGTTATTCCATTTGGTTTCTGGATATTTAGTTTTACTTCTAGCCTATATATGGTTTGAACATTCTCCGAAAGAAAAAAAAATAAAACACTTATTACTTTGTGGCCTGATTGGTTTTAGTATTCTAATTCCTTGGTTTCTCTATTTTATCTATTTTCACGATCCAACAATAGACAAAAACAGCACTCATTTAATCCATCCACCTTTTTATCCAAAAAATAGATTGGTATCACTTAACCATATCAAAGAAATTATATCGGTTATATATTGGAATGCTTCGATTGCCTCTTTATTTTTACTGTATCAAATTTTCTTTTCTAAACATGCTTGGAAAAATTTTATCCAAAGGCCTGAGTCAAAGACTATGATAGTTGCCATCTTAGCTTTTTTCCTTCACGGTTTTTTTCATAACCCACAGTTAGGTTTTCCTGCGGATTGGGATCTTTTAGGTTTTTATTGGTTACCTATTACCTTTTTGGCTCACCAATTCTGGATTCAATCCAAAGAAAACGAAATTGAATGGATTCCTCCTTTTTTATTTGGAACATTGATTGTTGTCTTTTCTGCGATTACACTAAACAAAACGAATCCAGACAAAGAAATTCTTTGGGAAGTGACTAAAGGGACAATTCAAAGTTATGTGGCTGAAAATAAAAAGTATATAGATAGTTTACCTAAAGAAGATAAGAAGTTCTTTGCAAAAGGTGATTTTTTATTTTATAAAGGCGCAAATATCACAACACAATTATGCGATTTCCCCACTAAAAAAGAAATTATTAGAAAAATGGAATCACATAGAAAAGATTGGAAACTAGGTTTTGAAACTGGGAGTTTTTTATCTAAAGAAAAACTCGGTCAATTTTTGACCGAAGCCACAAAAACAAATATCGAATATATTAAATCTCTAGAAGCAAATAAGATATGTCATCCGAAGATTTAGAAGAAGTTTCTAAATATTGAATATAGTTTGTAATCTCAGTTTTCATACCTTCAACTCGGTTGTCACCACCAGGCAGTTGAATTAGAGTTTGCACCAAAGGATGGGTGCTGGAAGCGAGTAACCCATCTGAATACAAAAATAAAACATCACCCTTCTCAACCTGGATTTGATTTTCCGCGAATTCCATATCTTTCAGTATTCCTAAAATTTGCCCAGATTGGTCATGTAAAATCAATGGAGCACGTGTCTCTTTTTGAAATACAATTGGAAATGGATGACCACCCCTTGCATAAGTAATTTTTTTATTCTTATGATCCACAATGATACTTATGGCTGTCATACTGTGCGTTCCGATTTCGTTACAAAGTTCACGATTCAATCGAGAAAGTAATTCAGAAGGTGCGATAGTTGTTGTTCGTACCAATTCTCTATGAATTGTCGTCATAAGAATGGCGATGAGACCAGAAGTTACACCATGACCTTCGATATCACCCATCAAAATAAGAGTCCGGTCCCCATCCAATGGTAATACTTGGAAAAAATCACCTGATACAAAACTTACAGGTTTGATATCAGCAAATAGCTTGTGATCCAATTGAGGTAAGTTCATTGTTTTGGTTTGAATTTTTGCAGCTAACCTAAGGTCACGTTTAATGGATTCATCCATTGATTCTTTTTCTTTTAGAAAATTATAATATTCAAATGCACGTGAAATTGCAGCCTCAATAGATTTAGTATGAAAAGGTTTTAAAATAAAATCTGAGGCTCTATGGTAAAGTGAAGAAACTACCGTTTGTATGTCATGTTCCCCAGTCATCATTAAAACTTGAGTTTTTGAATCATTAGCTTTGATTTTCTGTAAGAGATCTAAACCAGAAGTCTGCGGCATATTCACGTCTAGAAAAACGATTGGATTTCGTTCCCCTTCGAAGTATTCCAATCCTTGCATTGGATTCGTGAAATATCGGACAAAATATCCCAACCCATTGATGATGAGTTCAAGAGTTTCGCAAATTTCCGTATCATCATCTATGATCAGAATTTCGGGTTTAAAAGAATATTGGGACATCTACTAGATTATCGGCTTTTGGTATGATTATTTTGAGACTAATGTGAATTTTAGTTTTTCTTTTACTTCCTCCACTTTTTTAAAATAGGCCTCATGAAATACTTTTTTCTCTAAATAAATATCTGTGCAGGATATCATTTCTCCATATTTCCATTCATAAGCTTCACCATTTTCATAACGAACTCTGTTCTGATGGATTTGAGAAGATAAATTTCTAAGGTTCGTACCTCTGAAATTTTTTACAAGAGCCCGAAAGGTTCCCTCTTTTTCAGGATCAATGAATCTGAATTTTCTAGAAAATAAAACAGCATCATGAAAATACTCGGGAACGTTGAATGCACCCGATGTACCTAATTTTTTAGATAAGTCCCGAATAAAATCTGTAAATTCATTTAGAACATTTAAACCAGGGTATTCTTGACCAAAGTATAATTCTTTTTTGATGTCACCTGGCTCAAAATTTATGTTTTGGGTGAGTAACCAATCAATATAAATCATTGGGAATTGTTCATCGTCACCTTTCAATTGAAATTGTGATACTTTTAAGCGAGTGTGAACTAAAATTTTTCTATTTTCTGATTTGATATATATTCGATTATCATAATCATTAAGGATTTCTAATTCAATGATAGAGTTATGGAAACCACGTTTTTCAACAGCTTTAATGAGACCAGCATTTACTAACATCTGTTCTACTTCATAATGAGTGAACCGATTAAATAATTTAGGTTCCATATTCAATGAAGTATTTAATTCTTTGGAGACATCCATCAAAGACAAATCATCCAAATCTAACCAATCAGACTGGTTTTTCTTTTTGTCTGTAGATGAAAAAATTCCCATTATTTTTCACCAAAGGCAGTGATGGTATTAAAATGGATTTCCACAGTGTCGCGAAAATCACGTGCATAACCACCAGCAAGAGTAACTACACAAGGTACATTCAACGACTCAGCAAATTTACGAACCATCAAATCACGTTCCTTCAAACCTTTCATGGAAACTTTCAATTCTCCAAGAGAATCATCTTCATAAGGATCAGCTCCGGCAACATAATAAATTATATTGGAGTCAAAATCTTTCCGAATTTGATTCAACGCTGTTTCTAACGTGGATAAATATTCATCATCTTTTGTGTTCGCTTCTAAGTTAATATCCAAGTTAGATACTTCTTTCTTGGGATAAAGATTTCCCTGATGCATCGAAAATGTGTAAACTTTGTCATCATATTGAAAAATATAGGAATTCCCATTCCCTTGGTGCAAATCTAAGTCAATGATGAGTGCATTTAAGTTTGGATTTGTTTCTTTCTGTTTACGTATAGCAATAGCTACATCATTTAGATAACAAAATCCTTCGGCTTTGTCAGGGAAACTGTGGTGGTAACCACCTCCCATATTAAAGGCAAACTGAAATTTCTTTGAAAGTTCTGCTGCCATCATCGTACCACCTACTCCATACATAAAACTTTCCACAATACTTCGATTAAGTGGAAGTTCGGAATACATAGTTCGCGAAGTATGTTCAAAGCCAAACAAATCGTCTAAGTATTCTTTTGTATGTACCAGTTCTAAATCTACATCTTCTGCTTTTTTAGGTAGCAAAATGTCCCAAGATGCATAGACCGGATCTCTTTTGACTCGGTTATATAAATGTGAATACTTGTGAGCCGGAAATACATGCCCCGGTAATTCGAGATTGTACGAAGAATGGTAGATGAGAGCGAGTGCATTGGATGCCATTAAATTGATATTTTTGTGAAAAATGACACAAGTCAATTCAAACCGTACAATTTACTTGCAGGAAAAAACAAAAAAGATAAGAATAGAGACTATGCCGGTAGACGAAAAAATCCCAAACAAACGCACCAAAATTATCTGTACCATTGGCCCTGCTTCCGCAAATCGCGAAACTATTTTAAGTCTGATTTATTCAGGAATGGATTTAGCAAGGATGAACTTCTCCCATTCTACTCATGATTATCATAAAGAAATATTTGAGTTATTACGGGAATGTGAACAGGAGTCCGGCAAGTCCATTGGCATTCTAGCCGATTTACAAGGCCCTAAGATAAGAACTGGAAAATTAGGCACTGGTCCCTTAGAACTCAAAACTGGCGACCAAATTGCCATAAACAATAAATCGGACTTTCTCGGTACAAAAGAGGAAATCGGCTGTACTTATCAGTACATTTTGAACGATATTGATGTTGGACACAAACTGCTAATTGACGATGGAAAACTTTCATTCGTTGTAAAATCGAAATCAAAAGAAAAAGCAATTTTGGAAACGGTCATCGGTGGTATCTTAAAAGATAACAAAGGGATTAATCTTCCAGGAACACCAATATCGGCACCAGCTCTTTCAGAGAAAGATATTGAAGACTTACAATTTGCTTTATCATTAGGAGTAGATTACATTGCTTTATCGTTTGTTAGACGGGCGAGTGATCTAGAGATGGCACGTCAGTTTATGAAAGATAGTTATGCAGGACTAATTGCAAAAATTGAACGACCTGAAGCCATTCAAAATATCGAAGAGATCATCGATAATTGTGACGGAATCATGATTGCACGCGGTGATTTGGGTGTGGAGTTAGACACACAGTATGTTCCTATCATTCAAAAAGAAATGATTACAAAACTGAACCAAAAGGGTAAACCAGTCATCACTGCCACACAAATGTTAGAAACAATGATCGATAACCCTCGTCCAACCAGGGCAGAGGCAAGTGACGTTGCCAATGCTGTAATGGATGGCACTGATGCAGTTATGTTATCCGGAGAAACTGCTTCTGGAAAATTTCCTATCGAAACAGTTAAAACTATGACAAGTATCATTCAAGCAGCGGAAGAATCTGAAATATATTTATCTCACTTGAGATATATGGATCGTTCTGAATTTGAAGTAGAACGAACGGCTCTTGGTAGTGCAGCAGAATCTATTTCTAGATCTATCAATGCAAAAGCTATCATCAACTTTACAAGATCTGGATATTCTTCCCTTCTCTCTTCAGAGTTTCGTCCTTTAAAACCAATTTACTCTTTCACCCCTTTTCTTGGTACTGCAAGGAAGATGCAATTGTATTGGGGTGTTGATTCCTATGTAATGCCTATGATGGATAAGTTTCCTGATATGATTGCCTTTATGAGTAAAACTCTAAAGTCAGAAGGAAAGTTAAAATCGGGTGATACTGTGGTAATTCTATCGGGAGCACCTGGATCAGTAGCACAGACTGTTGACTTTATACAAATCCATAAAATCAAGTAACGATTGTTTTATGAATGCCTCGGGCTGCGAGTGTTGCTGTAGTCCAGGCATTTTGAAAATTGAATCCCCCGGTAACCCCATCCACATCAATCACTTCACCAGTAAAAAATAGTCCTGGAGTTTGTTTACTTTCCATAGTTTGGAAATGAATGTCCTTTCTTGAAACTCCTCCGGCCGTTACAAATTCCTCTTTAAAGACTCCTTTTGCAACCATACGAAGTTTTGTCTGCGTAAGGGCAAGGCTCAGCGCCCTAATTTCAGATTTGGAAATATCGGAATAACGTTTGTTTGGTAGTAATTTAGTTTCTTTTAAAATCCATTCCCAAAATCTACTTGGAAGTTTCCACTCAGGATCTGGTATCAACTTTTCTCCTGGCGTTTTTTCTTTTTTTCTTAAATATATTTCTTCGATGTTTTGAGACTTTTCTCCACCGATCCAATTGACAGATAATTCTACTTTATAATCAGCTTCAAACAAAGTACGGGCTTCCCAAGCTGACAATCTCAGTGCACAAGGTCCACTTAGTCCCCAATGTGTGATTAACATTGGTCCTTTCTGAGGTTTGCCTTTTGGTAAAATTTTAATTTCAGAGTTTGGGATAACAAGACCTGTTAAATCTATAATATCTGTATTTTCAAGAGTCAGTGTAAAAAGAGAGGGAACGGGGGTTATGATTTTATGGCCTAACTTTTCGAGTATACTCCAAACTTTTCGATTGGATCCAGTAGCAATCACTACAATATCAAAATTTTCCTCAATACCACCTTCCCATAAAACTCTAAATTCATTGTTTCGGTTTGGATCTTGGTTTGTTGTATGATTCGAATAAATGCCAACTAAGCCTTGTTCAAAATGTATTGGAATTTTTTTCGATTTTAATTCCTCCAAAAAACATTGGATTATGGTTTCAGAACTATCAGTGGTTGGGAACATTCTTCCATCCGGTTCTGCTTTTAGTGTTACTCCTCTTTTTTTAAACCAATTGATTGTATCGTTAGGGCCAAAACTTTCAAATGCCCAACGTAGTTCTTTATTTCCTCTTGGATAACGCATCGAAAGTAGTTCTGGGTCAAAAAGATTATGGGTGACATTGCACCTTCCACCACCAGATATCTTCAGTTTAGAAAGAGGTTCTTTCGATTTTTCAAAGATTTGAATATCACATAACCCTTGTAATTCTTCGTAAATTTGTAGGGCGGCAAAACAGCCAGAGGCACCGGCGCCAATGATAGCAATTTTTGGTTTCTTTCGCAATTCCTACCACTCACCTGTATTAGGCATAGAGACCCACGGTTCCATAGGTGGGAGGGCTTTTCCTTTTTGAAGAAGTTCAATGGATATTTGGTCTGGCGACCTAACAAATGCCATACGGCCATCCCTAGGAGGACGATTGATGATAACTCCCATCTTTTGAATTCGTTCACAGGCTTCGTAAATATTATCTACTTCATAAGCCAAGTGTCCAAAATTTCTGCCGGTGGAATAAGGTTCTGTTTGTCCCCAGTTGTAAGTAAGTTCTACTTCTGGAGCATCCTCTTCGCCTGTAGACAAAAACACAAGTGTGAATTTTCCTTCTGGATGTTCATTCCTTCTCGAAACTTTCAGCCCAAGGATCTCTACAAAAAAATGGAGGGACCTTTCCAAATCCAAAACCCGAATCATGGTATGTAAATATTTCATCTGTTCTTACTATAAGAAAAAATACACCAAAAGCACAAGCCAAGAAAAATATTTTGGAATTTCAAAACGTGACCATTCTTTTTTTCCTTCCAAAAGCCTTCCTAATGAAACAAATGAAAAAACTAAAAGAAAGAATACTGAAGTAATTTCACCTAAAGAAAAATGGTGCATTCGTTTCAAAAAATACAAAGTCAAAATTGTCGGGATCAAAAAGGAAAATAAAAGATAAATTCGGTATATAAAATTTCCCGCCTTATTTCTGTATTGCGGAATTTTCACTTTCCTGTCTATCTCCCATTTGTTATGACTTAACCAGACTTTAGGGTCAGTCACTCCTCGGTCGACTGTAGATTGAAGATCATCCGGCCTTACAGAAGGATAAGAAAAAAAGGAACGAATCCCTTGCCATTTGTATTTTGTTTTCCACAAATCAGTAAATAAATCACGGAATACATGTATTTCGGCAGTGGCTGGGTCATAAGTTTGCAATTGTGAAACTAATCCATATCGAGGTTCCTTACTTTCTTCACAAAAAGTTCCGAACATGCGGTCCCAAAAAATGAACACTCCACCGTAATTTTTATCAATGTATTCTGGATTCATTGCATGGTGAACTCTATGATGGGAAGGAGTCACAAATAAAAACTCAAACCATGTAGGTAATTTTTTAATTGTACGTGTGTGAACCCAAAATTGGTAAGTTCGATTAAGTGCATCAATGATTAAATACGACTCCACAGGAAAACCTAACAACGATAAAGGTAAATAAAAAAGTCCTATACCAATATTACGAACAAAGGATTGCCTAAGTGCTACTGACAAATTAAATTCTTCACTAGAATGATGTACTACGTGTGAAGCCCACAAAACTTTAATTTCATGGCTGTAACGATGAGCCCAATAAAATAAAAAATCCAAAACAATAAACAAAACAATCCAATGGAAAGGTGAAGTTGGAGATAAATATATCTTCGAAAGGAATGTCACTCCCCAAGAGATTTGGTATAACTGTTTGTAAATAAAAACTAATCCTAATAGGATAAGGCCATCAAAAATACGGCTAAGGACTCCCAAACTGAGATCGGCCAAAGTATCTTCATAAAAATAATAATCCTGCTTTTTAAAACGAGTATAAAGCACCTCGGCCAACATAAGGAGAATGTAAATTGGTGCAATGGTTTCAATCAGTCTCATAGTGGATCCTTTAAGTTCCTATTATCTATACTGATCAAATTGAAAAAGCAACCTAGTTTCTTATGTTCCCACCTCGAGAAGATTTAAAAAAACAGACAATTTTGCAGAATTGTTTTTTAATAAACAATCCAGATCAGAAACTTTATTTTAATTGTTTGCTAAGATCAGAATTCAACTCATTAAAGGAATTCGTTAGTCCTAAATTCCAACCGAGTACTAAAGCTTCTGGCTCTTTTTTATCAATAGATTGGATTTGTTTGTAAGTTTTTCTAAATACTGGTGAAGAAATAAAATCTTTATCCTCATAAACTACAACTTCAAATTCAATCACTGCTTTCGGTTCTTTGGTTCGAAAATCACCATACAATTGAGTTAAATTTAATTCAATAAAATGAGTAATACTTAAACGAGTATGAACACTTGCATCCCATTCAAAATTTCCAGACTTCAAAAGAGAACGAACAAATTCTTCTTTGAAATTATGTGACGGTGGAATAAAAAAAGCATTATAAAAATCAGATTCATATACAGCGTTTTCTTTTCTATATACAAATTCTTTTCCTTCAAATTTTGGAGAAATAAAAACTTTGCGGACAATGAAAGTTCTTGGCTTTGGAACATTAAACAACTGATTAGTTTCAGTCGCCTCAATTAAATAAAATCTTTTTTCAGGAAATGTTTTACTGACCCCGAAACAATGAGTTAGGGAAAAAAGGATTCCAAAAAAAAGAAAAAACCGAATTATAACTTTCATTGTATTTATTTCCAAAGTTTAGACTTGTTTGGCGCTTCTCCAAAGAGAAACTGTGATGGGTATTTTTTTGCATTGGCAGTGACTTCTTTTAAGTCTTCCGAAGCAATTCTCAAATTTTCAATCGAAGTGGATATATCACCTTGGTTGGAAGCAAGAAGAGTGTCCAAACGTTTTAGAGTTGTTTGTAATTGAGTCATAGATGAATCCAATTTTTTTGGAAAACCTTGTGTCTCAGGACTAGCAATGAGAGCCTTTACTTCTGCATTTGTTTTACGTAGGTCTACAAGTAGACCTGTTGATTCACGTGCTAGGTCACCAAGTTTTGCATCAAGAATGGATTGATTGAGATTTTTAATGAGTTCCCCGACACCCATAAGAATTTTATCCACATCTGCCTTTTCCACTTTATCAAAAAACTTATCCACGGAAGCGGTGAAACGAGAGATGGTGCTTGGTGCTGAAGGGATATAAATAGTTTTTGGTTCCCATTCGATCGACAAAGGAGGATTTTTTTCTGGATTTAGGTAATCTACTTCTAAATATGCCGTGCCAGTTAACCCTTGTGAAGCGAGACGTACACGTAGACCACTTTGAATCATTCTTTGTACAGTTCTTTTTAAGTCGTCGCCATAAACTCCTTTGACAAAATCCGGTACTGACATCTTAATCAAAACATACCTTCCATACCTAAGTTCGGTATCTTGATTTAATTTTTCAGAATATACATTTTGCACAAAAGTAATTTCTTGAACAGTACCAACCTTTACACCACGATGTTTCACCGGAGATCCGATATCCAAACCTTGTACAGATTCGTCGAAATAGGTTTCCAAACTCACCGATCTTTGGAAGATATTCCCGGCTGTAAAAATGATCAGAAATAATATAAGTGTAAAAAAACTAACTAGGACAAAAATCCCAACTTTGAAATAAGTTTTATTTGATTGGTTCATAACTGGGAACTCTCCTGAGGAATACGATTAAAGAATTGTTTCACAAAAGGGTCTTTCGATTTTTCTTTTAAATCTTTTGGTTTACCTTCTGCAATAATACCTTTTTTGGATTTATCTAATACGATAACACGATCTGCCATTGTAAAAACAGATGGTAACTCATGTGTCACAATCACAAAGGTAACACCAAGTGTTCTCGACAAACGAATGATTAGGTGGTCCAACTCCACACTAGTGATCGGATCCAAACCAGCACTTGGCTCATCTAAAAATAGAATTTCTGGATCCATAGCCATCGCACGCGCTATGGCCGCACGTTTTTTCATACCTCCGGAAAGTTCAGAAGGATAAAGATGCGCAAAAGGAAATAGGCCAACCATTTTTAACTTCGTCATGGCAATTTCATTCATGATTGCTACTGGTAATTGCGTAAACTCTTCTAGAGGTAAACGAATGTTTTCCAAGAGAGACATGGAACCAAACAATGCACTTTGTTGGTACATAACTCCAATACGATTCCAGATTTCGATTTTTTTCTTTCCCTCTGCGATTACGATATCATTTTCATCTATCCATATACGGCCGCTAAATGGTGAAGTTAGACCAATCATATTTTTTAATACTGTAGATTTACCACAACCTGACCCACCAAGGATTCCAAAAATTTCTCCTCGGTTTACATCAAAAGAAATATCTTCCATAATAACGGTATTTCCATATCCCGTTGTTAGATGTTCCACTCGAATGATCGGTTTTTCTTTCATATTTTTAGATAAAAGTATAAGACGGAAAAAATTCCATCTAGGATAGAGACAAGTATAATAGATCCTACTACTGCCGAAGTAGTCGACTCACCAACAGCTCCTGCTCCAGATGCGGTTTTTAGACCTCGGTAACAACCGATGGAGGCAATGATCATTCCAAAAAAATAAGATTTTAAAAGTCCACCTAGGATATCTGAAAGTCCCACCGCCAAATTCACTTGGTTGATAAAAGTTACGAGAGGAAAACCAAAACTAATGAGAACAACAGCACCACCAATCAAACCAAACAAATTAAACACAATGGTCAGTAGTGGGGTCATTAAGAGTGATGCCACAAGCCTTGGAATGATTAGAAATTGTACAGGAGGAAGACCCATAGTCGTCAAAGCATCGATTTCTTCCGATACCTTCATGGTTCCGAGTTCTGCAGCAAAGGCCGAACCGGATCTTCCTGATAAAATAAATGCTGTCATCAGTGGTCCAAGTTCACGAAACAAGGAAAGGCCCACAAGGTTTGCAACAAAAATCTCGGCCCCAAATCTTCGCATTGGAATGGCTGATTGAAAAGACATGATAAGTCCAAGTAAAAAACCAATCATCGCGATGATAGGGAATGCATTTACTCCCATCGATTCCGCAACTCGAAATGTATCTTTCCAACGAATTTTAGAAGGATGTAAAAAAGAACGCCAAAAAGAAACAGTAAGTTCCCCAGTAAAGGTTACTAAATATTTAAACTCTAACAAAGAATCAATGGTAAGTTTTCCAATTTTTTCAGACCGGCGAAGACTATTTAAAAGAGTTTCTTTATTCTTTTTGCTATCATCTTCTGCAATGCTTAATCGGTATGTAAACTGATCACCTAATCCATGTAGCACGAACCTTATTTTTCTTGTTTCGCACTCGATACGTATGAGTTTTATAAAGGATATCCCAGAAGTATCAGCTTCTAACAAATTGTTTGCTTGTACTACCACTGATCGAGGAGGGTTTGATTTTAGGATATTATTGAAGGCAGTCCAATCTATGCCAGTTTCCAAAGCAGTGAGAACTGCCGGGAGGTGGATTTCTAAGGTGCTGCCTTCCCACAAAAAGGAGGATTGTCGATGAATGGTATCCACGTTTCAAACGTAATTCTAAATCGGAAGGAACCTTAGGCAAGTGATTTTATTTTACAATCCAATCGATCGAATAAAAGATGAACAAGAATGTGGAATCTCACAAGTAGTTTAATTGGTTTTTCTGCCGGGCTTTCTCTCCTTTTTGCTTGGGGAGAATTCATTAGAAAAAATACAACAGGCCAAACCAAAATCCAAGGAATGTTATTTCTCTTTGCTTCCCTATTCCAGGCACATACTTTTCTCGCTGCCACGGGGCTTTATCATTTTTTCCCACACATTTATCTGGTTCACTTGCCCTTTACTGCCTGCATAGGCGCTCTACTCAAACATTATTTTTCAGAACTTTGGGAGGAAAGTCCCAAAAGAAACCGTTTTTCTTTTTGGGAATTAGTCCCAGCCTTAATGGTAATCGTTTTGTTACTCCCTTTTTATTTATCTTCCGGAGATGAGAAAATTGCGCTTCACACAAAATACCAATCAGAGGGAGTTCCAATAAAATTTCAAATTACCATTCTCATTGCTGTTTTACCCATATTTTATGCGGCTTTTTACGTTTTTTACAATATGGTAAAATACATTCGTTTTGAGAGATTCAAAAAGTCAGCTCACCTTCGTTTGGTGGGAATTATCGTAGGGTTTGGAGCCTTTTCGAGCCTTGTCGGAATTTATACTTTATTTTTCCACCAAAGTCACGGATTGGAACTAGTTTCAACTCTTATCGCCTTGCTTCTCATCGTTGTCTATTTACTCAGACAAAAAAGTCCGGAACTTTGGGGAGAAGTGCAGAGGATTGTCAGCGAAGAAAAAAAATACCAAACTTCCCAACTGAGTGGATTCAACCTGGAAACCTTACAAAGTAAACTCAAACACTTAATGGAAGAAAAAAAAATCTACCGAGATGAAAATATAAACTTAGAGAAGTTAGCAAAAGAGATGGATCTTTCTGAACATCAACTTTCGGAATATTTGAATCTACACCAAAAGAAAAATTTCTTTCAGTTTGTGAACCATTACCGTATCCGAGAAACAAAAGAGCTTTTTTCACTACATCCAGAACGGAACATCCTTACGATCGCTTACGATGTGGGTTTCCCTTCCAAATCCACTTTCTACGACGCCTTCAAACGAGAAGTAGGTACAAGTCCTAGCGAATTTCGGAAGTCTCTCAAAAGCTGATCCGGATGGACCCGATCGGAATCTTTTTTTATTCCGGCTTTACCAATCCGGTCGATTTAGGTTTGGATTATTGTTAGAATAGATTCATTCTTGGAACAGAGGGTTAGGAAAGTTTATGTTTGGTGGACCGGTTCAGTGTGATTTAGTTTTAGATTGTGTTACCAAAATTGGTTTTACACAAGGAGTTTTGAATTTCCTTCGTTATTACCCAATTGCAGGATTTGCATTTTTACTATTCTATGTTTGGCGAAAGGATTTTTTTGAAACTTATCGCATCCAAAAGGTATATCCCAAAGTAGAAAAGGTTTGGAAAGAATTTCGCCAATCAGCTGTTACATTAATTGTATTTACATTGATTGCTACTACTAATATCACTTTGATGAAAGCAAAAATAGTTCCGAGTGCTGTTTACTTTGGGCCGCTGTCTGGTTTTGCGGGGATCGGATATATTTGTTTAAGTTTTATACTGATTACTATCTGGCATGAGACTTGGTTCTATTGGATGCATAGATTTGCTCACATTAAAAAAGTATACCCACATGTTCATTCGGAACACCACCAATCAGTAAACCCTTCTCCCCTCGCAGCCTATCGGTTCCAGGCAACAGAAGCTTTTTTAGAAGCAATTTACATTGTTCCTTTTGTTATGTTTGTTCCTGTCCATTTTTATGTAGTTTTATTCCATACTTTTTATGCCATGATCCTCAACATTTGGTGGCATTTGGGTTATGAATTTTTTCCAAAAGGTTGGGCCTCTCATCCGATTACCAAATGGATCAACACATCCACTCACCATAACCTTCATCACCAAAAGTTCCAAGGCAACTACTCCCTCTATTTCAATGTTTGGGACAGACTCATGGGAACCAACTTCCCTAATTATGAATCTTACTACGAGCAAGTCACAGCGGAAAGGGATAAAAAACGAAACGAACAAAAACTAATAAAGAATGCAGAAGCAGAAGTTTTAGTTTCTTGAAAAATTATAGGGTCATCAACCAATTAAAATGGTGACCCTGTTAGCTGGAAGATGATTATGTTTTCTCACCAAAAATCTATTTTTACAGATTCATAATGAATTATCTGTCGATTTAAATATTTAAATCTCAAGGCTAATTACTAGCCAAGAATATGAATGCAATTATATCATTATGAGATTTACTTGGCATTAGGATGAATAGTGAACAGCTTTTGTTTGATGACTTAAATTCAACTTATCCTGCCAATAGTACTACATTTGCTGACAATATGAAGTTACCTGTCCATCGATGGTTTCGGTACTCGGCTGGTTTTTCAGCTGAATGGACAAAATTTTTGATCGCTGCAAATTCATCTAAAAAAACTAAAATCCTTGATCCTTTTGCAGGTTCTGGAACAACCCTAGTATCTTCAAATGAAATGGATGTTACATCGTTTGGATATGAAACTCACCCCTTTGTCAATAGAATTGCAAAAGTAAAATTAAACCATAACCCTAACATAAAAAAACTAACAAAACTATTTAACCATGTAATTACTGATAAAAGTAAATCTCGATTTCTCTATGAAAACCAACCAGAATTATTAAGAAAGTGTTATACTGAAGATACATTGAAAGAATTGGTCAATTTCAAATATCGTTTCGATACTATCAATGACGGCAGCATTGAATCGGAATTGGTCTGGCTAATTATTACATCAATTCTTCGAATTACAAGCCATGTAGGTACTGCACAATGGCAATATGTTTTACCGAATAAAACCAAAACGAATAAACAGACACCTCAATTCGCAATGGAGAAAAAATTTAACGAAATAGTTCAGGATTTAGAATTTTTTCAAAACAAAAATATAAAAGAACTTGGACAAATTAAAAACCATGATGCGCGAAAAATTGATAATGAGTTAAAAAACAAAATTGATATGGTGATAACTTCACCTCCTTACCCGAATAACTTTGATTATGCTGATTCAACAAGACTTGAAATGATATTCTGGGGAGAAATTTCAGGTTGGTCTGAATTACAATCCAAAGTCAGAACATTTTTAATAAGGTCGTGTTCACAACATACGGCTGCTGAAAGATTAAAACTACCAGACTTATTAAGCCAAAAAGAAATTTCTCCCATTCAGGAAAATCTTGAAGAAGTCTGCTTTGAACTGGAAAGAGTTCGAAAGGATCATGGAGGGAAAAAAACTTATCACACCATGATTGCCGCCTACTATCTTGATTTGGCGAAAACTCTTCGTTCCTTACGGCACTCACTTAAAGAAGGTGGTAAAATGTGTTTCGTGATTGGTGATTCGGCGCCTTATGGTGTATATGCGCCTGCCGATCAATGGATTGGTAAACTTGCTATCGCTGCGGGCTTCAACAACTGGGAATTCGAGAAAACTAGAGATCGAAATATTAAGTGGAAAAATCGGAAACATACTGTCCCTCTAAAGGAAGGACGATTATGGATATACGGATAAAATGGCAATTTCTTATTCACACAAATTTGGACAAATCATTGGAGATTCTCTTGAAAAAGCGATTGAGCCTCATCTAAGAGAATTTGCATTAAAGAATAATCTATATTTAGATATTAAAGGAAAAAGAATCACACGAAAAGGAACAAAACTTACCTGGACCGATATTAACAACAACAAACATGACTTAGATTTTGTTATGGAAAAGGGTGGTAGCGATCACAGTCAAGGTATCCCCGTAGCATTCATAGAATGCGCATGGCGACGATATACAAAACATTCAAGAAACAAAGCTCAGGAAATACAAGGTGCAATCATCCCGCTTTTCCAAAAGTACAAAAGTAATCATCCGTTCATCGGAGTTATCTTAGCAGGCGAATTCACTAAAAATTCTATTTCACAATTAGAATCATTAGGCTTTTCTGTTTTATTTTTTGATTATGAAATTATTATTAATGCGTTTAAAGATATTCAAATTAATGCATTTTATGATGAAACCACATCCGAAAAAAAATTTCAGAAAAAAATAGAGAAATGGGAATCTGCCACAGAAGTCCAAAAAAAATCAATCTATAGTAAAATTGCAGAACTTAATAAATCCAATATTTCTTTATTCTTAAAATCATTAGAAAAATCTATAGTAAGAAAAGTAACTTCTATCAAATTGTTATCACTTTTTGGAGAGGACTATTCATTCTTAAACATTAAAAACTTAAAAAAATTTTTAATAGATTTCAACCCCGAGATTTCAAAACTAAAATTTATCAGATTTGAAGCTATTATCGAATATTCTAACGGAGACCAAATCAAAGTAGATTTTAAGAATAATAAAGATTTTGTTGAATTCCTAGAAAAATTCTAATAAACGATTTAAGAAAAAAATACTTTAAGATGATACTTTACAGGACTACCCGTAAAAGAACATTCCCATCAAATGGGATACCGATATTTGCTAAAAAAATCCAATTCCAACTATTTTTTTTCCAAGTCCATGTCCCCTTTTTCAAACTGAAAACGTTATTGTTAAGAGGTAAAAAATGAAAGAATTCACTTTGATTTTCAGAAATAGTAACCAAGAAGGAGAAAGACCTTCCCCAG
Organism: Leptospira montravelensis; assembly: GCF_004770045.1. Classification (NCBI taxonomy): domain Bacteria; kingdom Pseudomonadati; phylum Spirochaetota; class Leptospiria; order Leptospirales; family Leptospiraceae; genus Leptospira; species Leptospira montravelensis. The sequence goes on from NZ_RQFO01000017.1 coordinate 148,378, forward strand.
AACAAATGCAAAGGATCTTACAAGAATGGATGTCTTGGATGACCAATTTATCTGCAAAAGAACAGTTAGCTGATAAAGGAAACCGTCTAGCCATCTCTGATGCAAAAACCGTCCACCCAGGTCACTTGGTTACAGATGGTCCTTACACGGAGATAAAAGAATTCATCAATGGTTATATTGTAGTAAAGACTGAATCGTTAAATGAAGCGGTAGAAATTGCCAAAGGATGTCCCATTTTAAAAATAGGAGGAAATGTGGAAGTTAGAAAAGTTGTGACTCCTGATGACCATAGCTGATAAGGGAACCATTTTACTTTCCGATTTGTTTCGAAAGGAACAAGTAAAAATGACGGCTGTGTTATGCCGTCATTTTGGAATCAAAGACCTTGATTTTGTCGAAGATATGATTGCTGAAACATTCCTTAGAGCCACCGAAGTTTGGCCACATTCAGGAATCCCAGAAAATCCATCTGGTTGGCTTTACACAGTCGCCAAAAATATCGCAAGAGATAGTTTCAGGAAAAACACAACTGAGTTAAATAATTTTAAAAATCATTTTGAGACAAACCCAAAAGAAACTTTAGAAGTAAGTTTTGAAGAGAACGTGATTGCTGATAGTCACTTAGCTATGATATTTGCGGTCTGTGAAAATACACTTTCAGCCAAAGGAAAAATCTGCCTAAGTTTACAAATACTCTGCGGGCTTAGTGTTGAAGAAATTGCCTTTGCTCTCCATTCTAATAAAGAAGCAGTTAAAAAAATTCTTTTTCGTGCAAGGGAACAACTGCGTGAATCCAATTTTGAAATTAAAAATTTGTCTACAGATGAAATCAAATTTCGAATGGATTCCGTTCTTTTAACAATTTATCTTTTATTTAACGAAGGTTATTCTTCAAAAACCAAAGATTCGGTCATTCGTATCGATTTAATAAAACAAGCAATGAATCTTGGTCTTTCACTATTAGAAACAAAATCAGCAAAAACGCCTGAATTATTTGCACTCATGTCATTATTTTGTTTTCAAGCATCTAGGCTCGATTCTCGAATAAGTTCACAAGAAACTGTAGTGGTTTTTCAAGACCAAGATAAGTCCAAGTGGGATCAAAATTTAATACAAAAAGGAAATGAATATTTTTTAGAGGCGTTTAGTGTTCCTTCCAGGTCTCGATACCATTATGAAGCTGCAATTGCATATTGGCACACCCAAAACGATTCCCTGGAAAAATGGAAATATATTTTAAGTATATATGATAATTTTTTAAAAATCTTTAACTCACCTTCTGTTTTCTTAAACAGAGTATTTGCTTATTCTAAAGTATTCGGAAAACAAAAAGCAATTGAAGAGATAAAAAACTACAGGGAAGATAAAACTCGGGATTATTTTTCTCTCTTAGGTTATTTATATTCAAACTTGAATAATGAATTAGCTTCCCTTCATTACCAAAAGGCAATTCAAATGACCAAACCAAAAAAGGAAATTGCACTATTAGAACAAAAAATCAAAGAATTAAAATTAGAAGAAATATAAATTCGCTTAACCCACTTACATAAGTTATACTCCTTTAAACCCTACTTTAAATTAATATCTTCTTTTAATACCTTATAAAGAAACAAATTTGCCGTTTGGTTCTTTTTGAATTAGAAGTTGACCGTTTTATGGAATGGATCCTTAACAGAGTTAAAAGGAAAAATATGGCTTATCATCTAAAAGACAAAGTAGTTCTCATCACAGGTGCTTCCGGAGGAATTGGAGCTGCATGCGCAAGAGAATTGTACAGGCTAGGTGCCAAACTTGTATTAACAGATATATCTCAGACATCCTTAGATGCATTAGCAACTGAGTTTACAAAAGAAAGAGTGATCACAGAAACAGTGGACGTAACCGATTGGAAATCCATCAAACAAGTGACAAATCTTGCAGTTTCTAAATTTGGAAAGCTTGATATCGTTTTTGCTAATGCTGGAATTTCATGGAAAGAATCCGCTTATACCGTTTTTAATTGCGATGCATCTGAATTTGAAAAAATTCTAGAGGTGGATTTACTTGGTGTTTGGCGCACAATCAAGTCCACATTGCCAGAGATTGTCAAAAATAAGGGACAAGTGGTTGTTACATCTTCCATCTATGCATTTACTAATGGTATGTGTAACGCACCTTATGCGACTTCTAAAGTTGGAATTGAAATGTTATCTCGTTCCCTTCGTGCAGAACTTGCAGGTAAAGGTGTAAATGTTAGTGTTTTGTACCCTGGTTGGGTTTCTACTCCCCTTACAGAAGGTGTTTTTGGAGGTGATAGTTTAACTACAAACATGCGAGAACTAGGTTTCCCTATGGTTTTAAGAAAACCAATTTCGGCTGAAAAAGTTGCAAAAGCATTTGTTTATGGGCTCATCCATAAAAAACCAAGAATCATCGTTCCGGCTCGTTGGATCCCCATCCAACTCTTCCGAGGGATTGTTGGAATTTTTTCGGATTGGTATCTTGCCAATCATACGCGCATCCAATCCTTACTTCTCGACTTGGAAAGTAGAACCAAGAAACAATAATATATAAATGGATTCAAAAAGAAAATAGGATGTCCAAGGCAAACGAGTTTCGATTGGCACACGGTGAAAAAGGAAAGTGACTTACTTTTGGGCGTAGCATTCAATTGAATCGATATAGAGAGTATGGCCTCCATATTGTTTCCTTAGAAACAAAAGAAATACGATACTTACGAGAAGGAAGGACTCCCGTTTGGTCCTCCCGATCCCTCCAAGAACTCGGATTTTAGTTCCATTCTCTGCGGCAGGGATCGAGCGGAAATCCCTCCCCAGAACCTTGGGGAGGATTGGAGGGAGAGCCCGACCCTTCCTGCTTCTCTGTTTGGTTTTAGAAACCATTGGGGCCGCCCAAAAAAAAATCGATTGAGGCGACATAAAATACTTTAGGAGGAAGAAAAACCGACCGAAAGGGGAAGGTAGAGAGGAAGAGAAATATGTTTGAAGCAACACATTTCATGAAAACTCAAGACCTATTGGAACGTGGCCTCGGTGCTGCGACACAAAGGCGTAAAGTGATTACTGATAATATCGCCAATGCGGACGTTCCTAATTTCAAACGTTCGGAAGTGGTCTTTGAATCGATGTTGAAACGTGCTATCGAATCAGAAAAAATTGAAAAGGACAAAGCAGTTCCTACTAAAATCACAAACGACCGTCATATTGAATTTTTTAAACCTCTAGATTATCGGGATGCAAAACCCAAAACCAATTTGGACTATCTGACTACAATGCGACCCGATGGAAACAACGTAGACATTGAAAAAGAAGTGGTAGATGCAAACCAAAACCAAATGAGTTACAGCCTTATGATTGATCGCTTAAACCAAAACAACCGCCTTCTCAACATTGTGATGAGAACCAACTAAGGAGTAAGTTATGGGAATGTTTGATTCGATTAATATATCTGCCACTGGCCTTTCTGCCCAAAGACTCCGAATGGATGTTATTTCGAATAACATTGCAAACTCGACTACAACGAGAAATACAAATGGAGACGGCCCTTTTCGACGTGACCGTGTCATCTTAACGCCGATTAACCTAAGAACCAATTGGAAAAGCCCTGTGTATCCTTTTGGTGTGGCTCCCGGCGAAGGCAAAGGGGTAAAGGTAATGAAAATCGAAAAGGACATGAGCCCTTTACGACTCACTTATGACCCAACCCATCCAGATGCCATCCAAACTGGCCCGAAAAAAGGCTACGTGGAACTTCCGAACATCAATATCGTCACGGAGATGACAGATATGATTTCGGCATCTCGTTCTTATGAGGCCAATGTCCAACTCATCAATGGATCCAAAGCCATGATGAATAAGGCAATGGAGATCGGTCGGGCGTAACCCCGGCCAAATACGTCGTTATTTTCCCTTTTTTTAATGTGACATAATTTTTTTCTTTAGGTTTTTTAGATTTCGCCGATGGATAGAATGAGGAAAGACCCATGTCCATTGATCGCATTGCAAACATCAGTTCCCAAACTTACAAACCACATTCCCTACTCCCACAAGGTGACAAGGTAGGAATCTTTCGCTCGAACGAACGTCACTATGGTAAAACCAATGAAGCCAAATCTCCGGATGAAGTGGCTGGAACTTTTGGAGATGCTTTAAAGAAAGCCTTCGAACAGGTGAATGACCAACAAGTGGAAGCAGATGAACTCACACAGAAAATTGTTTTTGATCCAAACTCAGTGGAACTTCATGACGTGATGATTGCGGCAGAGAAGGCTCGGATCTCATTGACATTTGCAAAAACAATGTCGGATGGATTTGTTAGAGCTTATAGAGAACTCACAACACTTAGATAAAATTTAAATCACTAACTGAACCTGTATAGCCAAACAGATTCGTTCTCTTGGAAACATACAGGTTCGTTCCATGGGTTATGGCGTAGGGCGACCAAACACGCGCTCTACGGCCTCATACCGAATTTCTATTTTGTCACTGGGAGAAACTCGAACCCCACGTTTCATCTGGACTCCATCCACCCTTTCCTCATTCACATAAACCACCCAACCTTCTGACCAAGAGTTTCTTTTCCCATTCACTTCCATAATCTCTTCGGTTCGGTTGGTAGAAATAAAACGCATGGAAGGATCTTCTTTTTTGGATAATTCAGCCAAGATGAGAAGTAAATCTTTTGATTCTAATAACGCAGACGGAATCTTTTTTGTTTCTTCATACTCATCAGATATAAAATGAATTTGGATTTGGGGTTCCTTGGAAGTTTTTGATTTCGTTGGATATGAACATTGGGAACTTAATAAAACCGGAATGGCTATGATGTAAAATAAAACGAATCGTGAAAAAAATAAGGTCCTCCATCGTTTCCAGGGGTTGTATAAATTTTGATTCATAAGTTCATATTTCAATTGAAGTTGGAATTTATACTTTTGGTTGTTTCTTTTCAAACGCATAGACTAACCCTTGCGCATTTAAATTTACATCTAGATGTAATAATTTCCAATCAGATTCTGACAGTGTAAGGGAATGTTTGTCTGCCAGTGTTTGGATCATGGCTTCCACTTTTGATTCTACAAAAGGGAGACGATCTTCTTTGGGGATGGTTTCTAAGTTGTTAATGGCTTCCTGACAAAGGATGAGACCTTCTTTTAAATCGGTCGCATTCTCTTTTAAATTTCCGATCACACCAAAATGAGTGAGGTAAGCAACCTCCGCTCCTGTTTCTAAAATTCGTTCGAGTGATCGGATGGCTTCCACCGAATCAAAGTCAGTTGGCGTTGTTGTAGGAAAAATAAATCGTTTTCCATTTTCTAAATGGGGATAGGAAATTCCAAAGGAATCACCGGTATAAATACCATTCGATTTTTTATCATAAATACAGAAGTGGTGGTTGGCATGTCCCTTTGTGTAAATAAACTGAAAGGAATGGTCTTTCCAAACAAGCCATTCCCCATCTTCCATCACTCGAACTCTATCTTTTGGCACTGGTTTAATTTCACCATACAAAGAATCAAAGTTTTCTTTTCCATAAACGGATGTGGCACTTTTGATCAGTAAACTGGGATCTATCAAGTGTTTGGCGGTTTTGGGATGAGCCAGTAAAATCGCATTAGGACAGGCTTCGAGAAGTGCCCAGGCACCACCTGCATGATCCAAATGCACATGAGTCACAATGACATAGTCGAGGTTTTCTCTTTTGATTCCCTCCGACTCCATAGTTTTTAGAATCTTTGGGATGGCATGAGTGGTATTGGTTTCCACAACCACTCCGTGCCCTTCTTCTTCTAAAAGATAAGCCGATGCCACTTGTGGCATATTTGCATACTCGGTATCAATGGTGATCACTTTGCCCATAACATGATTGTATAAGGGTAAAGTGATCTTTGTCAGCTGAAAAATTAGGAAGAGGAAAAGATCAAACTGGTAATTTTAAAGTTTTGTAAATGACCTCTGTTTCTTTCTTTTTTGTGTCTTCTGACCAGTTCCATTCCGTAGCAGCCGTATCAATGATCACCTTCATGATTTCATCCGAAAGAATTCCAAGTGTTCCAAGACCTGTCCTTCTCAAAAAAACATCTGAAAGCGATTTTGCCATTTCATAACGAATCACGTACACTACTTCCGCTAAAATTTCACCATCCGCATTCAGAACGGCTGCCAGATTTTTTGTTTTCCTAGCCAGGTCCAAAATGATTTCATATTGTAAACCGTAGTGACGAATCAAATAATCTATGGTATTTTCTGAGAAGTCAGAATTTTGTTTTTTTGCCTCTTGGATGAAAATTTCTACATTCGGGATTTGTGAAGCGTATAAGTGTTGTTTTGCGGAAATAGCTTCACCCGATTTTTTATCCAATTTTTTTTGGATTCGTTTGAAAATTGATTCTGCAAAATGTCTGCTTGTTGTGTACTTTCCACCGGCAGCCGTAATCAAACCTTGGATTCCATCACGGGCATGATCATAGAGTTCTGACCTTCTGGATGCAGAATAGGTATCATCGGAACTTTCCACCAAAGGCCGTAAACCCCCGTAAGCAAAAATAACATCATCCACTGTTAACTTCTCTTTGAGATGAGATGTTTCATTGATATAATCGATAAACTCGGTGATACTTTCTTTGGTGAGTTTCCAATCTTCGACATTTCCAAAATAAGATTTTTCAGTGGGCCCAATCATAGAGTGTCCACGCCAAGGAGCAAAACTGAAATGGCCTTTATCACCCACATACAAAGTCATTAGGTTTGTTAATTTTTTGGTAATGATATAGATCCCTTCCGAACGTTTTTTCGGCATGGGTTGTTCTGTTTTATTCGATTTAGAAAGAATGTTATGTGTCCAAGGCCCCGACGCATTGATCGTTACCTTAGAACGAATTTGGTGTTTTTGATTTGTCAATACATCATGGACTAAAATTCCAACAACGGATTTGTTTTCCCAAATTAAATTTTCCACCACTGCGTAGTTAGCAATTTTTGCACCATAAGAAACAGCAGATTTTAAAAAACTAAGGGTTAACCTTTCTGGACTCAAACAAATTGCATCATAAAAGTAAGCAGCATCTTCAAAATCACCTAAGTTTTTTTGGTTGAGTTCTTTTCGTTTGAGATACTTATGATTAGGAATTTGTTTGGATTCGTCCCAAGTCCACTTACTGTCAAAAGAAAGCAGATCATAAACAAAAAGTCCAATCCTTGCAATAAGACCTGGTTTTGGAAGTACCATAGGATAAGGATAAACTAAATTCGGTGCGATGTTAGATAGTATCCTTCTTTCTTTTAAGGCCTCTCGGACTAAACCAATTTCAAACTGTTTGAGATATCGTAGTCCACCGTGAATCAACTTCCCCGTAGCCGCAGAAGTGGCTCCACCGAAATCTTTTTTTTCGACTAAAGCCACCGTATAACCACGACTAGCCACTTCGTAAGCCAATGTGGCGCCGGTGATTCCACCACCGATGATTGTGACATCAAACTCTTCACCTTTATAAGTTTCAATAAAACGATCTAACTTTAAATTCATACTTTTCCACCATTAGCTAGCAAACGAATGGTTTGCGCCCTTAATCCTTCCCTTTCACTTGCGATATCCCAAAGTCCCATCCGTAGAATGAGTGAAGGAAGTCTCCAAGCGGAAATTTCTGCATCCATCATCCCACTTAATTTTTTATAGGATTTTAAATACCCACCGAGAATGAACTTTCTGATGATTGTATAAAAAATAATTTTTAATTTTGGTGTTCCTGGCCAAAGTTCTCCATCGGTAAACAAAAGATAGGTGAAGGCAACATCCGCAGCAGGACTTCCTTTGGCCGCAGTCATCCAATCAATTATAATTTCATCTTTTCCTTCTACGATTACATTTTCTGGATGGAAATCCAAATGCAAAATGGAATTTCCATTGGGAAGAGTTGCGATATACGATTTGGCCTTTTCTTTTTCAGTCGCACTCAAAAATGAAAGTGGTGCAGATTCCAAACAATGGTTTAAGATTTCTTTTATGTCTTGAAATTTATCTGATTTTAGCTGATGAATTCCGTAATGTAACTTCGCAAGTTTTCCAGCGATTCGAAAGAGCTCCAATGGATTTTTGTCTGGAAGTTTTGTAAGTGAAATTCCATTTAACCTGTCAATTACGATTCCAAACCGGTTCTCAACTTTGGCTTTTCCATAACAACGCATTTTCGTTGCACCTTGCTGATTGGCTTCGATGGTGTTTTTAACTTCTAAATCGATTTCTGATTCCTTTGCCTCAGGAAAAAAAAGTTTTAGAATTTGATTCTCTGGCAAGGCAAATAGATCCGCTGACCTGCCAATTGCAAAAGGTTTCCCCAAACTTGTTTTACTGTATTCTTTGTTTTGTTGATCCATTTTCTTTTCCCGAACTTATGTATTTAAATTTGCAAAATTGTTTTGGTTGGCTTTATAAAGATTTTTAAAGACCTTAAAGTTTTTATCATAAATTTCTTTATGCTTCAAATTAGGGGTCCATCTGTCCTGGATGGGAATCATTGATTTGATATCTTCAAATTTTTGAATTTTTCCAATTCCAAAAGCTACAATGGCAGCCGCTCCCATCGCGCCAACGTTTTCGGGATGAACCACTCTTTCAATGGTTTTTCCCGTGATGTCAGCTAACAACTGACAGATAAAGGCAGACCTTGCCACACCACCCACAAACCGAATGGTATCTGATGTAGGGATCTTTTTATCAGAAAGTTCTAAAATCCAACGTTTATGAAAAAGGATTCCTTCCACTACTGCACGGATGAGTGTTCTTTTTCCTGTATGTAAGCTGATGTTAAAAAATATCCCTCTTGCTTTTGGGTCTTCAAAAGGACAACGGTTGCCATGAAGCCAAGGTGTAAAAATCACTCCCTGCGAACCAGGTTCCGTATCTTTAATGGAATCAAACATAAACTCGAACAAACTTTCATACACGGCATCAGGACCATCAGTGATTTTCTTTTTTTCTAAGTACAAATCGATTTCATCTAAGGCCAAGTGGTCTCTCACCCATTGTAAACATTTCCCTGATGTTTCTTGTTCCCCAAAATAATTATAATATCCTTCTCTTGCTCCAACGATGGATGCAATCCTTGCTCCTATATCCACTGTTCTTTTTTTGGTTACAGTCCCGATCCAACCAGAAGTTCCTGCATAGATATGAGTATCACCTTCACTTACGGCTCCTGCCCCCACACCAATGAGTGAGGCATCTCCTCCACCACCAAACACGGATATGTTTTCGATTAAACCGAGATACTCCGCTGCTTCTTTTGTAAGTCCACCCACCCTTTCAGAAGAATTTACAATCTTTGGCAAATGATCCAAACGAACACCGAATAACTTACACAAAAGAGGACTCCAATTTCCTTTTCCTACCCTTGAGTTATATAAAAAAGTAGCAAAAGCAGAATCTCTTGTCATCACTGCTTCGTTTGTAGAGCGTGCGATTAAATATTCTTTTACGTCAAACCACCACTTTACTTTTGTAAATACTTCTGGTTCGTTTTTTTCTACCCATTTGTATTTCCAAATTGGATCTTTGACACTGGCAGCAACTGCCCCTGTAATCCAAAGAGATAACAAAAGTTTAATGGCATTGATTCCTTCGATTTTAAAACCGTGGCTCACTCCCGCTTTCATTTCTAACGTCGCTCTTTGGTCCATATAACTCATAGCAGGGCGCACTGCTTGAAAGTTTGCATCTGTGAGCACCAATCCTTGCATTTGCGAACAAAAGGATATACCTTGGATGAACTCCGGTTTGATTTTGGACTCTGTCAAAATTTGTGTCGTGGTATCCTTCATGGAGGACCACCAATCGTCTGGATTCTGTTCGGCACCCCCATTGTCTAGAAGTTGGATTGAATATTCCTTTGAGGCTGATTGCACAAGCTCCAGAGCCTCTGAAATCCGAAAGAGACAGGTTTTTACCCCCGTTGTGCCGATATCATAAGTCAGTATATATCCAGATTCCATGTGATCTCCGTCCGTTCGCTTTTTCACTCACTCCTACCACTTTTTCCCTTCTCCAGGGAACTATCCGAAAGGACTTTTCGTTTTTCTCCTGAAACTAGAAAAAAGTGAGTGATGACTCACAAAGATTCAGAATCATCGGCTCGGATGGCAAATCATTTTCCGTTGGGATTTCTCCATAAGAGAATTTATTCCGAACGTTTGTTTGGATGCCAAATCCGTAGATCGTAGAAAAAGGGAGTCCCCATGAGCCAAAACACTCCAAAATTATATTCCTACCGCTGGGTTGTGTTATTTGCCTATATTGTCATCACTGCCACCATTTGTTTGCAATGGTTGACCTTTGCTCCCATTGCCCGTGATGCCAAAGAGTTTTACCAGGTAAGCCCCTTACAAATCGATTTACTCTCGCTCGTATTTCTTGGCGTTTTTGTCATCATTGCCATTCCGGCTTCTTATGTAATTGATACGTATGGGATCAAAAAAGGGGTTGGGTTTGGTGCCATACTAACAGGAGTTTGCGGGTTACTCAAAGGAATTTATGCAGCCGACTATTCCATTGTTTTAATCTGCCAAATCGGTTTGGCCGTAGCCCAACCTTTTTTACTAAACGCAGTCACAAAGATTAGTGTATTGTGGTTTCCTATCCAAGAAAGAGCCACAGCGGTTGCTCTGGGAACTCTCGCCCAATTTCTAGGAATCATTCTTGTGATGATCCTCACACCCATCTTACTCCAATCAGGAAATTCCATACCTGGAGTCATGATGATTTACGGTTTTGTATCTGTAGGTTCTGCCTTTCTTTTTCTTTTACTCATCAAAGAAAAACCGCCAACTTCTCCGAGCACTCATGGAGAAGACCATGAACTCCCATTTTTGGAAGGACTTCGTTTTTTATGGAAACAAAAGGATATGAGAAAAATCCTATTTTTGTTTCTTATTGGTCTCGGAGTCTTCAATGCGGTGAGCACTTGTATCGATCAAATTTGTGAAATCAAAGGACTGAATATCGACGAATCAGGACTTGTTGGTGGAGTGATGCTGATTTCAGGAATCATTGGTGGGGTCATCATACCGCCGTTATCCGATAAATTACAAAAAAGAAAATCATTCCTCATTATTGCAATGGCTGGATTTCTTGTAGGACTTTGTTTATTCACCTTATTCCAAGGATTTATTTTCTTACTCACAGGTTCCGTAATCATTGGATTTTTTCTCCTCGGTATTGGAGCACCCATCGGATTTCAATACTGTGCAGAAATTACTTCACCAGCACCAGAATCCACTTCCCAAGGTTTGTTACTCCTTGTGGGACAAGTGTCAGGGATCCTATTTATCTTAGGATTGAACTTTTTTGGAATGATATCGTTTCTCTATATCCTACTCATTTTATCACTGATTAATTTTGTGATGGTGTTTTGGTTAAAAGAATCACCGTTTATGGAAAGTTAATTGAGAAAAAATTCGCACTGGGGGGTATCATTAAAAATTACCCCTGCGCAAGAAGGAAAAGTGAAAAATTCAAGAATCGCATAACTAGCACAAATATTCGCTTTGTTTGCCAATTCCTTTTATTTCAATTTACTACGTTTAATGTCCTCAATGATTTCCGCAGTCACCTGAACAAGACGATCTTCAATTTGTTTCGACAGCCGATCCAAATCACTAAAATCGGGGGTTTCAATGAGAACAGTTTCTAAAATGGAATATTGTGGTTTGGTAGTTCTATTTTTGTTCCACTTTGTGTTTTTAAAATACTCCCAATACCTTTCTTGGATGGGAATGGTCTGCCCCAAAAGCCAAACTTCAAATTGCATTTTTGGATGATTTAAGACAAGTCCCATCTTTAATTTTCTATCTTTCAAGAACTTGTTTCCGTAATAGAAATAGGTATAGTCCATATAGCCTTGAAAAAGACTTCCGAAGGAATAAATTTTAGAAAGATTTTTAGATAAAGTTGTGCCGAGTTTGGTTACGTATTTTACAAGCCTAGCGTATGCTTCTTGGATGTCTCCGATTTGGAGTTGTTTTTTGTATGCTTTTACATAATCATTCAAATCTTTCACTTGGCAACCTTACCCTTCTTTTGCTATTTTGTTTGTTATCGTTATCTCATACAATCTTTCAAAAAACGTAAACAAACTATCATTGATTATGCAAAACTATATTGATTGATCAAATACTCTTCTAATTCCAAAAATTTTCTTAAAAATGGAATTTTCCCAGTTTGAAAATAATAAGTGTGCCTATCGTCGTGGGCGATACCGAGGAAATGGAATCCAAACCTACTAGCAGATTCGTAATCGGCAGGAGAATCACCGTTTATGGGAAGTTAACGAAAAAACTCTTTCTCAATTTTTAAATTTGTTTCTTTCATTAACAAATAAAAGAGATATGATTCCTTTTCTTTATATGGTTCGACGAAAAGCGCATAAGGAGCGAGTGGTAGCCAATCAAAAAATCTAACAATTTTTGTATTAGTATAAACTTTTTTAGCTACATTATTGATTGAAAACTTAGTTGTAAGCGTGTAAGTAACGGATTTAGTGTTTGGTATTAGATAAATCGACAGGATAGAAAAAGCATATAATAGCCGATTTTCTTCTGCGGGGTTTTCAAAATTATATTCAAAGGTATAAACGTTGTTTGGATCAGAGTTAAGGATACTTTCACATATTGACGTTCTATAAAAATTTTCTATAATTTCTTTTTGATTTAAATAACCTCCCTTTACTTCAACTGGAAAAATAATTCCAGGTCCCAAATGGATTATATTATCATTTATTATGATTTTATGTTTATTGTAAAAATCTGGAATTCTATAGTTAGTGATATAAAAAGAATTTTGATTGATACCCGGGTAATAATGATCCAAATCTGCACTGGATCTGCATGAAATGATTACTGCCAGACAGAGCAAAATGGTAATAAACTTTCTTGATACCTTTATAGAACTATTTTGTAACATCCAAATCACGGAGTAAGGAGAAGAAAACTATTCTCACAAAAAAAACTTATTTTACCCCTACCCACCAAGCGCTCTACGGATCACTCGCATAACCCCCGCCACAATGTCTTCATCCTTATCAAACACATCTTCCCCTAAATAGATCTTCATGCGTTCTTTATAATATACGGTGGAATACGAAAATTGTAGGGTCATAAAGATATTATCTAGTAAAAATGCAGAAAGGTTACTGTCGATATCGGAGGAGATGGTTCCTTCTTTTTTGGCAAGATTGATCATTTCAATATAACATTTTGCAGATAAAGATTCAAGCTCACCGGAAAGACGTGTGATGAGTTCATAATTACTTTCCGTTGTCATTTCATTGTAGAGACGGATGATGTCTTGGTTGATCCGCGAGTGGGTTTGGATGATGCGAATGATCTTTTCTATTTTGCCAAACAAATCCAGATCCAAGGAAAGAACAGATTCTAAGGTTTTTTCTAATTGGGTGATTCCATGATCCACAACCGTGAGGAAAAAATCCTCTTTGGTTTCGAAGTATTTATAGAGGGAACCGACACTGATCCCCGCTTTTTGGGCGATGGTATTCGTATTGGCGCTGGTAAACCCACGGTTGGCAAATTCAGAAATGGCTGTGGATAAAATTCGATTTCGTTTTTCTTCGGAAATTCGTTCAAAACTGTCATTAAAATGCTTTGTCTCTGCCATACCCATCTTCCGTCCTATAAATGAAAAAAGGCTGGATTTCTCCAGAAAATTTAAGTTATTTTCCAAAGAATCCGTCATTCTTGCTAAAATTTGTGAAATCCTCCTTGACAATGAGTGATGACTCACTCATTGTCAAGAAAAAAGACCCGGAAGAGGAAAGATATTATGGCCCAAGGCTTTTCCATGAACGAATACCCAGACGTAGACCAAGTTTATAAAGATTTAAGGAAACTCATTTCCCTTCCCATCCGCTCCATTCGTAAAGACGCAATGGATGATATCATTCATAATTACTTTGATAAAAAATGCAGTAAGTCCAAAGCCATGATCACCAAGGCTTCGGAGTACATTCCAGGTGGTGTTCAACACAACCTTTCCTTCAATCACCCCTTCCCACTTGTATTCACAAAAGCATCGGGTGCTTATCTCTACGATTTAGACGGAAACAAATACATCGATTTTTTACAAGCGGGCGGGCCAACAGTTCTTGGCAGTAACCCAACTTCTGTCCGAAAAAAAGTCATCGAACTTCTAGACACAACAGGTCCTGTCACTGGCCTCTTTCACGAATACGAATACAAGTTAGCTGAAAAAATTGTCGAGTTAGTTCCTTCTGTGGAAATGTTTCGGATGCTCGGCTCGGGAACCGAAGCTTGTATGGCATCCATTCGTGTGGCAAGACTTGCCACTAAGAAAAAAAACATCGTGAAGATGGGTGGAGCCTATCATGGTTGGAGTGACCAATTGGCTTATGGACTACGAATCCCAGGCACAAGGCATTTTGAAGCCAATGGAGTTCCTAAATCCATTTTCAAATACACGCAAGAATTTTATCCGAACGATTTGAACGCTTTAGAATCTGTTCTCAAACGAAATCGTTTCCGTGGTGGCACTGCTGCTGTTCTCATTGAACCAGTAGGACCAGAAAGTGGAACAAGACCTCTTGACCGTAATTTCAACAAAGGTGTTAGAGAACTTTGTGATAAATATGGTGCCCTTCTTATTTTTGATGAAGTGGTTACCGCATTCCGTATCGGACTCAGTGGTGCTCAAGGGTATTACGGTGTGACTCCTGATCTTACTATTTTTGGAAAAGTAGTGGCTGGTGGATATCCGTCAGCTGGTGGACTAGGTGGTAAAAAAGAATACATGAAATATGTATCGGCAGGTCTTCAAACAGGCACCAAAAAGGCGTTAATCGGTGGAACGATGGCAGCAAACCCACTCAGTTCAGCCGCTGGTTATTTTACACTTTGCGAAATGGAAAAAACAGGGGCTCTTGAAAAATCAGGAAGAGCGGGAGACCGTCTTACAAAAGGATTACAAAAACTGATCAAAAAGTATGACCTTCCTTTTGTTGCCTTTAACCAAGGTTCCATTTGCCACTTAGAAACCGTAGGCACTATGTTACTCGATATCAACATAATGAAGTTCTGGACCATTAAAAAAACCATCTCTGAAGCTCATAAACGAAAACATGCGATGGAAGAAATGGGAGCTGCTTATATGTCTGAAGGACTTGTGACTCTGGCAGGAAGTAGACTTTATACCAGTGCTTCTGATACGGACGAAGTGATCGATGACGCCCTCAAACGATTTGATCGTGTGTTTCAAAAAGTGGAAGGTGTGGCTTAAAAGAAATTCTTCGAGAAAACTAGATTATCCATTCGATTTCTAGTTTTCTCTATACTTTAAACCAAACATTTTTTCCTACCCAACCCATTGAATGACGGCTGAAAACGGGAGGTCTCCTCCGTTTCTAATTGGTCTCATCGAGAAATTCAGCTAAATCCTCCTTAATTTCCACCCACCTTCGAAAAGTACTTGTACATTTCAGAATTCCCGGGAGATTATGTCTCAAATCCTCACGAGGCCCGTACTATGCCTGAACCACTGCAAAAAATCATCGATAATCTCAAAGAGTTATTCAACAAACTCGATAAAACCAAAAAAATGATTTTGGGTGGTGTGCTTGCCGTTGTGGTGGTGGCAGTCATCATTTTATCCAATGTCTCGTCCCAACGCAATCGTGTGGTTCTCTTTAAGGATTTGGATTCCAAAGACTTTTCTGAGGTTACCAAAAAACTGGATGCCCTTGGTTATTCTTATGGTTCAAGTGAAACAAATCTCATCACTGTAGATCCCGAACAAAGACAAGAGATCGTCACAAAACTTGCACAAGAAAATTTAATTCCTGCAGGTGTGACTGGTTGGGAATTATTCGACATTGAAAAATTTACAGAAACCCAATTCGACAAAGACATTAAAAAATACAGAGCACTCAAAGGTGCGATTGAAAAATCTCTCAATACATTAAGACCTATCGAAAGATCCGATGTCAACATCGCCATTCCTGAAGGTGATCTTTTTGAATCCAATTCCTATCCAGTGAAAGCCAGTGTAATTTTACACTTCAAACCGGGTGTCGAAGGAATGAGTAAAAAAGAAATCAAAGGGATTGTGAACTTAGTCGCTCGTGCGGTTCCTAAGTTAAAACCAGAAAACGTAAGTGTGGCCGATCCTGATGGTAAAATCATTTCTGACTTTGAAGAAGATTTAGAAAAAGAAAGATTAGAACTTCGTATCGTTCAAGAAAAACTTAGAATTGAAGAAGAAGAACGAGTCAAACGGCTCATCGACATTCGTAATACCCTTCGTTGGTATTTGGGTGGAGAAGATCGTGTGGACATCACACGTTTTGAATATTCCTTCAATTGGGACCAAGAGTCCTTAACAGAAAACGAAGTATTACCTGTGGTTGCGGAAGAAGACAATCCTGATACACCATATAACGAAAGAAAGTTGGTTGATGGATATTCTTTAAAAGTATCTTCCAAAGAAACAAAAGAATCTTTTAAAGGACGCGGGTTTACGCCCGATGGCCCAGCAGGAACCGAGCCAAACCTTCCTCCTGGTTATAAAGATACTGACTACCAAAAAGCAGAATATTCCAAAGACGAAAATATCAATAACTATGAATTCAACAAACGTGTGAAAGATATCAAACGCCAACCTTGGAAAATTGAAAAAATTGGTTTATCCGTAGTTGTGGATGGTGTTTGGGAACGAAAAGAACGCGAAGATGGAATGGGATATGATAGAAAGTACATTCCAGTTGCCGAAAATGATCTAAAACTCGTTCGTAAAAACTTAGAAGCAGCCATTGGATACACAAGATCTCGTGGTGACCAAATTAGTGTCATCACCATTCCCAAAGATAGAACCGAACAATTCCGTGCGGAAGACGAAGAGTATCAAAGACAACGTGCCATTCGTAATATGGTGATTGCTTCTCTTGTTATTTTAATTCTCTTAATACTAGCTATCTTAGTCTATCGTGCGATCAAAAAAGAAATCGCAAGAAGAAGAAGACTCAGAGAAGAAGAACTGGCAGCCCAACAACAAATGATGCGGGAAGCAGCTCTACGAGTGATGGACGAAGGGGGAGCCGAAGTCGAACTCTCCCTCGACGAAAAACTCAGACGAGAGTTACTCGAAAACGCAATTAACCTAGCAAAAGAAAAACCAGAAGATGTGGCACAGTTATTACGCACTTGGCTTGCTGAGGAAGAACAAACTTAACGCATTTAAGTTTCGTTTTTCCAACGGATATTGGCACCTTTGGTGATCCGGGAATATACTTCCCGGAAATACTGGTTAGGTGCCTTTCCGTCTGGATCCTGCGAATAACGAGGTCTTAGGCGATGAACAAAATACATATCCAACTCACCTTTATTTTTTCCGTGAATTTTACCTCTGTATTCCGTAACAAAAAAATATTTTACTAATTCATAAGTTTCTTTGGAAACATTGATTTTTCCTGTTTCCCCACCAGATTCCATTCGGGATGCCGTATTAACAGTATCTCCCCAAATATCATAGGCGAATTTAAACCTTCCCACCACTCCGGCTACAACAGGCCCTGTATGAATACCTAGTCGTAATTCCCAAAAAGGTAAACCTAAAGTAGATTTAATTTCCTTTAGTTGGTTCATAAAACTTTGGACTTCTAATGCCGCCAAACAAGCGTCAATGGCACTTGTTCTCGTTTCGACGGGAACTCCCCCAGCACACATATAACTATCACCAATGGTTTTTAATTTTTCTAAATTGTTTCTGAGAATGATTTCATCAAATTGAGTGAAACAGGCATCCAGTTCCTCAATTAAACTTTGTTCATCCATTCCTTCAGCTACTTTGGTAAACCCTTTGAAATCCGTAAAAAGTACAGTTACATTTTCAATCCGAGACGGTGTAACACTCCCTTTTTGTTTTAATTCCTTTGCAACTTTATAAGGTAAAATGTTGAGAAGTAACTTTTCCGATTCTTCTCTTGCTTCTTCTGCTTTGTCTTGGGCGATCAAAGCTTTTTCTCTTTCTTCATCAGCCTTTTGTTTTTCTAAATCTAACAAAAAGTAACTGATATCAAGTTCCTCTGCTAAAGGACGAGACATGATGTAAACAACTAGGTAGTTAAACAAAACAAGAGGTAGCACAATCATAGTTAAATGAAAGGCAGATTCCCCAACCCCATACTGCTCACGAATCAATGGGAAATATAGGATTGCAGCAATGCCCATAGTAATGAGGCCTAAGTTAGCAAGTCTTTGACTGAGTTGGATGGTCCTACCTTCTAAGGACAAAGCTCCATGCCGTAACACCGCATAACCAAGTAAAAACGCTGGTATAAATTGGAAATCTGCCAATGGATAAATAGGGAAACCATGACTAGGAAAAAGAGCGGCTAATAATAAAATAGCAGACAAAAAAAACGAGCCTATGATCCATTTAGATGCAAAGTTAATATAACCTTTGTTGCGAATGAATGTAAAAAGAACTAAAATAATAGCAATAGCACCATTAGCTCCAACAAGTAATTCTGCTGGGCCACCATGATGTACTCTTGACCAAGGGTAATCAAAATAACCAACAAAAAGGTAAGGTGAAGGTGCAAGGATAGCCGCAGTTACACAAAGGAAGTCGATACCTTGAATCCAAAATGGTGACTTTTGACCAATGGCCTCAAATACCAATCGCACCATGATACTTGGTGCAAAAGCAAAAGCCACAAAGGTCATCTGAGAAATACGAAGTTGAACTACATAAGAGATGTTTAACTTTAAAGGAACCGATTGGATGACATAAAATCCAGTGAGAATCAGAGCAAAGGCACAAAGTTGATTGATCCTTGCCGATGGATTGGCACCCGCCACAATGATGGAAAGGAATACAGCACCAAATACAGATACTACGGGTGGGATTCCCCAAGGATACCATTTGGCTGATTCATAAGCATCAGGGGAAAGTCCAAAGGAAACACCAAACGAAATAAAAATTAAAACAAAAGATAAAAGTGCAAATAAGAAATAAAACATTCCATTCTTTTGAAATAGAAGTTCATTTACATCAAAAAAGTCAGATCGAAATACTCCATAGGCCACAAGTAACATTGGGATAAATAAAAAGAATCCTCCCGGATACACTTTGAACCCAAGGATACTTGGAGCATTTAAAGTTGTGAGTAAAAAAAGTAAATTAACACCGTGAAATAAAGTTAGGTGATAATGTTTACGTATGTATTGATAATGTTTAATAAAAGAAGGTAATATTAGAATAAAATACCCAAGTGGTGCCAAAATCCCCCAAGGCCTAACAAATGAACTTCCTCTTGGATACTTTCCGAATGGAAATTCAAAAATAGTAGTTTCAAATCCTTTTCCAATTAAAACACCGAAATACAATACAAAACTAGCCAACCAACAAAGATAGGAATAATATAACAACAGTTTGCTTTGTTTTCCCGTCATATGGTATGCCATATAGAATGCAGTGGGAGCTAGCGGTGCTACCAGGAAGTATAATAAATCATTCCAAAAAACTAATGTGTTTACATCCTGAATCCAAGCCCTTGTTGTGAGAACAAGACCCACCGATCCAAAACTTATAAATGAAATCGTTAGGTTTAAATGGAAAATTTTATTATCAACATCTGATTTACGAAACTTTTGAAAGGCAAAATAACTTAAAAAAACACCAACAAAAAAAGTGAGAATCCCTGGAGCCCCATAAGGTATCTGGTACCAAAAATATTCCCAATCGGAAATAATTCCTTCTGGTTTTAAAAAATAAATGAGTGGGTATGATTCCATCTCTTTAAAGATCGGCTTTCGAGAAAAGAGAAAGTAGCAAATTCTTCTATTTGACTCACTTCCTCTTTTGTTGTTCTATGTCGGATATGGTTGATCTAAACTTTCCAAAAAAGAACGCTACTGAATGGTTAGCTGCTGGTAAATTTTTCGAATATAAAAAGTTTCAAATTTTCTTTATCCAAGAAGGAAGAGGACAAAACTTAATACTTCTTCATGGATTCCCAACTTCTTCTTGGGACTATTCCAAGATTTTTAACGGACTAACACGTTATTTTAATACAATCGCCATTGATTTTTTAGGATTCGGATATTCCTCAAAACCCAAAAAACATAACTACACTCTCATCGAACAAACTGATATTATAGAGAACTATATAGAAAAAAATGCATTAAAAAGAGTGAAGTTTGTTTTTCACGATTATGCAGTCAGTGTAGGCCAGGAAATTTTAGCAAGGCACTTGGAAAGAAGTGATCGAAAGTATGAAATTGATGGGGCAGTGTTTTTCAACGGAGGACTTTTTCCTCACCTACATAGACCTACTTTCAAACAAAAACTTCTCGCCACACCCATATTAGGTGCAGTCCTTTCTCGATTTTATGATGAAAAAAAATTTGGAGTAGCTTTCTCTCAAGTATTTGGAAAAAACACAAAACCAAGTGACAAAGAAATTTCTGTCCTTTGGAAACTCATCACCTACCCAAACAAAGTATTAATTCCACACAAACTTTTGAAATACATTAAGGAAAGACGAGTTCACGGAGAACGTTGGAAAAATGCACTCCTCCAAACAGAAGTTCCTTTACTTTTTATTAATGGCGGAGAAGACCCAGTGAGTGGAAGCCATCTAGCTGATGAAATCGAAAAGTTACCAATCAAAAACAAAAAACTAATTCGTTGGGAGACAATTGGACACTATCCGCAATGGGAGAATCCGGAAGAAAGTTTTAAAGAAATATATGAATTTTTAAAGTAAGGATTAAAGACCTTTATTATTTGAATTCGGTTTCAAAGAAAATGAAATGAAACCTGTCAAAATAACACCGAATTTATTCGTTAAAAAAGAAAACTCAAAATTAAGACCGATCGGAAGGAACTGTACCAGGACCTTCCATTCCGGTTCCATCATCGGTAGGATCCGAATCTGGATTCTGTTGTTCTTTTACTTTATAACGAATTTCAATTTTTTCAGGACTGATTTGTAAAATTTCAATCGCTTTTAAATCTTTATTTTTAATAATTCGGACTTTTGCAACTTGCGGTTGTAATTCGGGGATAATTTTGTTTTTAATAGGATCAAAAATATAATTACAAGGAACTTGGGCTGTAATTCCAGTAAGGATTTGTGCGGAACGAATTGGTTTTAAAGAAAAATAACGAATCGCCACTTGTTCTTCTGAAAGTTCCGCATCCAACCGAACATCTTGTCCAGAACAAACTATAGGAATTCCTGCTGCCGTTTGTTCTCCTGTTTTATAAGAAAGAGGAATGATATTAACATTCACTGTGACATCGCGTGATCCAAGGACAGTGATTCCTTTGGGAAGGTCTGGAATCCTTACTGTTTTTGCAAATGGTTCCTTTTTATCTAAAAGAGAAATTTCTGGTAATACAATCTTTGCGATTTTTTCTAAATCTTGTGGTTTTCCACTGAGTGTAATTTTTTGCGGGCTAACAATCTGCGTCAACTTTTCAAAGTTAGCTGGTGGTGCGCCTTCAAAAACCACTTCCAATGGAACCACTTTTAACCCACGAGACTCAATTTCCACAGGTACTGTTTTTTTGAGTTTAGTAACTTTTACTCCACTAGGAACACCCACGATTTTTTTAATGGGAACTTCTGTAACTCCGAGTTGGACATCCTCTGGATCAATGACTGCTTTCATAAATTGTGAATAATAATTTACTACATCTTTCAAACCTTCCACACGTACGGGAATGGTTTTTTCAGGATTTTTGGAATAGTTTAAATTACCAGATAACTTTGGATAGTCGACAGGGACATTGATTGTTTTAATTAATACTTTGGAATTTTGAAGATTTACATAAAAAATACTGGCGATGATTAACGAAACAAGTTTTGCCTTCCAGTTTCTTACCAATTTTCCATATACTTTGGAGATCATATACTCACTCCAGTATCTTTTTCTTTTGATTTACGAAGAGAATCATCCTTAGACCTTCTAGTTCCAGTCATCAAACTACTGACTAAAGCCTTGAGTTCTAGTGGTTTAACAGGATGTAACATTTCTCCTTCATAACAGATGGTAATATCACCTGTTTCTTCTGAAGTAACAATAATGATTGCATCCGTTTCTTCTGAAAGTCCCAAAGCGGAGCGATGCCTTGCCCCCAAGGTAGAAATTTCCACAGAGCTACTCATCGGCAAATAGGAGGCCGCACAAACAATTCTATTTTGTTCAATGATGACTGCTCCATCATGCAGGGGAGAATTCTTAAAGAAAATTGTTTGTAAAACTTCAGAGGTGACTTGTGCATCCAAAGGCACAGCGTTTTCAGATATATCTTTCAAACTAATGTCTTTGACGAGAACGATGATAGATCCTGTTTTTTCCTGAGCCATGATCCTAACTGCTTCCACAATTGGATCTAAATCAAAAGTAGGTTTGAGAAAAAACAATCGAAGGAGTCTTATCCTTGCCAAATCACCGGTTAGTCTTCGCAGTTCTGGTTGTAAGAGTACAATGATTGCAAACACAAGAGCTGGTCTGATATTGGTTAGGATCCATTCCAAAAGTTCGAATCCTAAATATTCAGCAAAACTTCCGGAAATCCAAATAATTCCTACACCTAGCAAAAGTTGGATTCCACGAGTTCTTCGGAGTGTTGTGTAAGTTTTATAAATTAAAAATGCGACGATTAAAACATCTAAAGATATGGAGATATAATTTTTACTCCACGGAATGATGTATAATCCTCGGAAAAAATCCAATTTATATTCCTAACACATCGAACATATTATAAAGACCTTTTGATTTGCCGTGTAAAAATTCGGCGGCCTTTACAGCACCCGTAGCAAAAGTTTTACGATCTTGCGCTTTATGAGTGATTTCAATTCGTTCTTCAGAACTTAAAAAATAGACAGTATGTTCCCCAACCACTTCACCAGCGCGCATTGTGTGCATGGCAATTTCTTTTTGGTCTCTTTCGGAATACATTCCATGACGACCGTAGATGACATTTTCTTCCGTACGTTTTGTAGCATTTAAAAGAACCTCTTTTAAATACATAGCAGTTCCCGAAGGTGCATCCTTTTTATGTCTATGGTGGATATCGAGAACTTC
Source organism: Leptospira montravelensis (assembly GCF_004770045.1). NCBI lineage: Bacteria > Pseudomonadati > Spirochaetota > Leptospiria > Leptospirales > Leptospiraceae > Leptospira > Leptospira montravelensis. Next base: position 171,492 of record NZ_RQFO01000017.1, read on the forward strand.
TACATCAAAATCTTCATCTAATACTTTAGCTGCGATCTCTGTTAATTTAAACAAAAGATTCACACCTACTGACATATTAGGCGAAAACACGATAGGAATCGAAGTTGCCGCCGATTGAATGAGAGCCTTGTCAGCATCAGTTAATCCAGTGGTTCCGATCACCAAAGGTTTTTTACTAGTTAATGCCGCATTTAAAATAGATTCGAAACCAGTATGAGTACTAAAATCGATTAGGACATCCGAAGTCTCACATGCTTTTTGTAAGTCGGTAGAAAGTAAAATACCCGATTCTTTGATACCTGCATGGTTTCCCGAATCAAATCCAGCATACACAGCACCTTCTCTTACAACGGCAGCACTTAACTCCGATTTTTTAGAAAGAGAAAGCACTTGGATGATGGCCTTTCCCATCCTTCCACCAGCGCCGATGACACCTACTTTGATTTTAGACAATGCCTTCCTCTTTTAATTGGAATACAATTTTTTTAAAGGTATCTGCCGCCGATCCTTCAGATAAAGAAGTCATTGGAAGACGAAGTTCATTTTCGCAATACCCAAACCAACTCATAGCAGCTTTGATAGGAATGGGATTGGTTTCGATAAAGGCATTGATAAATACAGGAAGAAGTTTGTAATAAATCTTTTTGGAAGCTTCTAAGTCTCCACGTAAATATAAGGAAACCATATCCACACAAGCGCGAGGAAAAAGATTTGAAACCACAGAAACTACTCCCTTTCCGCCGATCGATAACACTGGTAAGGTTAGGTTATCGTCACCTGACAACAAATCAAAGTCAGGTGGCGTGGCCGCAATTACCTTTGCCATTTGTCCTAAATCGCCTGTTGCTTCTTTGATGGCCGCGATTTTTGGATGGGCAGAAAGCCTTACAACAGTTTCCGGAAGTAAATTGACATTGGTCCTCCCAGGAATGTTGTATAACATCACCGGTTTAGATGATACATTAGCGATTTCTGTAAAATGACGATACATTCCCTCTTGTGTGGGTTTGTTGTAGTATGGATTGACCGTAAGGATTCCGTCTACTCCATCAGCACATGCAGACTCCGTGAGCTCAATGGCCTCTTTCGTAGAGTTTGAACCAGTGCCTGCAATGACTTGGATTTTCCCTGCCACAACATTTACGGTTTTTTGGATGAGTTCCTTATGTTCTTCGTAAGAAAGGGTGGGAGATTCCCCTGTTGTCCCACAAGGAACCACACCCGCCACGCCGGAGCGGATCTGGTTTTCTAGGATTTTAAAATAACTATCATAATCGATTTTCCCCTGGCGGAAGGGGGTGATGACCGCGGTATAAACGCCCTGAAACATAAATTAAACATCGAAGAGGGACGGAATTTTGCAATAAAAAACTGCCAAAAGACCCCATACCGATAAACTTTACGAAAATGCTCTATTTTTTTCCGCCAATGTTTGCCATTCTTGCGATTCTAAGCCTTATTTTGCATTCATTTTATGTTTATTCTCGATTTGGGGTCAAAGATGTGCCAAACGAACGGAGTTTGCACAATGTAATCACAAAGAAATCTGGGGGAATGTTTTTTATTCCCTTGTTTCTCCTTTCTGTTATTTCTCTCTTTTTTTGCCCCCAAACGAGAGAAGCATTTTCCTTACCAGAAGACTGGGTCCCCAAAAAAGACATTTATCTCTTGTTAGTCGGAGTTTTTATTTTTTCTATCATAGGTTTCCTTGATGATTTGTATCACCTAAGTCCTAAACTTCGCTTGTTTCTGGAACTCACAACTGTGGCTGTATTTTTAGTTTGGATAAACCCCGTGGTTTCCTATTTTGGAGCCGTATTTCTCACCAATTCGCTCCAAGTTGCTGTTCTCACCATCTTTCTTGTTTTTGCAGTAAACCTAGTAAACTTTATGGATGGGATGGATTGGTATTTAGTCACTACCTTATTCTTATCTTATTTTTCATTAGTCCTAACGGCTCCCGATTTTTACTCCATTGGAAATAGTGGATACAGTTTGTATGGAATCTTGTTTCTTTCTATGTTCGGATTTATATTTTATAATTTTCCAAGAGCCAAACTATTTATGGGAGATAGTGGGTCTTTAGCATTAGGTTTTTTTGTTATGGCATTACCGTTGTTTGTTGGGAAGTGGGGAACAGAAAAATCGGAAATTTGGGATATCACCTATTACTTTTATTTGTTTCCTTACTTTTGGTTGGATGGGATTTTTACCTTAATCAAACGATTCTTCCAAAAAAAACATCTATTCTCCGCACATAGAGAACACCTATTTCAAAGAATCACGGAAACCAAGTTCGGAAAAGTTGGATCACTTTGTATTTTTTCCCTCTTAAACCTTCTCATTGTTTGTATCCATTTTATCTTAAAAACTAATGGCATTTCCAATCTGCTTCTATTTATTATTTTATTTCTTTTTGCATCGATCAGTTATGGAATCCTTTGGCTTTTAGTACCTAGAAAAAACCTTGCATAAAGACTTTGGACTCACATCCTTTCCTTTATGCCTCTATCGAAAAAAGAAATTCTATTCTGCCTTCTCAATGGTTTTCTCATCGGGATCGCCAACCTCATTCCCGGTGTTTCCGGAGGGACTTTTGCACTCATTCTAGGGCTCTATGACAGGCTAATCACTGCCATCACTTCCTTAAACTTCGATACCATCAAAGTTTCATTAGCACTTGTATTTGGATTTTGGAAAAAAGATGTAAGAGAACGTTTTGCTTTAGAAATGAAACGTATCGATTTTTGGTTTCTTGTCTTCCTTGGAATCGGACTTTTACTTTCCGTAGTCTCTGGTGCCAAACTCATCCAGTTTTTACTCCAAAATCATCCACAAGCAACACTTGCCCTTTTCATCGGACTTATTTTTCCATCTCTTGCTGTTCCATACAAACTCATCGAAAAACATAGTTTCTTTGTTTGGTTATTCCTTATTCCAGGAATTTTACTTACCATTGTCCCTAGTTTCTTTATGGGTGATACAACTGGTTCCGAAAATCCTTTGATTGCCTTTCTCACAGGAGCCGTTGCCATCTCCGCAATGATTTTACCAGGTATTTCTGGATCTTACATCATGCTTGTGTTAGGTGAATACCAAATAGTGATTGGGAAACTTTCTTCCATCCTCGAACCAAGTTCTATTATTTTTCTAGGAGCGTTTGGAATTGGATGTTTGCTCGGACTTCTTATTTTTACTCATTTTGTAAAATGGTTATTTGTAAAATATAAATCCCATACCATGACTTTCCTCCTTGGACTCATCCTCGGATCGTTTTTTATCCTTTGGCCTTTTAAGGATTATGCACATGGCCAGGCAATCGTGGGAAGGTCGGGAGAAGTCAAACGAGACATTCAAATTGCTACAGCAAAGAACGTTCTACCAAATGATTTTGCAGAAACACAAATCCCTCTCGCTGCTTTAGTTTTTGGTCTAATACTTGGGTTTGGTCTCAACCGTTTGGAATCTTTACAAGAGAAGAAGTAGAATTTTTAAACCTTTCCATCAAAGTCTGGATTTCAAAGTCCAGACTTCGATCCGCCGCCATTGTCTTTAGGCCGGCAAACAAATCTTTATTTGGAATTAGATCCTTTCTTTTGGCAAACCGAGATGACTGGAAAACCGAAAATGCCAAAATAGATAATAATTTATACCCACTGACAACCGTTCTGCGATTTCTCAAAACAGAAATGGCACCCATAGGAACAATGTCTTGGTTATTGCCATTGGTGGGAACAGACTGCACAGAACCTGGCATACTATCTCTTCTCACTTCTGCTGTTAGGTGGGTCGACATAAGCCCTAACCCCGATAATCCTGCGTATGTACCAGGTTTATCTGATAACATCAAAGGAAACTCTCCGTTTTCTTTAGGTTCGTAGAGATAATTCAAAAAACGATCGACCCAAGTAAACCAAACAGCCATCGCATTCTGCAATCGATCAGCCGCAAAACTGACTTGGGCAGCATAAAACCCACCACCTTCAGCAAACCGAACCCCCTCTTCCGTTGGAATTAAAACAGGATTGTCTGAAAGAGAATTTAACTCTTGTTCTACGATTTGTCCTACAGAAATCATTTCATCCAAAATAGAACCAAGAATTTGAGGAATACAACGAATGGAATATATATCTTGGATTCGACTTCCTTCTTTTTTCTCTTTGGAATGTTTTGAAACCACAGGATAAAGAATTTTAACAATTTCTTTTGGGCCATGAAACTGTTTGTGGTTATGGTAAGCCGGATGGAAGGCATCAGAAAATACAGAATGAAAACTAAATAAAAACTCGAGTAGTTCCAAACTATAAGAAAGTATGTTTCGAAATTCAAGGACTTGGAGCCCGAGGAGAGCCGTGGTAAAACTTGTTCCATTGGTAAGAGAAATGGCTTCTTTTGCCTTTGGTGTCCAAGGTAAACCTGGAATTTGGGAAGTTCCACCATTCCACCGACTCGGCCCTAAATCCTTTCCTTTTCCAGTAAACCCAGATTCACCAAGAAGTGCCAAAGGAATATAACTAAGAGGAATCAAATCGCCAGAGGCAGATAGTGAACCTTTTTCAGGTAAAACAGGAATACAATCCAACTCCAAAAGTGTATTCAATAGTTCTAATGTTTTAAAATCAATTCCCGATCCACCAAGAGATAAACAGTGTATCCTCGCTGCAAGAACTGCCCTTGCTTCATTATGACTCAAATGGGAATGAGGAATCCCATCGAGAGAAAATACGGGTTCTACAGTTAAATGATAGATTAATGATTTTTGGATTTTTTCGGTATCCTCATTGGAGGCGAAGGCATGGGGCCCAAATCCAGTATGGATTCCATAAATTAATTTTTCTTTTGAAAACTTTAATATAGTTTCCAATTGGTTTCGTTCTTTCTCTAAAGATAGGCGAACGTCAGTTAAATGAGAAAATGAACCAGTTTTTGATAAGGATTGAAGTTTAGATAAGTTCAAAATGATTTAAAACCGGGGAAAAGTCCCCGGTTTGTCCAAAAGTTTAGACGAAGAACACGAAAGTAATGAGGATAAAAACAGGAACTAAAATTCCCATCGAATATGCTAAGTATCCACCGAAAGATGGCATCTTTACTTTGTTTTCTTCGGCAACAGATTTTACCATAAAGTTTGGAGCGTTACCGATATAGGTATTGGCACCCATAAACACCGCACCCACCGAAATGGCTTTTAAAATCTCTTCCGCTTGGACATTTCCAATGAACTGACCTAACGTGAGAGGAGCCGCTGCACCCGCTGGAGTGAGAAGTCCAGAAGCTAACGAACCAAAGGTGAGGTAAGTTGGCGCATTGTCCAAAACAGAGGAGAATGCTCCTGTGGCCCAGAAAAACTGCCAGTTTTGTGTAATCCCAAGTTCTTTACCATGTGCCTCAAGTAAAACAAGAGCAGGAATCATGGTAATGAAAATCCCGATAAATAAGTATGCCACTTCTTGGATCGGATGCAGAGTAAAATTGTTAAACTTACGATCTGCTTCTTTAGAAGTAAACTTAGAAAGACCAATCAGAATAATTAACACTGCCTCACGGATAAATCCAAGTGATGGAGTTTGGTTAATTTCTGGAATGTAGTTACTGTTTAAAAAAGCAACTGCCAAAATCACACCAAGTAACCAAATGAAGTTCACTTGACCACCAATGGAAAAAGGAGTGGCGAGTTTATCGTCGCGTTTTAAATCTTTTTTGGTTTCTTTTTTGTAAGCTAAGGTATCCCAAACGAAATACACTACTAACAATATAGAAACTGCCACGAGCATCTCAGGTAAAAGTTTGAATGTCCAAGTAAAAGGAACTCCTTTCAAATAACCAAGAAAAAGTGGAGGGTCGCCGAGTGGAGTTAATGATCCACCAATATTGGAAACAAGGAAGATAAAAAACACAACTGTGTGAACTACATGTTTTCTTTCGCTATTTGTTTTTAACAAAGGACGAATGAGTAACATAGAAGCACCAGTCGTTCCAATAAAGGAAGCAAGGCCAGCACCAATTAACAAGTACAATGTGTTATTAAGAGGAGTTGCATGAATGTCTCCCTTGATTACAATTCCCCCGGAAATATAAAACAATGATCCGAGTAAAATGATAAAAGGAATATAATCAAAAAATACTGTGTGAACAATATTATGGCTGTAACCATAAACCAGTAGAACCACAAAAGAAATGGCTCCGAGTCCCACAGCAAGGATCAATTTGTTATTATTGTCTTCCCACCAATGAGAAGTTTTGTGAGAGGCAACCGGTAAGATTGCGATGGAAAGTAAAATGGCAACAAAAGGTAAAACCGTCCAATACGGTAGTTCCTCGTGTACTGACTCGCCATGAGACGAATGTCCTGTTTCTTCCTGAGTGGTTGTTTGCGTCTGAACTGGAGTCGGATCTTCCGCAAATAAACCTGCTGTTGTCACAGACAAACAAACCAGGAATACTATCATTGTGAGAAGCTTCTTCAACATGCTCACCATCCTATTTTTTTAGGACAGCTTATCCGAAATCCAAACCTCTTGGAACTAAAAAAACCGTGATTCTCCAATTTTTAAAGGAACCAACTGCCCTTCTTTGAATCCTGCTCGTTTTAACTCTTCTATAGTGCGGGGCACAGGAGAATCCAGCGGCTCATCAGAAAGAACAAAGGTCATATAATGCATGGGAACTAAGTACTTTGCCTTTAGGTCGCCAAAAGCTTGAACTGCTTGTTTTGGATCGATATGCACAGGTTCCATAAGCCAACGAGGTTCGGTAGCCCCAATCGGTAAGATAGCAACGTCTACTGGCCCCAATTGATTTGTGATCTCTTGGAAATGAGTATAATACCCAGTATCTCCCCCAAAGTAAACTTTCTCTTTTTTTCCAGAAATCAAATAACTTCCCCAAAGAGTTTTATCTCGATCGAACAATCCACGACCACTAAAATGTTGGGTGGGTGTGAAAGTAATTTTTAGATCTTTCATCGTAGTTTTTTCCCACCAATCCATCTCTTGAACATTCCGTATCCCTTCATCTAACAGAAGTTTTCTGTTTCCAAGTCCTGTGAGAACTAGAGGATGAAATTTTTCTTCTAATTGTTTCAGTGTGGGTAAGTCCGTATGATCATAATGATTGTGCGATAAAATGATTAAGTCTATTTTTGGTAAGTCATCGATTTTGATTCCTGGTGGGGTATACCTTTTAGGGCCAATAAAACTAATAGGGGAACACCTTTCGCTCCAAATGGGATCGGTTAGGATGTTCACTCCATCAATTTGGATGAGAGTGGTTGCATGTCCCACCCAAGTCACAGAAAGTTGGGATAAATTTGTTTTTAACTGATTTCCATCATTCTCGACAACGGGAAAGTCCGAGTAATCAATGGGATCCACACTATAAGGCAATCGAAATCTTTGGATTTGCCAAGTGATTACATTCCAAAAACCTTTTGTTTCAAAATTAGGATTTGGGTTTTTGAACCCGCTAGGGGTATGGTGCGATGTACGAACACTAACATCAGCGAAACAGGATAGAACAAAAAAAACAAGGATGGAATATAAGCTTAGGGACTTCACTTGTTTTAGACGAAAAACAAACTTAGCTTGTTTGTAATTTTCGATTGCGTTTTTTAGAAAGAAGAACAATCGTTTTGTTATTATGTTTAGGTATAACGAAACAAAGGATTTGATGATTGCCTATGCAAAATGGAGAGACACAGTCGACCGAACCGAAGGAAGTGAAACCATTTTTGGTGCAAATGCGGAAGTATCCGAAATTGCTCGGGACCAAAGAGAAGATGCAGAATTTGAACTTAGAATTTTGATCCAAGATTTAAAAAAACAAAATCCTTCCGCCATCAAAGAATGGGTGGATATGACCAAAGCTTATTTACATAAAATCGAATCCTCCACTCCCGAAGAACAAATCCAACAACGCAAACAAATTGCAAGGGATTGGAAATATTCCAGGTCGCCGCTCGGCATTTCCGTTCGTTACCCACATCCTTCCCAATATTGGGGGAGTGGGATTGGGGTTTTCGGTCCTGATTTAGACTGGTAAGATTCCCTTGGATTCAGAATCTTACTACCAATGGATTCACTCTTTTTTACACTTTCTAAACTTGGTACGGTATTACTTTTCCCCCTTCCTATTTTTTTTATCTTATCTTTCTTTCTCATTCTAAAAACAAAGTCAAAACAAGGAAAATTACGCCTTATAGGGATCGTATTGTTTTTATATCTGGCATCTAACGCGTATGTGGCGAATTTTTTATTAAGATCCCTGGAAAAAGATTATCCACCCATCCACATCAAAGAGGTTCCCCCATCAGAAGTAGCCATAGTTTTAGGTGGGATGATCCAAACCATTTCTTCGCATCCAGGAAGGCCTGAACTTACGGACTCGGTAGACAGGTTAACGGATGCGATCCGGCTATATAAAGCGGGGAAAGTTAAAAAGATTCTTTTTACAGGTGGATCGGGACTTCTTTTTACGGATGTTTATCGAGAAGCAGACTTAGCAAAGGAATTGTTTTTAGGTCTTGGTGTTCCAGAAAAAGATTTAATTTGGGAAAACAATTCCCGAAATACCTACGAAAATGCAGTCGAAACAAAGAAGTTACTCACTGAAAAAAAGATAGAATCTGCGGTTCTTATTACCTCTGCTTTCCATATGAAACGGGCAGCAGGTTGTTTTCAGAAACAAAACATATCTTTTGTTGCCTTTCCGACAGATTACCGTTCGACAAATTTACAATCGGGAGCCTTTGAACTCTACATTCCTTCTTCCGGCTTTTTAGACCAAACGACATTATCGATCAAGGAATGGGTGGGATATTTTGTGTATCGTGCCAAATCCTATTTATAACAGTCGATTTTCTCTGGTATTTTTTAAGACCTTTTTGTTTGACCGAAACCTGCAATCAGAGAGGTTAGAGGAAAGACGGGAATCCGTCTAAAGAATGGATTATGAATCGTAAGTTTTTAACTCTTTTGTTTCTCATTGGACTTTCTCTCGGCGGAATTGCTTATTTCTCTTCGCAAGAGACCTCCTATCTCCTTTTGGATGCTTCCGAACTAGCAGCAAACCAAACTAAGTATTCAGAACAAAACCTACGCGTAAGAGGATTTGTGCGGGTGGGAAGCCTTGTCCGCGAAGGAAAAAAAGCCAAATTTGATTTAGAACTAAACGATCAAATCATTCCAGTTTTTTTTACTGGGGAAACACTTTTGCCTGATGCTTTTAAAGAAGGAGCCAGGGCTCGAGTGGATGGAAAGTTAGACCACGGGGTCCTAGTGGCTAGTCACGTAGAAGCAAAATGTGCTTCGAAATATGAAGCGGGATACGCTGAGGAAAAATGAACAATTTAGGAACCATCCTTTTATCTGCATCACTCGCCGTATTAATTTTTTCCGCCTTACAAACCATCTACGGAATTTATAAACAAGACAGAAAGGCCATAGAACTTGGCCGACTTGCCCTCATGACAAATCCATTTGTCATCGTACTTACCTTTACTGTTTTATTAACACAACTGGTCCGATCAGACTATAGCAACTATTATGTGGTCATGCATTCCAGTGAACACTTACCTCTATTTTACAAAATGACATCGATTTGGTCTGGTTCCTCCGGAAGTTTGTTGTTTTGGAATTTGATCCTTAGTGTTTTCACCTTTATCGTATTATGGCAAACTAGAAAATCCATCGAAGATCGAATTCCGATGATGAATCTTATCCTTGCTGTTTTATCTGGATTTTTTTCTTTCCTTGCCGTTTTTTATGGAGATGCGCAACCATTCCGTGAATTTGTTCCTGAAGCCGCTGCCGGAAGAGGTTTGAATCCCCTCCTCCAACATTGGGCGATGATCATTCATCCACCGATTCTTTACATTGGTTATGTAAGTATTTCCATTCCTTTTGCCATTGCAATGTCAGCACTTGTTTCTGGCCAACTTTCAGAAGACTGGATGAAGTTCATTCGCAAATGGACTTTGTTTTCTTGGTTCTTTTTGGGAACAGGGATTTTACTCGGATCCAAGTGGGCCTATGAAGAGTTAGGTTGGGGTGGTTATTGGGCTTGGGATCCTGTAGAAAACGCATCCCTTATGCCTTGGTTACTCACCAGTGCCTTTGTCCATTCTGTAGTGATCCAAGAAAGAAGAGGGATGTTAAAATTCTGGAATATGTTACTTGTCATCCTTGCATTCCACTTTAGTTTACTAGGAACTTGGATCACACGTTCAGGAGTTTTGGAAGGTCCTCATAGTTTTTCCAAATCAACCATCGGAACTCCTTTTATCATTTATATCATCGGTAGTTTTTTATTTTTCACGGGATTTGTGATTTACCGTAGAAAACAACTCACTCCTGAAAGAAATTTAGAAGCCATTACTTCCAAAGAAGGCAGTTTTTTATTAAACAACTTTCTATTAGTTCTCTCTACCGCAGCTATTTTGCTCGGTGTCTTTTCTCCTCTTTTGTATGGAAAAGAATTTAAGGCACCTTGGTTTAACTCCTGGGGTGTCCCTGCAGGGATTTTTCTTTTGCTTCTCATGGGAGCTGCCCCACTTCTTGCTTGGAGAAAAGGTGCAGGGGCCGTATTTTTTTCTACCTTACTCAAACCATTCATTGCAGGTCTTGTCGGTGGTGGGCTCTACATTCTTTTTTATTCGCAAAACTTTACCAAACCAGATAGCAAATATGGAGATGTTTTGGCAGAAGTGTATTCGGTTCTGACTGTAACGATTGGTGTGTTTACCATTTCCGGAATCATCCAAGAATACTACCGAGGAATCCGAGCACGAAGGGAAGAATTCAAAAACGAAAATATATTGGTAGCCGGTTACCGAATGTTACTCAAAAACAAACGGCGGTATGGTGGATACTTAGTGCATTTTGCTCTAGTATTAATTTTTATAGGTTATGCTGGAAATGCCTTTAAAATCAATACATCCGTTCGTTTCTTTTATGAACTCCAACCGCCGACTTCGGAAGAAATTGTCTATCAATCCATTGATAAAGCAATGATTGGTGGTTATCAAATTGAAGCCTCCACTCTCAAACTAAAACCTGTATTGATTTCTGGACTTGGTGGGGAACCAAACATTCAAAATGTGATTGTTTCCCAAGAAGGAACTTATGGAATTTTTAGAGGTACAGAAAAACTTAGTGATCTAACTACAGAACGAAGGTTTTACCCACAAATCTCTCACCTAACAGGAGATTTTGAAACCCATATCCCAACGAGTGAACCTGCAATCCTTTCGATGGCAAAGGAAGATTTTTATATCCAACTGGGAGCCATTGAAACCTCTGATTTAAAATCAGAAAATCCTGACCTTCCATTGATGTTTATGCAGTATTATTTCACACCTGGAACAGAGATGGATAAACTTAAACTATTTCTAAATTTCCCAAAACAAATTGTAGCAAACTTAGAAGTATGGGTGAACCCACTGGTAAAACTGATTTGGATCGGATCACTACTCTATTTCTTATCAGGGATATTTTTACTGCTCCCAGTCGGCGAAACCAAAAAGAAAACGGTAGGATAGAATGAAATTTGGTGATCAAATCAAAACCGAATCCACAAAGGAATCTTCTTCCTATTTTACGAATGTTTGGTTCCGCTCTCTTTTGAAATCAATTTTATTGGTGATTGGATTTTTTTTCCTATTTCCAAGTTTACTTTTAGCACAAAAAACGACCACAAATCTCAAAGAAGAGGCTCAAATCCAAACTTTTTTAAAGGTTACGGAAAACATTCGTTGTATTTGTTTACCAAGTCTCCCTATTCAATCGTGTTCGTTTAACATGTGTGCAGCGTCGAGTTATCTAAAAACCTTTATCGAAAACCGAGTCAAAGATGGAATGAAAGAAGAAGAAATCATTTCGAAAATGGAAAATGGATTCGGAACTTCCGTTTTACAAGATCCAATCGTAGTGATGTTTCAAGAAAATGGAAACCAGGGAATGGTTGATTCGATTGTCTATGGGTTCGGACCAAAAATTTTGGCCAAACCTGATGATACATGGATTAATTTCACTCTACTGGCTCTCGGAATTTTAGGTTTGTTTGGAATTTACAAATTCGGAACTAGAAAAAAGAAAGAGCCCATCACACCTAACACCAATCAAACTCTTGGTGCCTTAAAAACAACCACAGAACAAATTAAAAACAAAATCCGCAAATTCGAAGAAGAAACCTAAATCGTATTTCAAACAAAAAAAATAAACCAATTAGAGAGAATTCCAATTCTCTCTAATTAAAACTAGTTCCTTGACTAATAATTGAATATCAGGTAAGCTTAGTTTTGCATTTAAACTAATTCGTAACCTTGGTGTCGACACAGTGGGAGGACGGATGGCTCGAACATCCAATCCTCTCTCTTGTAAACTATTAGCAAAAAATAAAGCCTCTTTCTCAGTTGTCAGTAAAACGGGGATTATATGCGAAGTAGAATTGGTTAAAACAAATCCATTTTCTTCCAAAGAATTTTTTAGTATTTTTGCCAACGCCAATAAAGTCTCTCTCTCTTTATCCATAGAACAAAGTAAAGAAAGAGCAAAAGAAGCAAGTTCTGAAATCATAGGGAGGGGTGCAGTGGAAAAAATAAAGGGCCGCATTACATTCACTAAGTGATCACGTCCTATTTTTTTGGTAACAATGATCCCACCTTCAAGTCCTAAAGATTTTCCCAAAGTGTAAACTCTGTAATCAATGGATTGGATTTCAGAATAAGTCAAATCACGAAAAACTAATCCCTTCCCACTTGGGCCATAAATTCCCAAAGTATGGGCCTCGTCTAAAACCAAAACAAATCCAAATTCCTTTTTTAAACTTAGTAAAGTTTTTAAATCAGGTGAATCACCATCCATACTAAATAAAGTTTCAGTCACAACGATACGTTTATGTTTGTGGTTTGGGTCTTCCGAATCAGCTTTTACTAATAAATTACGTAAGTGGTTTAAATCCAAATGATTATAATATTTTTTTTTAGCTCCCGAAATGCGAATCCCATCTAAAATAGAAGCGTGATTTAATCGATCGGTAAACACGAAACAGTCGGGTGCAGCAATGGAATCTAAAAGTCCAAAATTTGCAGTAAATCCAGTAGAAACCAAAAGTGCGGCCTCCCCTTCAACAAAATCAGCAAATTCCGATTCAAACCTATCCATTGAATTTGTATTTCCACGGACCAACCGCGATGCTGTCGATCCAAATGGATATATATCTTTTCGCGACTGGAAGAACTCCAACATACGAGGATTAGACGTTAATCCCATATAGTCATTGGAACAAAAGTCAATTCCTTGATAGACCTTCGTTTCCCGAAACAATTGTTTTTCGTGAATGGAATTTAGTTTTTTTTGGACTTCTTCCCAATGATTAGCCATTGGCTACCAGTTTTCTATTTCCTTTATTTTTTCCGATTTAATTTTTTACCTGATTTGTTAGAATGATCCCATAGATGAGTGCCCTTCCTCCCGATATCATCCAGAGAATTCGTTCCGCTAAGAATATTTTATTTATCACGGGGGCAGGAATTTCTAGCGAAAGTGGGATTCCCACCTTTCGAGGAGAGGGCGGATATTGGAAAACATTCAAAGCCGAAGAACTAGCAACACCAGAAGCGTTTAAAAAACATCCAAATGTAGTTTGGGAATGGTACGATTGGCGACGTGGGATCTGCGCTGACGCAAAACCAAATCCAGGGCACCTAACAATTGCAAAATGGCAACTGGCCTCTCCTTCGATACACCTAATTACACAAAACGTTGATGGACTCCACCCCAAAGCAGGTAGCAAAAACTTATTAGAAATTCACGGAAATATTTTTCGTGCAAGGTGTACAAGTTGTGGTGAAAATTTTTCCTTAATGGAAGAAGGTATCAACCAACCTGGATTAAAGTATTGCCCAATATGTGAATCTCTTTTACGACCCGATATCGTTTGGTTTGGCGAAGGATATGACAACAAACTTCTAACCAAAGCCTGGGAACTTAGTAAAGCCGCCCAGATAGTTTTTGTGATTGGAACCAGTGCCAATGTTTCTGTTCCTGCAAACTTAGCATTGACTGCGATCCGAAATGGGGCATTGGGAATTGAAATCAATCCTGAAACCACTACCCTCACACCATCCATGCAATTCCACTTTAGTGCTAAATCAGGAGAAGTCCTTCCTGAAATCTTTAAAGAAGTGTTTCCAGATGCAAAACCAAACTAAATTTTTGTTTATGTTTGAAGGCTTCTTATTAGATTATCAATCATTTATACATTCGCCATTCAGAAATAACAATTAAGAGAAACTTATGTTAACCATCTTTCTTCTAGTACTTTCCAATATCTTTATGACCTTTGCTTGGTATGGACATTTAAAATACGCCAAATCAAACAATATGTTTTATATCATTTTGTTTTCTTGGGGAATTGCTTTTTTCGAATATGTATTAATGGTTCCGGCAAATCGGATCGGATTCACTGTTTATAAATTTGAAGGATTCCAACTAAAAATCATTCAAGAAGTGATAACCATTTTTGTATTTATTATCTTTGCTACAGTTTTTTTAGGAGAAAAAATCAAATGGAACTATATAGTAAGTTTTGGATTGATACTTCTTGCTGGTTATTTTGCCTTTGGTTTTGGAACTAAATCAAACGGACACTAAAAAAGATACCAGTTCTTCTGCGATTTTTTCCTTAGGAAGTGGGCCAATTTCTTTTTCTAGCCCACTAACACCAAAAATACGAACACTAGAATCCACTTCCCCAAAACCAATTCCTGATCCAACATAATTTCCAACAATAAATGTAAGTCCTTTTCGAACCAATTTGTCCTTGGCATGAAGGTCTAAATCTTTTGTTTCAGCGGCAAAACCAACTCGAAGTGAGTTTAAAATTTTGTGTTCGGTAACATATTCTGTGACCTGTTGTAATACATCTGGATTTTCTTCTAACTCAAGTAGGAGTCCTTTGGTTCCTTCTGAAGTTTTTTCTTTTTTAATTTTATGTTCAGCAGTCATAATGGGGCGAAAATCTGCCGGTGCGGCAGCCATCACAAGTAAACTATCGCTACTGATTTCTGATAATACTGCATCTCTTAATTGAATTGTGGTTTCTACTTCAATGTTTCGAACTGCACCCTTGACATGGGAGTAACGTTCCAGGGTATTTCCGTGAATATAAACTACCTCCACTGGGTATTTCAAAAAGGAAGTGGCAATTTCGTAACCCATCTTTCCCGAAGAAGCATTGGAAATATAACGCACAGGATCAATCCATTCCCGTGTGGGTCCGGAAGTAACAATGACTCGTTTGAATTTTAGATTCATGAATTAGCAGTATGAAGTTTTATGATTTGTTCCATGATGGATTCCACTGCGGCTAGTTTGCCGTATCCCTCATCCCCACAAACCACAATCCCTTTGTCAGGAGAGACAATAATCACTCCATCCGATTCCAAAGTTTTTAAATTTCTTTGGACAGCAGGGTGTAAATACATTCCAGGATTCATTGAAGGAGCCACTAACACAGGTGATGTGCATGCCAAATAAGTAGACGTTACCAAATCGTCAGCAATTCCGTTGGCCATTTTGCCTATGATATTTGCGGAGGCTGGAACCACAGCAAAAACAGAAGCAATATTTTTGATTTCAATATGAGCCATACCCGTATCAAATTCATCCACTCTAACAGGTTTTCCCGTGAGGGCTTCGAAGGTAATTTTTCCCACAAATTTGGTGGCATTGGAAGTCATAATCACACGAACTGGAAATCCTTGTTTGGTAAGACCTCTTACCAAATCGCAAGCTTTGTAAGAAGCAATGGATCCAGATACAGCAATTACAATTTCCTTCATTTATCTGTCCTCGTAGGAGAGTTCCCTTTCCATTTCTGAGTCGGTATCTTCTTCTAATTTAGGAGTGAATTGGATGGAGATGATTTTGTTTCCCTCCATTTTTTTAACCTTCAAACTTCCTTTTTTGATTTGAACGACACTACCTTCTTTTGGCATATCTTCGTTCTTTTCCATAAAATAACCAGCGATGGTTCTAACTTCTTCCATATCGGAAGGTTCTTCCCCTTCCAAAATATCAGATAAACTTGATAGTTCAGTTTCACCATCTAAAGTGATAGTTTTGGTTTTTTTATTTTTAGATGTCACATCTACCTCATCGGTGTCTGTTTCATCTCGAATTTCACCAAAAAACTCTTCGATAATATCTTCTAACGTAAGTAAGCCGGAAACACCACCGTATTCATCAATAACAATTGCCATGTGTTGTTTTTTCTCACGAAGTTTTGTCATCACACGTTCTATGGACATAGATTCTGGGACTTTCACAAAATCCTTTTCCATAATGACTGTGATTTTTTCTTTTTTACCTTTCGCAGAGAGATGTGCCGCTTGCCATTTTAAATATTTTTGAACATGGACAATACCTACAATTCGATCCAAAGTTTGATCATAAACAGGGTATCTAGAAAAACTATGTTCGGCAATGAGAGGGAGCATTTTATCTATCGTCGATTCTTGCGAAATTCCAATGATAGAAAGTCGATGTGTCATTACATCTTTTGCGGTATGTTCTGAAAAATCAAAAGTCTTTTGGATGAGTTGCATTTCTGCATTATCAATCCGACCTTGTTTCCTTTGTTCCTCTATGATGATCATAAGTTCTTCTGCCGAGTGAACATACTTATCACCAGTCCTTTGTAGACGGAAAAGTGTAAGAATTCCACCCGCTAACCGATTCATTACGAAGGTTACAGGAAAAAACAAATAATAAAACAACCACATGGGGCCAGAAACGCCTAGAGCGATTGCTTCAGTGTTTTGAATCGCAAGGGTTTTCGGAACTAGTTCTCCTAAAATCACATGTAATAATGTAATAAGTGTGAAAGAAACTCCAATCGATATGCTATGAATGGTCACAAGGTCCAGTTCAATTTGAAACATGTGAAGAAATCCGGTGACAACACTGGCAAACAAAGCTTCGCCAATCCAACCAAGGAGTAGGCTTGCTACAGTGATTCCCACTTGGCAAACCGATAACATATCGTCAATTTTAGAGATGGCTTTTTTAGTTAGATGAGCCATTGCTCGGTTTTCTTTGACAAGCTCCTCGAGGCGAGAGGGGCGAATGGAAACCATAGCAAACTCGGCTGCTACGAAGAAACCATTGACAAAGACAAGGAGGAAGATGAGAAAGATGCCGATTATTTCCATAGAAACTCGAACACCACTAAAGTATTATGATCAGGGTCCATTGGTATGAGGAATAGAATTAAGTATTTTGGACCGATCTCCCAGTGTCGCCTATAATTTTGGCTGATTTTTACCGGAAACGACCAGGATCCACGGAATTTGTCCAAAAGATTTAACTATGATTATGTCACTTTTATTGCGCTGTGGCATAGATCCAAACCCCTTCTTCACGATAACGAGTAGGATCGGCAAGGCCGGAAACTGTTCCCGCATCCAAAACAGGAAGTGTTGGAAGGTATCCCATTTTTTTTGTCCCCGAACGAAACCAAAAATGCAGCCATTGGTAATGCCAAGAGTAATCGAAAAAGGATTTGCCGACCACACGTTCGGTGTAAACGACCATCCTTGGTACAGTTCGATAATCAATCCGACGGAATAATTTTAGAAAAGGTATTTCTTCAAAAGAACCAGTTTCAGACTTACAAGACCAAGAAAGGTTCGCTACGGCATTCGCAGAACCGGCATTTGCTGGAAAATCCCAAAGATGTAACCTTTCCTTTTCTTTTAGAATCCGAGAACCTTCGAAATATGCGGTCTCCACTAAATTCATTCCTTTACCTTCCAAAGAACGCATGTTTTGTGGACACTTCCAGGAAAACACATTTAAAGGTTTTTGAGGATCCGAACCTGGTTGGAGTGAAAAGAAAAATACAAATCCGGTATCTTTCATTTCTTTTTTGAGCGTACGCATGAGACTGGCCCCAGATTCATTCAAATATATTTGCACAGTTTCATTATCTTTACTGGAACTCACAAGCTCTCTAACAGATTCAATGACTTCCGATGTGTCTGGCCTTTGGGAACGTATGACTTTCCAATTCAGTTGGTTTCGTTTGGATTCTCTCGGATTAAAAGTGAAAAGATAAAACTCTTCTTTGTAAGGTAATAAAAGAACAGTAGGATGTTTAGCAGATTCTAAATTGCGAACAGACTCCTCTTCATTTTTTCTTTGAATTTGGCTTTCCGTTTCGCGGCTATCGGCATAAGTAGAATCAAAAAACTTTGATTCTCTTGTTGTGGAAAAACCAGAGAGATATTGGAATTGTTTGTCAACAAACTGAATTTGAAATAAAGAATGGGGACTACCTTTTAAGCTGCGTGTCCATTTTACAACATTGTATTTGTAAATAGAATCCAAAAGTCCCCAAACATCGTTATCATCTCGCAAATGGCTTAAGGCATATTCAAAAAATAAATCGGTTGAAAAAGCTAAGGGCCTATAATTGCGAATATAATACAAATCTTCATAAAGATTGTTTTGTAAATAATCAGAAACTCCATCCCGAATGTTTCCATTCACTGGGCCCTTTTTGCCGGAAGCTGTATGAGCAAATACAAAGCCAAAATTTCGAAGAAACTCGGCCGCATAAAATGCATTTTCTTCATCCAAAATTCCCCTACTCTTTGTTAGTTCAATTGTGGATTTACGAAATTCTTTTCTATATATTTGGTTGTATCCTTGTAAAATGGTGGCTGCATACTCCAACCTTCTCCATTTTTTTTCCTGAGCCATATAAATAATCTCATCTGTCATTCTCGATGATAACTCAGGATTTTGATCCATTAACATTTGCGAAATTCTAAGTTTTGGCCAAATATCTGCCTCCGTTAGTTTCTCGGGATCTTTAATTTTTTGTAATGCTTTAAGCGCGACTTCGGCTCCACTAACTTTGTATAAAGTTACTGAAATCAAATCCTTAACTCCACTGATAGACATTGGTTCGTTTAAATAGGGATGATGAATATCTGCCGACCAGTTCGATAAATCTAACTTTAAATAATAATCTAAAGATTTTTTATAATCCTTTTGCAAATAAGCAAGTGCACCTAACTTGACATAAACTCTATTGAGGATAGATGCTTTTTTACCTTTTGCTAATTTCACAAAGTTAAGAAGCGATTCTTCGGTGGCTAAATAATCCCCCGAAAGGATTTGGAAAAAAGCCATACGTTCGTTTGAATTTTCGCTGACGAAACCATCTGCAATTTTTTCGAGATCCATAATCATTTTTTGTAAATGAATTCCTTCTCTCACAAAACCAAGAAATGTTAATTTGGCAGGTAGGTCTTCGTCAATTCGATCGAGCAGTGGAATCCATTCTAAATTTGGATCTTCAAAAAAAGGGGAACTGACACGCATGATATTCACAAAATGTTTATGCATATCCTTCTCTTTTCCAGAAGGTAAATCAATATAGTATTGTAATCGAAAAACTCGGCATAATGAATAGTAAGGTTTGTTCTTTTGACAATCCATACGAACCATTGATTTTTTTTCATCTTCTCCTGTTTGAAAAAGATTGGTTCGCATATTTTTTGCTAGGTTGCGAAAGTAAGTATTAGGTTCTTTTTGCACATAAGTATCAAGGATTTTAATCGCTTGAACTTCTTCCCCTTGTGATTGTTTCCATAAAGAAGTGAGCAAAGAATCGGCAAAAGCATACTCTCCTTTTTTCGTTCTTAGATCATAAAGTATATTTGCGATTCCCACTTTATCTTTTTTGCGGAGGTAATACTCCCCTAACATAAGATAATAATCAATCTCTTGGATTTGGTTCATTCCTTCCGGAGCTTTAAAGCGAAACTCATCCCGAGAATTTGAAATTTCTTTTCCTTGGATGAGAAGTTTAGAGGAATTACCCGAAACCACCCAACCATGATTTCTTTGAGTTTGGCTCATCAAATTTCCGACTGGAATGGCAGAAACGCACAAGATAAAAATAGAAAGTGACAGGCGATTCATCATCGTATCCATTATTCTTTAGGACCAATTGTTTTGGTCAAGTGACATAACAATTCATGGCAGAAAGTTTCAACTACCAATCCATTGTGGAGAGTTTTGACGAATTCCTAATCTACCTGGATCCTTTTTTAGAAATTCAATTTTCACGCACTTCTCCCAATGTTTATCTGCCACCGGATTCTATTTCTGTCGGAAAACATATCAACGACCTACATATCTCACCAAGAGATGCTCTAATTCTCGTAAATTTATGCCAAGAAACTTTGGCCAACAGGACTCCATTTCAGTTTACGACAAGCCTTCTCGGAAACCCTTTTCGTATTTCGGGGCGTTATTTAGAATTCAAAAACCAACCAGGAGTCATCCTCCGAGGGGAACCAAACTTTAGCATCGAAAATGTAATTTTGGACAGTGGACCCTATGTGATCTTTCGTTATAAATTTGATACAGAATTCGTAACAACGTATGTTTCTCCCAATGTGTCATTAAACTTCGGTTATCAAACGGGGGATTTTAAAAAAGGGATGTTAAAACCCGATGACCTCATTCATCCGGATGATAAAGAAAGATCAAACCGCGAAGAAAAAGAACATTTAAAAAATAAATCGAATACTTACCAAAGAGAATTTCGATTCCGAAAACAAGACGGTAACTATATTTATGTTGCTGTTTATAGTGTTGTGAGTTACTTCAACTCCATCCCAACGGAAAAAATTTCTTATCTTATCGATATCACAGAAAGAAAAGATAAGGAATTAGAAGTCATCAAACAAAGAGATGAACTCGCTAGTATAAAACTTTTATTCGAAGAAACAAATGCTGCTGCCAATGTAGGTGCCTGGGATGTTGACTTAATCAATAATACTTTATTTTGGGCAAAAGAAACCAAAAGAATCCATGAAGTCCCCGACGATTATATACCAAATCTAAAAACTGCGTTTGATTTTTTCCCCATAGAAGAACACAAACAAATGTTATTAGAAGCATTCAACAAAGCTGTAACTCTAGGCATATCCTATGATTTAGTATTACAAATAAAAACCAAATTAGGAAGAATTAAGTGGGCAAGGACAATTGGACATTCCGCATTTAAAGATGGGAAATGTATTCGTGTGTTTGGTAGTTTTCAAGACATTACAAGAAACGTAAACTTAGACAAACAAAGAGAAGATGCTCTTTCTAAATTAGAAACTTTATTAGATGCCACCACTCATGTGACCATTATCGGTTCAGACACTACAGGAACCATTACCCATTTTAACAAAGGTGCTGAATTCCATTTGCAATACAATGCAGAAGAGATTATCGGTAAAACCACACCTGCAATTTTTCACAGAAAGGAAGAAATCGAAGCCCGTTCCGCTTCATTAACAAGTGAATTTGGAATTCCCATTTCAGGTTTTGATACTTTTATCCACAAAGCGAAGTTAGGTGAATATGATTCTCGTGAATGGACCTACGTCCGTAAAGACAAAACAGAGTTTCCTGTCCAACTAGTCGTAACCGCTACCAAAAACAAAAATGGAGAAATCACCGGTTATCTTGGGATTGGAATTGATATTTCTGCTCATAAGGCAACGGAAGAAGCCTTACGTGCTAGTGAAAGTCGTTGGCAATTTGCATTGGAAGGTTCGGGAGATGGGATCTGGGATTGGAATGCGATTACAAACAAAGTTTTCTTTTCCAACCAATGGAAAAACATGTTAGGTTATTCGGAAGAAGAAATAGGCTCCGATATTTCGGAATGGGAATCAAGAGTCCACCCAGAAGATAAAGGAAATTATTTTGCCGATTTAGATAAACATTTTAATGGAGAAACTTCAGTTTACGTAAACGAACATAGAATGTTATGTAAAGATGGCTCCTATAAATGGATTTTAGATCGAGGGAAAGTCATTGAGTGGACAGAAGATGGAAAACCCCTCCGAATGATTGGAACTCATACTGACATCACCGAACGAAAGTTACTTGAGAAAGCACTTATTGTTGCTCGGGAAAACGCAGAAAAAGCTTCACAAGCAAAATCTGATTTTCTAGCCAATATGAGCCACGAAATCCGAACTCCACTCAATGGTGTGATTGGTTTTTCAGACCTTCTTATGCGTACAGACCTGAGCCAAGTGCAAAAAAAATACATGGAAACTGTATATCTTTCAGCTAGTTCCTTACTCGACCTCATCAATGACATTTTGGATTTCTCCAAAATCGAATCAGGAAAAATGGAACTTTATAAAGAACGTGTGAATATTTATGATTTACTCCATCAAATTGCCGAGATTGTAAAACACAAAGCATACGAAAAAGGACTCGAACTTATTCTTAACATCTCTCCCAAAGTTCCTAGAAATATATTTGTCGATTCACTAAGGTTACGACAAATCCTTTTAAATTTGATAGGTAATGCATTGAAGTTCACCCTTAAAGGTGAAATCCAAATTAAAATTTCTGCAGAGCCAAAAGACAATAACGAATACGAATTTTTATTTGAAGTCATTGATACAGGAATTGGAATTAGCCCAGAAAATAGAGAGAAAATTTTTGAAGTATTTTCTCAGGCAGATACATCCACCACACGTCAGTTTGGTGGCACAGGTCTCGGATTGTCAATATCAAGCAAATTATTAAACTTATTTGATTCTAAAATGGAACTCGAATCGGAACGCGATAAAGGTTCTCGTTTCTATTTCAAAATAGTAACATTGGCAGATAACGAAAGAAACACCGAACCGGAGTTAAAGGAAATCAAAAAAGTAATGGTTTTGGATGATAATGAAACGAATTTACTTGTGATTCGCGAAATGTTAAGCCACAAAGGCATCCAAGTTGACGATTTCAGAACAGCAAAAGAAGCATTAAATGCTATTTCCTCGGGAAACATATATGATGTTGTCATCTCGGATTTTAATATGCCTGAGATGAATGGTTTAGATTTCATTGAAAAACTTTTAAAAACAATTGAAACTAACAATCTAAAAAAACCTTTTTTATCTCTTCATACATCCTCGAATGATGAAAGTATTTACAAACGAGGGAAGGAACTCGGGATTCAATCAATTCTTTTAAAACCAATTCAAACAAACATTTTGTATGAAAGTTTAGATAAACTGATTTCTGGAAAAAATCAAGAGGTTCTAACAACCAATTATGAGCCAGTATCTCCTATCGTAATTAACGAAAAAATAAAGATCATGATTGTAGAAGACAATCCAGTCAATATGATGTTAACAAAAGCAATTGTTCAAAAATCAATACCTGGCACTATCATCATCGAGGCAGAGAATGGAGCCTTAGCCGTAGAGAATTTTATCCAAACGGAACCACAATTGGTTTTAATGGACGTACAAATGCCGGAAATGAATGGATATGATGCGACTAAAGAAATCCGAAAATTAGCAAATGGGAAGATGGTTCCCATCATTGCTCTTACCGCTGGAACTCTTTCTGGGGAAGAAGAACGTTGTCTAGATAGCGGAATGAATGATTACATTTCTAAACCTGTGGTTTTAAAAACGATCGCTGAAAAGATAAAACTTTGGCTCCGATTGGATTAAGTTGTTTAGTCTACTGATCAATTTTCACAATATTCCGCACAAAACTTAACTCTATTTTCTCAGGTCCTATTGATTCTCGTATTCGTGATTTAGGAATCAAGTAACAGTAAATGATCCATTCCCGATAAAGAGGTCATTTATGGCAGAACAAACCCAACACGCTTTGGGAGATTTAGCCGCTCGCCAACTGGCAAATACGGTAAAAACAAAAACACAGTATGGTGCCATCACTCCACGTTTTTTAGTTAGGTTACTTGACTGGAAACCTTTAGAAGCCGGTGTCCTTCGTGTCAACCGTGTGAAATCCAATGCACAAGTGGATGTACTTTGCGGACAAAAAGGAGAACAAGAACTTCCAGAAACCTTTGTTAACTACGAAGAAAAACCACGTGAATATACACTTAGTTTAATTTCCACAATCCTTGATGTACAAACTAGAGTTTCGGATTTATACAGTTCTCCACATGAACAAATCAATGAACAACTTCGTTTGGCGATTGAAAGTGTAAAAGAAAAACAAGAACTAGAACTCATCAATAATGACGATTATGGACTACTAAAAAATGTACCGGCTCACCAACGAATTAGTACAAGGAAAGGACCTCCTACACCTGATGATTTAGATGATCTCATCACAAAAGTTTGGAAAGAACCATCTTTCTTTTTGGCTCATCCACTTGCCATTGCTGCCTTTGGACGTGAATGTACAAGAAGAGGAGTTCCACCGGCCACAGTCACAATGTTTGGTACACAGTTTCTCACCTGGAGAGGACTGCCACTTATTCCAACAGACAAACTTCTAGTCAATGGAGAAACCAATCCAAAATCTGCAGCGGGAACTTCCAATATTTTACTTCTGAGAGTGGGAGAAAAAAAACAAGGGGTTGTGGGTTTATACCAATCCAATCTTCCAGGGGAACAAACTCCAGGACTATCGGTACGATTTATGGGGATCAACCGATCTGCCATTGGATCTTATTTGATTTCTCTCTACTGCTCAGCAGCCATACTTACTGACGATGCCATTGCAGCACTCGACAATGTAGATGTGGGAAATTATTATGAATACAAATGATCCGAGTTTTTTAAATCTAAAACCGGACTCATTCCCCAATGTTTCTTCGTCTCCATTTCCAGATGAAAAAACACTGGAAAAAATGGCGAAGGAAATGTTTGGCGTTTTGCAATCGTTTGGTGAAAGTAACGTTTCCACATCGGGTTTTCCAGCAAATGTTTTACCATCGCAAAATTTACCAAAAGAGTCCTTACCTTATTTAGAAGACTTAAAACTAACGGATACAGGTTTTTCCTATTCTGAGTTTTTGTCTTTTCCTAGTATCAATATACCGCAGTCAGGTGGTAGAAATCTTGCGACTTCTAGGAGAGATTTCCCTATTTTGACGGAAACGGTAAATGGGAAACCTTTGGTTTGGCTCGACAATGCGGCTACCACACAAAAACCAACTTCGGTGATCGAAAGATTATCTCAGTTTTACCTCCATGAGAATTCGAATATCCATCGTGCGGCCCATACTCTGGCTGCAAGATCCACAGATGCTTATGAAAAAGCCAGGTCTCTTGTCCAAGGATTTATCGGAGCGGGAAGTGTAGAAGAAATTGTTTTTGTGAGAGGAACTACGGAAGGAATCAATCTTCTTTCCAATATCATCTCCGACAAACACATCCAAGCTGGTGACGAAATTCTCATCACACATTTGGAACACCACGCAAACATTGTTCCCTGGCAGATGGTTTGTGCCAAAAAAGGTGCAAAGTTACGAGTGGCGCCCGTAGATGATTCAGGACAGATCATTCTCAGTGAATACGAACGTTTGTTAAACTCAAAAACAAAAATTGTTTCCATCACTCAAGTTTCCAATGCACTCGGGACTGTGGTTCCTGTAGAGGAGATGACAAGGTCGGCTCATAAAGTGGGAGCTCTTGTGATTGTGGATGGGGCTCAGTCCGTATCTCATATGCCAGTGAATGTAAAAGAGATTGATTGCGACTTCTTTGTGTTTAGTGGTCATAAACTTTTTGCTCCGACGGGCATCGGTGTGGTTTACGGAAAAAAATCCATCCTAGACAGTTTGCCTCCTTGGCAAGGTGGCGGGAATATGATTCAAGATGTCAACTTTGATCATACCACTTTCCAAGAAGCGCCGTTTCGTTTTGAAGCCGGAACAGGTAACATTGCTGATGCGGTTGGCCTTGGAGCAGCAATCGAATATCTGAATCAGTTTGGAATGAAACAAATTTCTGCCTTCGAACATGATCTATTGGAATATGGCACCAAAGAATTGTTAAAGGTTCCGGGCCTACGTTTGATCGGAACTGCCAAGGACAAAGCGGGTGTGTTATCCTTTGTCATTGATGGATTCAAAACAGAAACGATTGGAAAAAAACTAGCAGAAGAAGGAATTGCTGTGCGAGCCGGTCATCACTGTGCCCAACCAATTTTAAGAAGGTTTGGATTGGAATCAACTGTAAGGCCATCACTTGCTTTTTACAATTCTTGCGAAGACATTGATGCACTCATACGAGTGTTGTACAGTTTAGGAAGCAAGAATCGGATTGGGATTTAGTGATTTGATTTTAGTTCAAATGGTGAAATCCAAACCTTGGATTTCATTCGAACTCCTGACTCGCACTTCAGACTTCTGATACACAACCGAATAAGGAGGAATGCTTTGGGTGATCCAAGCATTCCCTCCGATGATTGACTGTTTGCCGATCACAGTGTCGCCACCTAGGATGGTGGCCCCCGCATAAATCACCACACCTTCTTCAATCGTCGGATGTCGTTTTTGTTTCGCCAAAGACTTGTTTACCGAGAGAGCACCCAGAGTCACACCTTGGTAAATCTTTACATTGTCTGCAATTTGGGTGGTTTCACCGATGACAATTCCTGTTCCATGATCCATAAAAAAGGCTCTGCCAATTTCTGCACCAGGATGGATGTCAATCCCAGTGGCTTCGTGTGCTACACCGGACAGAAGTTTTGGGAAAATAGGCAAAGCCGACTTAAAAAAATAATTAGCAACTCGGTGGACGGCAGCAGCGTAAAACCCCGAATAGGCGAGAATCACTTCATGGATACTTTCTGCCGCTGGATCTCCTAAAAATGCTGCTTCGGCATCCTCCCACATCCATTGATATAATCCAGGAAGTTTAGCTATGAAATTATGCAAAATATCATCCAAAGCAAATATGCGACCAAGTTCCTTATCCGCATAAACGGAGTAAGGTTCTAGTAAATTTTTCCAACGGATACGGAAGAGTTCCAACTGGTCTGAAATTTGATCTTTGGAAGTAAAGTTACGTTCGGAATGGTATCCTGAAAAAAGAATTGAAAACAATTCTTCTAAAAACCGACTGGCGACTTGTTTGCCACCCACAACAGATTCCGGAATGGATTGCCGACTTAGAATCGAATTGTATAATTCATCTTGTCTGTTTGATAACATGATCACCCAGTAAGTCTTGGAATAAAAAAAGAGAGAACGCTAAAAAACGGATTCCCTTAAAAACCAGAGCAAAGCAGGTAAATCGGATGTACATTCATAACAAAATATTGAATGAGATTGTCCGAATGGGCCTCATTCCATCTCATGGACATTGTGCTAGTCTCTGTATCCAAACTTTCCAAAACCATCGGCGAAAAAAAACTTTTTTCAAATCTTGACTTCTCTATCAGTGAAGGAGAAAAACTAGCCATTGTCGGGATCAATGGATCCGGTAAGTCCACACTACTCCGTGCTCTTCTTGGAAAAGAAGAAACAGACTCAGGGCAAATCATTAAAAACAATAATCTTAAAATTTCAATCCTCGACCAAAATCCTATCTTTGATCCTAAGGAAACCATCCTCGACCATATTTACAAGGGTGATAACAAACTTGTCAAAACCATCCGCAAATATGAAGAAATCTGCGAACGAATGAGTGAAGGGGAAGAAGGACTTGATGATGAGTTTACCAATGCCTCACAAGAAATGGACAGGCTTTCTGCTTGGGATTACGAACAACAAATCAAATCCATATTAAAAGAGTTAGGTGTTGAAAAATTAGAAAGAAAGATGTCTGAGTTGTCCGGAGGGATGTTAAAGAAAGTAGAACTTGCGAAGTCTCTCATTGATGAAAGTAACCTACTGATTTTGGATGAACCAACAAACCACTTAGATGTAAAATCCATTTTATGGTTAGAAGATTATTTGGCAGGACTCGACAAGGCCATTATCCTCATCACACACGATCGTTATTTTTTAGATCGGATTGTAACCAAAATTTTGGAACTGGATCGCGGCAGCCATTTTCTCTATGAAGGGAACTATTCTATTTATTTAGAACGAAAAGTAGAAAGAGAAGAAACCCTCCAAAAACAAGAAGATAAAATCAAACAGTTTTTAAAACAAGAAGTGAAGTGGTTGAAACGCCAACCCAAAGCTCGTTCCACAAAACAAAAGGCAAGGATTGATCGTGCGAGTGATCTCCAAAACAGAGAAAAACGCGAAATACAAAAAGATCTAGAACTGAGTGTGGCTGCGAAACGCCAAGGGAAAACTATTTTAGAAATTCATAATTTGAAAAAAGGAATCGCAGACAAATTACTCATCAATGATTTCACTTATACCTTCAAAGCAAAAGAAAGACTCGGAATCATTGGTCCCAATGGAATTGGAAAGTCTACTCTCTTAAACTTAATGGCAGGTCGCATTACACCCGATAGTGGATTTATCAAACCAGGAATGAACACAAAGGTGGGATACTTTGACCAAACTAGTTCCGAACTCCCACTAGAGAGAAATGTCCTAGATTATATCAAAGATGTAGCCGGTGAAATGATTGAAACCGAATCTGGAGAAAAAATTTCTGCTTCCAAAATGTTAGAACGTTTTCTATTTGATGGGAAATTACAATACACACCGATCGCCAAACTTTCAGGAGGCGAAAGACGACGTCTTTTCCTTGTTCAGATTTTGATGACTGGACCAAACTTTCTCATCTTAGATGAACCAACCAATGATTTGGACATCCAAACACTGTCAGTATTGGAATCTTTTTTAGATGAATTTCCAGGAACCGTTGTGATTGTCTCACATGATCGTTATTTTTTAGACCGCACAGCAGAAAGCCTACTTATCTTTCGCAAAGAAGGAAAACTGGACCATTACATTGGAACTTTTTCCTCCTTTTTAGAAAATGATTCTTTAGAATTGGAAAACGAACCAAGTTCCCCAAAACAGACCGTAGTTCCGCAAGCCACACAGACAACGGATAAACCACAAAAATCAAAACAAGATCAAAAGAAACTTTCTAAATTAGAATCAGAGATTGCCAAACTTGAATCATCAAAACTAGAATTAGAAAAGAAATTGAGTACATTCGCAAATGATCATACTGAACTTCAGAAAATATCTGAAGAAATCCAAAAGATAGAAACGGAAATTCTTTACAAAATGGAGGAATGGGAAATGCTTCAATCCGAATGA
Organism: Leptospira montravelensis; assembly: GCF_004770045.1. Taxonomy (NCBI): domain Bacteria; kingdom Pseudomonadati; phylum Spirochaetota; class Leptospiria; order Leptospirales; family Leptospiraceae; genus Leptospira; species Leptospira montravelensis. The sequence continues at coordinate 200,526 of NZ_RQFO01000017.1, forward strand.
AGACAGTCCTATATACAAGAATTTTTATTTGGACACCCATCATCTTTATTGGGTACTTCATCTCAGCACAAATTGGTTTTAAAATTGCCTTCCTAAACAGCCAAGTTTCTCCTGTTTGGCCACCGGAAGGAGTGGGCCTTGCTTCTCTTTTGCTCCTTGGGCCTGTCGCTTTGCCTGGAATTTATTTAGGAGCAACTCTTGCTAATTTTTTCAACAACCCCCATTTACCAACAGCATTCCTGATTGGTATAGGAAATACACTAAGCAGTTTTATCAACTACCGAATCATCAAACGTGTCACTGAAAAAAGTGATCCGATTTACTCCACAAAGGATTTAATTTATTTCCTAAGCATAGGTACTTTTCCTGGATCATTGGTAAGCACCATTTTAGGTGTCACAAGTTTATGGTATTGGGATTTTTTATCTTCTGAACTTTATTTCAACGTATTCTTTACTTGGTTTTCGGGAGAGATGCTCGGTTTTCTCATCGTTGCACCTTTACTTTACGTTTGGTTTCATCCTAAAGCAAAATTAAAGTTAGAACTTCGCAAACAAATCGAACTTTTAATTTGGATCATTTTAGTATATATTTCCGGATCCATTGCTTTTAGCGATGAATGGCCTTTACTCTTTTTACCGATTCCCTTTGTGATTGTGACAAGCATTCGGTTTCGCCAATTTGGAGCCACTCTCTCCACAGTGGTCCTTGCATTTACTGCTGTTACACTCACTATCGAAGGGAAAGGTGTATTTGCTAGAAGAGATGAAAGTGGACTCTCCATCAACGATTCCCTTATCTTTTTAGATGCGTTTTTGTTTTGTATCAGTGGAATTGCCTACTTTTTGGTGACAGCCACCAGAGAAAGAGAAAGAGCACAACTTGCTTCTTTAAAATCCTTACAGTTCTTAAATGAGCTAAAAGAAAAGGCTAATGAAGAATTGGAACAAAAAGTTTTAGAAAGAACCGCTGTGATTGAAGAACAAAGGACAGAAATTGAAAAACAATTGGATATGGCCAAACGCATCCAAGAATCCCTTTTTCCTCAAAAAGAAATTTTGCCACAAGGTGTTGATATTCTTTTTAAAAATATCCCTATGATGAAAGTGGGTGGGGATTTGTATGATATTGTTTGGAAACCCGAAAAACAAGAGTTAGGTGTATTTATTTGTGATGTTTCTGGGCATGGAATTCCCGCTGCCTTATTAAGTGCTCTTGTCAAAACATCACTGGAAAAATGGAAACAAGATCCAGTTGACCTTAAAGATAATTTAGAATCCATTCGCCACCAAATCATCCCCAACCTTCGGGAACATTTTGTCACGGCAAGCCTACTCCACCTTTATACAGGTACGGGTTCTCTCACATTTGCAAGGGCTGGACATTTTCCACTTTTTATCATTCGTAAATCGGGTGCTCTTGTGAGTTTAAAACCAATGGGAAGGATCATTACCCCCATTTTCGAAATCCTTGCGGAAGAAGAGAGATTCCAATTGGAAACGGGGGATTTGATTGTAATGCTCACAGATGGGCTCACCGAAGCAAGAGAACCCGAATCATTACAAATGTTTGGTGAGGAGAGACTTCTTCACTTAATTCGCGATATACGAAGCCTTCCTCTCTTTGAAATCCAAGACCAAGTTTTCCAATCCGTCATCCAACTTTCTGGAGGAATTGCTGCCATCCAAGATGATTTGACTCTCGGACTCATACGTTATTCGGGGATTACCGAAGAAACATCCAAAGTTTGATTCTGTTTTATTCCTTGGTCAGTGGTGGTTCTAAAAATTCTTCAATACAGGGAAGAAGAACTTCTGTTCTTTCTTTTTCATTCATGGGACCTAAGTCTCCACCTTTATTGAACCGACTGAGTGGTTTGGTATAGTCTGCATAGTTAATCATAGAGGCCATTTCAACGATTTCAATCGCATTCCCCTTGGTTTGTCTGAGGTAAGCACTACAAGAAATATAAGAGCCGAGAAAGGTTTTCTCTTTTCGGAAGAATACAATTTTATAAACAGCAGCATAAGGGGAATCGCTTCGTAAATGATTTGGGAATTGTTTCTTTTTTGTATCCATCCAATCATGGATGTCCATTCCTTTAGGCAAGGAAACAGGGTTCTTGGGATACACTCGTCTCTCAGGAGGAAGTAAACTTGCACAACTGACCGAAAAAAATGTAGATATACAAATCAAAAGACCAAGAGAGCCAATTCTAAATCGGCTCCATCTCTGTCTCATTTGTTTTCTTATGTTCAATTGAGCCATTTTAGAATCCATTTCTCTTACTATCCCCCCTACAAATTCGTATCTATGGTTTACTTTCATTTAAGGCACACCCTTCGTCTCTTCCACCAATTCGTCCGGCAGATTTAAATAAATCTCATCAATGGCTTCTTGGAAACCTTGCAAATACATCGCAGAGACAACACTGGGTTCATCGAACAAATTTCCGTGATCTCGCATTTGAAACTGATGCGGATTCAAAACATACCAGGGACTAATATAACGAGTGGCAAGTTGCAATGTTTTTTTCTCTGAGACCAATCGGCTTTTGTGATACAACTTTACTGTTACCTCCAAATTCAGTTTTTCTTGGCAAGGGAACAAACAAATGGTTAACATTTGTAAAACCTGACCAAAACTTTTTTGGTCCCAATCACTTTTAGGATGGTTTGCGACAACAAAAATCACATAGTCTGTCTTCAGATTGGTAAGTTCAAAATGTTTATCTTCTATATTATGGATATAAATTGTTTTCCATTGGTAACGAGAAGTTCCAATTTCATTTTGTTTTTTGACAAAGTATTCACTTCTAGGCAATCCAAACATTGGATTCATTTCGATCCAACCAGTAAATGCTCTATGTTGGAAAACACGATTTTGATTTAAGATGGTGATGGACTCACTCATTTTTTCTTTTGCTGTTTTTTCCGAAAATGGTTTCAATTGATGTTCTAAATCAGCAAAGACACATTGATAAAAGAAAATCATTGGGCATAAATAAATATATTTCACAAATCAATCATTCCTTTGATTGGGCTGGTTCTAAAAATTCTTCGATACAAGGAAGTAGGATTTCGGTTCTCTCCTTTTCATTCATAGGACCTAGGTCCCCACCTCTCGGAATGACAGATTTTTCATAATTGGCATAGTTTACATTGGAGACCATTTCAATGATTTCAATCGTATGAATGTTCGTTTGGCGAAGAAACGCACCACAGGAAATAAATGATCCTAAATTTGTGAATTTCTTTCGATAGAACAAAATCTTATATGAATCCGGATATGGAGAATAACTTCGCAATCGATCTGGATATTGATTCTTCTTAGTTTCCATCCACTTATGGATGTCCATACTCTTTGGCAAAGTGACAGGATTTTTCGGATACACTCTCCGTTCGGGTGGAAGCAAACTCGCACAACCGATCAAAAGAAAAACTGAGATACAAAGAAAACGAATAGAAGAAACCAATCGGAAGTGGGACTCCGATTTCTTCGGACAGAACGTACGGTATTTGTCATTCCCATCCGAAGAAATCGTATTTAAGTTTAAATTTTCCAAGACCTATAACCTCCATTTCCCGGGACTGCCAACATTATGGTATCTTCCGGCAGGGACATGGAAAGGATTATGACCACCACCGTGAGACCTTGGGATTTGGAACTGGTTTCCTCCTCCATGATGCGGATACGGAACACCATAACTTCCTCTCGATCCTTGGTAGGGATAAGGATATTGGTGGTAGTTGTGACCATTTTGGCTGGGGTGTCTTGTATAGTACGAGTCATGGACGAGGTCAGGAGAAATACAACCGCCTCCCAAGACCGCAAGTCCACTTACAAAAAACAAGGAACAAATAAACCTAACGAGTCTTTGTCGGTTTAGTTTTTCAACGGATTCTAAATTGATTCGGTTCATCATAAGTTTAGTATAGGGTGAAAATTCCCGTGCGCCAATGGAGGGTTTCCGCATTTGCGGATATCACCTATGCCGATCGTTTGGACTAGTAAGAGAATTCCTGGACAAGGGAAAAAAATATTATGTCACTAAGCGCCCTTGATGCGGAGGAGGCGTTAGCCGTCCGAAGGACCGAAGCGAACGCGGAGTCCGGAACCAGCAAGGAAAGGCGCCCTAATTCGTTCTTGTTTCCCTCCTTATAGTTAAAAATGATGGAAAAATAAGTTAAATTTTCCGCAGGAAGTGTGCCCATCCATGGCAAATATCTATTACGACGACAGTTGCGATCTAAATCTCCTTAAAGGTAAGACCATTGCAGTGATTGGCTACGGAAGCCAAGGTCACGCCCAAGCTCAAAACATGAAAGATTCTGGTTTGAAAGTCATTATTGGACTTCGCGACGGATCTAAATCAATCAAAGAAGCCAAAGAAGCTGGCTTTGAAGTGTACAATGTTGCGGAAGCTGCAAAAAAAGCAGACATCATCCAAATCCTTGCTCCAGACACAATCCAAGCTGACATGTATAAGGCGGATATTGAACCAAACCTTACTGAAGGAAAGGCTCTTGTATTCTCTCATGGATTTAACATCCATTACGATCTCATCACTCCTCCAAAAAACGTAGACGTGTATATGGTGGCTCCGAAAGGTCCAGGACATCTTGTTCGCCGTGTTTACACTGAAGGTGGTGGAGTTCCATGCCTAATTGCCATCTACCAAGATGCCACTGGCCAAGCAAAAGCTCGCGCCCTTGCTCACGCAAGTGGAGTCGGCGGAGGAAGAGCTGGAATTTTAGAAACATCTTTCCGTGAAGAAACAGAAACTGACCTTTTCGGGGAACAAGTGGTTCTTTGTGGTGGTGTTGCCAACCTCATCATGAGTGGATTCGAAACACTAACAGAAGCAGGTTACGATCCAGAAATCGCTTACTTCGAATGTTTACATGAAGTGAAACTCATCACTGATTTGATTTATGAAGGTGGCCTTGCTCGTATGCGTTATTCTATCTCTGATACTGCAGAGTATGGAGATTATATCAGCGGACCACGTATCATTGATGCTGGTGTAAAAGCTCGTATGAAAGACGTTCTCACTGATATCCAAAAAGATAAAGGTGCAGCGTTCGCTAAACGTTGGATGGCGGATACAAAAGCGGGATACCCAGAATACAAAAAACTCAAAGAAAAAAATGCAGCCCACCCTATCGAAGCAGTAGGAACGAAACTACGTTCGATGATGAAGTGGCTTGCGAAGTAATTGTTTAGGTAACTAAAGTTTTAGTCTAAAGAAAGGAAGAAGGGATTTTATATGAAAGTAACACAAAAGATAGTACTCGCAGCACCTGCACGAACTCCTTTTGCTCAAATTGGAAAGGCACTCTCGCAGTACTCTGGTCACCACCTTGGTAAAATCGTTGGTGAAGAAGTAATGAAACGCAGTGGATTAAAACCTACTGATATTGACGGTGTGATCGTGGGAGAAGGTTTTTCTAACGCACCTAACTCGGCACGTGTGATTGCAAACTTACTTGGGCTTCCTATGGAAATTCCTTGCCTTACTGTTGCAAACAACTGTGTATCTGGTTTGGAAGCAGTTGCGGAAGCTACTCGCCGTATTTCCCTTGGTGAAGGAAAAGTTTTCCTCGTCATTGGGGAAGAATCACAAACTTCTATGCCTTTTGTTGTGAAAAATGCGCGTCTTAACAAAAAAACAAACAGTTTAGATTCACTTGTAAAACTTCTTCCAAACGACCTTCCAGAAGGTGTGGAACTTCGTGATACACTAGAAGACGGACTTGGTGATGGAGAAACTTCTTTCGGAATGCAAGTAACGGCAGAAATTCTCGCACAAAACTATGCACTTGCTCGTGAAACACAAGACAAAGTAGCTTACGAATCTTTCAAACGTGCCTTTGATGCCACACAAGAAGGTCGTTACAAACCATATATTATGGAAGTGAAAGATGATGAAGGGAATATGTTACAAGCTGACGAAGCAGTTCTTCTTCGTGAAGGTCTTGTAAAAAACCCTACTCGTATGGGTCGAGCAATGTTACTCTTTGACAACCCTCAAATGAAATTTGACCAGTTCAAAGAAAAATACAGTAAATACTTAAAAAAATCTCATGGACCAACTCTTTCTATCTTCAATGCAAGTCCACGTTCTGATGGAGCGGCTGGTATCATTGTAGCTTCTGAAGATGCGGCTAAAAAATTAGGTCTGACTGCAAAAGCTTATGTGAATGGTTTTAACATGCGCGGTGTAGATCCAAACCTTATGGGTCTTGGACAAGCAGAAGCAACGATTGCTCTTCTTGGTGAAACTGGTGATAAAATCGAAAACATCGACATCATCGAAATCCACGAAGCATTTGCTGCAACAGCTGTAGCGGCTCTTGAAGAAATCAAATCTAGAACTGGTCTTGACTGGGAAAAGAAATTTGATGAGAAAAAAATCAACCCGAACGGTGGATCTATCTCCATTGGACACCCGTTTGGTGCTACTGGTGTGAGACTCCTTCACAACGCAATCATGGACTTTGAAGAAAACAAAGACGTGAAAAAAGTGTTAGTGACTGCTTGTGCACACGGTGGGATCGCAGGATCAATGATCGTAGAAAGAGCTTAAATAGCGAATTTTAGATTCGAATTTAAGTTTCGTTAGAAAGATCGATGGAAAAGCCAAGGGTAACCTTGGCTTTTTTGTTTTAGGGAGGGATCTTTTTTTCAGAGACCGACTTTGGAAAAGATGAACTTATTGGAAAAGAATTTTTGATTTTGAGAAAGGGTTTTGTAAGAAAGGAAAAGATGTGGTAAGAGGTGTGTATTGGGAGGCGGGTCTAGTTCCCCACCCAAATCAGGGCGGGGATATAAGATTCACACCCCACCCCCAAACCGCGTAAGCATAGGAACAAGCCCTTCTTTTGTCTGACCGGCAGTGTCGTATCCAGGAAAAATCTTAACCAACTTCAAATAAAAATGTTTTTCGGTTCGTTTTGTCCCGTTGGAAGTTTTTTCAAACACATCTTTACTGTACAAATGAAATTCAAAATATCCCGACTTAAACTTGCCATCAACATTAATGCGACTACCGATTCGAAATCGCAATGGTTGTTTAGGATTGAAAGATTCAAAACAAGGTTCCCCATCAAAAGAAAGAGCTTTAGAAATATGAATTTTTTCTTTAATACCCATTTCTCGAAAACCCCGAGCACCAGGTAGTTGTAATAGAACTTTTCCTTCTCTTCTCAATTCTACAGTATAAGATAAAATCTCCATGTTAGAAACATCAATTGCACTTATATCCAAAGTTAGGTGATGATCTAAAACTTCGGTGGACCGAGTGATGATACTCCCCTCTCTTTGTCCAATGGTAATAACTTTATTAATGTCTAATGCAATAAGATATTTAAAAACCATACCGGGATCCAACAAATCTTTACCATGTATTGTCATCTCGGAGTGAATTGGAGTTTGTGTAATGGTATGAATGTCGGCAATGGGAACTTCATTAAAATCTAAACGACCTAGACCTACATTTGAAATTGTACCTTTTCCCATCAATTTGGTTTTAGAAGTTTCAATGCTTTTTAACTTTGCAATCGTCAGTCTTTGTAGGACAGATACTAGGATAAGTACGGCAACAAGTAATATCAGCAAGAAGACCCAATTTTCATAGGCATTCATTTTATCTTCCAACAATCGTATTTGTTCTACAGAATATGCTTTCATTACTTGTGCAAATATCATCCAGCCATCATCCTTTTTGAAATAAACCTATACTTTCATTGTCGACCTATCGTTTAGAGAAAAATACCACTACTATCGAAAAGAGATCGACTCTTGACCTTACGTTCCCTATTTTTTACACTATGTCGGGTTACAAATCTTTACTCAGCATTTTGATGTTTCTATTCGTTTTTCCCATTTTTCCTCAAAATCACTGGGATGACTATATACACGAAAAAACCGAAGGTTCCACCTATCTGATATTTGGTGACAATGTCAACCTTAGAGAAACAAATAATATAAATGCTAAAGTTTTAAAGAAACTTTCAATCGGCGATTCAGTCAAAATTCTCACAAAAACGAACCAAATTTTGGAACAGAATTCAGTTAAGGAATACTGGTATAAAATCCAATCAGAAAAAGAGATTGGATATGTGTGGGGTGGATTACTCTCTGATTATGCATTCGAATGGAATGACAAAACTCTATTAGCACGAAACCTAGGCGTACGGTTAAGGAAACTCGAACTAAAACTAATCCAAAACAATCAAATATTATCCATAGGAAGTTGGGATGTTGGACCTATAAGCAATGAAGGATGGAATCATACAATTTATCAACCAACCTCGTTTGCACCTGCCCCCGTTGCCGTTTTTGGATTAAGATATCTTGTATTTTCAGAAATTGAATACGGATATACAAACGAACAAATTTTCACAATGGATAAAGATCTAAAATTCGTTCCACAGTTTTCTTGGAATCCTGGTGCTTGTGATCCTCCTTCTTGTGCAGAATCTTGGCTTATTTTTCCCAATGAAAATTTGCCTGCCGACAAAAGAATCAACCGTAAACTTATAAAAGGAAAACCAAATACAATCATCGAATTAACTCATAGTTTTGATGTCGATGATGAAAGTTCTCATGAATACTTCCAATCCGAATACAATTGGAACGGAACTATCTTTCAAAAAAAGGAAAATAAAGTAACCAATGAATAAAATTATCAGCTTCGTCACCATTTTTGTTTTTACTATCCCTGCCTTTGCCTGGAACAACCACGCAGGAATTACCTATTTAATTTTAAAAGACCATTGGAAAGGTCAACCTACCCCTTTAGTCAAAGTAGAATCTTTAAAGACATTTTTATCAAAAGAAAAATCTTCCATCCAAGAAAGTTTGTCTATTTCTGAAGAATGGGCAAGGAATCGCCTTCCTCACCTAACTCCTACTAACGATAGTTTAAAGTTTTCTAAATCGACAAAAGATACAGATCTTGTTGTTAGTTTTTATAAAGCACTTCGTGTGAACCCAAACCACAAGGCTTCGCTTTATATACAATCTGTCGCCAAACGAGGTGGGACAAAACTGCCTTTGGACAAACTCACAACTTTAAATGATAAAGGAAAACTCACCAACGAAACCTTTTTATCCTTACATGAAGGTCAAATGATTGGTGCTGATGAAGTTTTGATTTCGGCCACAGATGAACCTGATTACGATTTGGATTTATATCTTTTTGAAGATAGTGGTAGTGAAGTCGGAAAAATTTACGGCTTCGGATACCAACCATTTGGAAATCCTGCTGTTGAATTTTCGTCACAAGCACCCTTCCATATGGGATTCTATTATGAACCCGGCATAATTTTTGCTCTAGCTGGATTTTTAAAACGAACTTATCCCGAATACCGCATCCATCAATTTACAGAGTTATCCAACTTAGCATTTCGAACAGGTCATCCTTATTGGGGATATCGTTTTGCAGGTTGGGCACTACATTACATTCAAGACCTGACACAACCATACCATTCTTCCGTATTACCGAGAGTGAGCGCTGCCAAACAAATTGGCGTACAACTCGTATCGATTGTAGGATACCAAACACCAAAAGATGATATGGTCCGGTTTGTTTCGGGAAGGCATACTTTGATAGAAGAATACCAGTATTATTTGATTCGAAACTTAATTGAAACCAAAAACTGGAATCACCCAGTGGCCACTTCCATCACCGACTTTTCCAAAAAAGAAAAACCACATTGGTTAGGTATGGATGGACTGCGAGAAAATGTTTGTAAAGAAGCCTACGATGCTGGGGAACCTATGGATGAACAGTTGGAAAATTTGGAGATTCCGAAATACGAAACTTTATATGAAGCCAATCATCCGATCCATAATATTCTCGGTTCCCTCCTCCACAATACATCCAAACACACACGAGCGTATTTGGATGCTCTTAAAAAGTACTAATTGAATTCATCAGCGGCAAATCTTTCCAATAACTCCAAGGGAATGATCTCTAACGCACGTTTGTGGGTAGACTCCAAAAAAACTTTGGGAGCTACCCCATTACGATAAGCCTCTAACCACCTAGAAGCGCAAAGGCACCAACGTTCTCCTGGTTTGACACCAGGGAATGCATATTGTGGCCAGGGAGTGATGAGATCATTTCCACTTTGTTTTTGGGATTCCAAAAATTCCTCTGTTGCCAATACACAAACCGTATGAGAACCGACATCTTCGTCAGAAGTATTACAACAGCCATCCCTAAAAAAACCTGTAAGTGGCTGTGTGGAACATGGAACCAAAGGCCCACCGAGAACATTGACTGATACATCCATTTCCATAGGAATCTCAAACTAGGAAAGGAATCAATTCTGGGAAGACGAATCTGCACTCAGGTGAGAAAAAAGATGGGGGTTTGCACCCCCAGTAGAACGACCAAAAGGTCTTGGAAAGCCCATAGCCAATCTACTATACATACATTTACTTGTCAAATAGTTACTGTTTCACATCAAAAAAAAGTATCTTTTTTTCCTCTCCGTTGATCCGCACTTTCACCTTCCATCGGCCGATGAATTTGGGATTGTTCGCGATAGAAAGATACCTCCCTTCAAAGGCTAAGTTTTTTTGTGCCACCCAATCCAGCTTCATAGGTTCAAAACCTTTTCCATCAATGGATATATCTACCTCAATTCTTTGGTTTCCCGGCCGAATGAATTCTAAAGACACAAGGAAGTTTTCCCCCAATTGAAAGGTATTATCCCCACATTGTATTTTCTCACGTTTTGTATTTAATTTACAAACCTGAATGTCTTCTGGTAAAATATCTGATTTAGGCGGATCAATCCCTGGCTTAGGATGCCAATACGTATAAAATTCATTCAAAGTATCTCTGTCGGAATATTGTGTTTTAAACACAGTGGGAATGGTGGTTACCTCAAGTTGGCGATTTGGTTTGTGAACTTCAAAGTGAAGGTGAGGCCCTTGCGTATAACCAGTATTACCCGAATATCCAATCAATTGCCCAGCATCTACAGTATCACCTACTTTCACAACCACACCATTTTTCATAAGGTGTGCATAATTTCCTAAAGTCCCATCCTCATGTTGAATGATGATAAAATTTGCTTTCGATAATAAATCTTTGCGAAACCCGCCCTCCGAATAACGTGACTCAGTTGCCATCACATAACCTTTTCTTGCTGCATGAACGGGTGTGCCAACAGGAATTCCAAAATCAATCGAATGGGCAAAGTTGCCAAAATGAGTTACACTTCCGTTGTATCCTTGTACGACTTTTGCATGAATTTCCGGACCAAAAGGTAATAGATAACTCACCGAATCATCATGAATGCTATCCCAATCTCCAGGTCTGACTCGAAAAGAAAACGAATGGAATGCATTTTTAGTTTTATCATCTAACAGGAACTTGGTTATAAAAACAGGAGAAGGACCTTTGACAACAACGAAGTAAGGAAAAACTATATCCGTTTTGAAATTTACCAGGGTAGCGTTCAAAAGAACGGAATTTGTAATTTTTGCATTCGAATTGTAGTTACGGATAGATAACTCAATTCCATCCTCATCCTTTGATTGGATAAGACAAATCCATTCCTGATTACATTCTTCAGTAACATTTGATTCCGCATACAATCCAAAAGAAAAACAAAAAAATAATATGATGATTAAAAACCGATTCACTTGATACTCGTTAATTGAAATTCAACTTCCTTTTGGACAACTCCATCGATTGATACAATGGCCGTCCAATCTCCTTCCAAAGTTTCCAAAGGATCTTCTAGCTGGACATCTAAATAAGTATCCCACCAGTCAGAATTTGTCTCCCAATTATACAATTTCAAAATAGAGGTACCATTTTTACGAACGGAAATTTGAATTTTATAACGAGATGGCTTCAAAAGAGGAATATAAAAATAAATTGGGGAACCCGTAGCAAAAGAGGTTCCATTACATCCCAATCTCTCTAGATTTTGAACAGATTCACAAATTTGAATTTCATCTATATCCGACTGAAGTTTTATAACAGGCAAATTAGGATCTCTTCGCCAGAGAAGTTCTCCTTCCTTAACAACATCCGCTTCGGTAAACTCCGTTCGAAATTGAGTAGGAATTGTTTGTTTGCGCAAACTGCGAGTGGGCTTATACACTTCAAAGTGTAAATGAGGTCCATCGCTGAACCCAGTGCTACCTGCATAACCAATCGGAGTTCCAGCTGTAACACGTTGGCCTCGTTTGACAAGAACTCCCATATAACGAAGGTGGGCATATTGACCTATGGTTCCATCGTCATGAAGAATCTTTATATAATTTGCAGAATGAATATATTTGATTTCGAAACCACCTTCATTATTTTTTTGTTCTGTATCAATCACAACTCCATCTCTTGCTGCTGTAATCAAATCTCCTTCTTTCAATCCAAAATCGATCGAATAACGATTGTCACCTTGATGGCTTTTGGTTCCTTTATAACCTTGGTACACCCGAACTTTTAATCCTTTTTCAAACGGAAGTTCATAGACAACTTTAGGATCGTGGGAGGCGGAATAATTTCCTAAAATCCATTTGTATTTAATTTGATACACCCAGCGTTTGTTAGGTTTATTTACGTTTAGTCGGAATAGTTTTTTACGTTTTGGACCTTTTAAAACAGTCACTAAGGGAAGTTTACGAGAACTTCTCATATTCGTGGACGTTGCATTAACGGAGACAGTAGTAAAAGTTTCATCAATGGCGATTTTGTTTTGAAAGTAAATATCCACTCCTGTTTTATCCTGAATGTAAATGACACACAATCTTTCCATCGAACAGAATTCCGAATGTTCTTTGGCAACTAGAAATCCAATGGGACAAACTAGAAATAGGATAAAAAAACCAAATCTCATAAAACAGGAATCATATTTACGATGTGAACTCTTAAAAGACAATCCATTTTCCATGACAAAAACTTGATTGCCGAATGATTTCTTATCTACTAACTTCGACAAATGACTGCAACTTTATTCACCTTCCCCATTTCACATTTTTCTGAAAAAGCTAGATGGGCATTGGATCTTGCAAATTACGATTACAAACTAAACCCTCTTGTTCCCGGACAACACATCCAAACTTTAAAACCCATAGTCAGCGATCTCTATGTACCAGTTTTAGAGACAGAAACAGGGATCATTCAAGGTTCTGGCAATATTCTGGATTTAGTGGAAGAAAAGGCATTTGGCCACAAAGCTTCTTCAGAAGAAAAACAGATGGAAGAAAAAATCGATACTCAAATTGGAAAAAGTTTACAAACACTTTTGTATCACTTTATTTTAGATTATCCTGAAATTGTAGGTAAATTATTTTTATTAAAACCCGCATCGCCTAATGATACCGTTGGTGCTCCTGAACATTTTGAATTGATAGCTTTATCTCTCAAAAGAAGATACAAAATTACTCCCAAAAACTTGGAGGTCGTAAAACAATCACTAGACGAATGTTCCAAAGAATTGATTGAAATTTATAAAGGCAGCAAATTTTTTAATGGAACTACCTTTGGCCGCGTTGATTTGACCTTGGCAAGTCTTATGGGAATGCTTGCGGAACCAAAGGAATCACCTGCCTATCCTTGGTTTACTTCTGTACAAATGCCTGAAACCTTTCTCACTTGGCGAAAAGAATTAGGTTTCGAAATATTATTCGATAAAATCAAAGAATTCTATAAGGATTTTCGAATCCAATCTAAATAGTCTGGATTACCAGAAACAATAGGCCACTCCACAATGCAGGGAGTTTCATAAGAATGTAATTCTTTGATCCTCTGCATTAAGGACCCAACCTTATCCTTGGTGGTTTTGAACAAACAAACCATTTCCGTTGTTTCTTCCAAAACATCATTCCAAATATAAATTGAATCCATTGATTTTATGATATTGGCACAAGCTGCCAGTCGTTCTGCCACTACCTCTTTGGATATTTTTTTGGCTTCCTCTTCCGAGGAAAAAGTGACATAGATTGTGCTGAAATCCCAAGCTTCCTTCATTTGTTTTTTTTCCTACTTGCTCAAATTTTTAGATACTTATAATTCTGTGTATGCAGTTTTCTATTTCAAAAACTTCCCTAATCATTGCGGCTTTTTGTTTTCCTATCTTAGCAGAACCACTCAATCCTCCAAACATTACTTCCACGAGTCAATTGTTACCAAATTCAAAAAAATACACTCCTCTATTAGCTATGGACGGAAAACTCAAAACCAGTTGGGTTGAAGGGGCAGCCGGCGAAGGGATTGGAGAATCTTTACAAATCAAATACAAATCGCCGATTAGTTTTCGCTCTCTTTCCATCTACAATGGATTTGGTGATCCTAAACTTTGGGCTGCAAACAACCGAATCAAAAAATTAAAAATTTCTACCGAAGATGGAAACGAAGAGATTGTTACTTTGAAAGATAGTTTATCTCTTCAAATGATCGAATTCAAATCAGAACTTAGGACAAAAGAAATTACTCTGACAATCCAAGAAGTATATAAAGGAACCAATACAGAAAATACTGCCATCGCAGAAGTTTTATTCAATTCAGAACAAGCAGGTTCTGCTCTTATCCCTCCCAAAAATACTTGGGCCATTGGAAAATGGAAAACCAAATCCAATATTGCAAGGATCCAACTTCATAATGATGGAACTTGTGAAATGGGATATGAAACTGCGAAGATGTTATGTACTTGGACAGAAAAAGGGGACAAAGTCATTGTGAGTTTAGAAGCAACACTTCCTCTCACGAATACAGATATTTTAGAAATCAAACGCAGAGGAAATCCAACTGATCCAATCCTCGAGATCAATGGAAAACATGAATTTATTTCCAACAGAGATGGTGTTTAATAAAAGTTTTTAAAATAATCAAGCCATCCAGGATAACCAAATAGATTCTACCACGGATGGTTCTTTTTCCTCCGTGGTTTCAAAATACAAAACTGTATTTTGGTATGGTTTTCCAGATAAATCTCTTACGGGTGTTAATAGAATTAAACTAACACCTAATTCTTTTTCCAATCGATTTAACGTAGACCATTCCTCTAAAGAACCTTGTTTCGGGTAAGGCAATATTAAAATTCCACTGACAGTATCTTTCCCTGCATTTCGTTTTTTTCTAATTTCCCACAAAATTCGACCAATCGAGTAACGAAAGTTAAATTCAGATACAGGTTGGATTTGAGTCCTTCCTTCTTCCCTATACAAAAACCCATCAATCGCACAGGGCCCAGAATATTCTTTAGGAACAAGTCCCTTGGTATCACGTACAAGATCCATGACAGGTGGTAAAAAGTGAGCTGAATGAGGAAGGTCTGTTCCAGCGATACGAATCCCACGAAATACTCCTTCCTTATCGATGAGCATCGCGGTAGAAGTTAAATAAAAGAACTCTCCATCTAACACATCCCATAAAGTTGAAAAATCAAAGAATCTTTCCTCTCCCACCCAAGACTCAGCTACGATGGGAAAACCAAAAAGTTTTTTGTTCACTTGGGACATCTTCCAGGAGTCTGATGGCGATTTAAAAATGATATGGTTTCGACCAGCTAGACCAAATTCACTTTTAAGAACAATGGGAAGTTTTGTTTCTTCTAGTTCGGCAAACAAATGTTCTTCGGAAGTAATTACCTTTGCAGGCAAAGGTGAGTGGTGTTTTCGAAAATCTAGTTGGGTAATTTTGGAATTGAGATACCTTGAAGTTTCGATACGAATCGGATCTTCCTGCAGTCTACCTTCATACCATTCGTTTCGGCACCCCCATTCGACAAGAGTGACATCGCCCAGGAGCCCCCCTTCTAAAAACGGTGTTCCCGGAGTGAGTCCAGAGTCCTTCCAATGTTTGGAAAGTTCTGCGCTGGGTAATTCTTCAACAAGGACAAAGTCTTCTGGCCTTGAGATCGGAAAAAACATTTTCTCTAAACAACGATTCCTCCTTTTGAGAGAGGAATCTAAATTTGGAGGATTAGAAGGCAATCTATACTCAAAAAGTGAGTCTAGATAATAGAGAGTCCTATCCAATCAATAGATTCGTCGGATGGCAGTGGCAATCCGTTGTACATTATCTTTTGTTAGGTTAGGATAAATTGGAATACAATGCCCTCTTTGGTAAAGGCGTTCCGCATTAGGAAATTCCAAAGGATTTTCTTCCAACACTCGATGAATTGGTTCATCTACAGTTCTTTGTGTTCCAATATGAATCGACTTAAAATATCGTTGGATCTCTTCGTAGTTTTGGCCCGATACAACGATAGGAAATCTTTGGAACGTATCTTCTGTTGGATTTTGAAAATAAGTTTCTAATCTAGAATTTTGAACTGCTTGTAAGTAAGCAGACGCAATTTTTTTCTTACGTTCTAAAATCACACCGAGTTTAGAAAGTTGTTCGATTCCAAGAGCAGCTTGGTAATCCACCAAATTATAATCATACTTTGGTTCACCAAAGTTACGTTTGGCGGAAGACCCAGACTTATAGGATTTCACTGCATTGGAAAGAGAAAGTTCCGAAGTAATGATCATCGCCCCATTTCCGGTGGTGATGATATTTTCAGCACTGAGGCCACAAATTGCAATTTTAGATTGTTTGCCGACGGAAATGGTTTCGGAAGTGGCACCAATGGCTTCTGTAAAATCTTCTACTATTTCCAATCCTTCGATAGAATAATCGGAAAGACGAATGAGAGATCCAAAACTATGATCAAATAGAGCAAATTTCGCACCTGACTCATTTTTTTTGCGAAGGAATTCTTCAGGACATGGGTGGAAAGAATTTCGTTTTAAATCCACAAGCACAGGTTTTGCTTGCAAAAGAAAAATGGCATCCAAAGCCGAGATGGGTGCATAACTAGAAAGGATAACGGAGTCCCCTGCTTTTACACCTAACGCAAGTAATGCTAAGTGGTATGCGGAGGTAAGGGAATTGGAAGAAACTGCATATTTAATTTTAAATGTATGGCAAAACGTTTTTTCGAAACGTTCTACGATTTCACCGGTAGAAAGATGTTCTTCTACGAGACACTCTAAAACCCCTTTCAGGTCTTCCCTGGATAGAGTCGGTTTAAAAAATTCGATATCTTTTTCTTTTCGAATAGGTCTTTGTATTGTTTCGGTGCTCATCCAACAGCACTCCTCTATATTATGTCACTTAAATACCGTATTTCTGAATTATGTCACTTCATTTTTCGAAATGCGAACATAATTTTAAGATTCCCTCAGAAAAATGGTTCAGAAACGAGAAAGTCTGGTGAATATGACGCCCATGACGGATTCTTTTCCTTCTCTTTGGGCCAGCCGCCTCCGCCAAAACCAGGGAATTCGTTCTCTCATGGAAGATTTAGGCCAAGTTACGGGACACCCTGAGGAAATCCTACTCGGGGGTGGAAATCCCGCCCATATTCCCGAAGCCGAAGAAATTTTTGCTGCCTGTTTTCAAACCTTAGCCAATGACCCGAACCTCACTGCACTTCTCGGAGACTACCAAGCTCCGATTGGAAACGACCGTTTCCGTTCGTTAGCCGCTGAATATCTTTCTCCGCATTTAGGTGCCAGACTCACAAAAGACAATATTGCTTTTTTTAACGGCAGCCAAAATGCCTACTCCTATCTACTCAACATCCATTCAGGAAAAATGTCTGATGGGAGTTTCAAAAAAATCCTTTTACCCGTAGTCCCAGAATATATTGGTTATGCGGACCAAACCATCGAAGCCGATACTTTTTTGGCAAACGCACCCGATGTGATCCCAACAGGAAACCATAGATTTCGTTATGGATTTAACAAAGAAAACTTTGATCTCTCAAACATTGGTTGTGTTGTGATGTCAAGGCCCACAAATCCCACCGGAAATATTTTTCCAATGGAAGACATTCAATGGATAGAAGAAAGAACCCAAAAAAAATCAATCCCACTTCTTGTTGACCTAGCTTATGGAAATCCTTTCCCCAACCTCATTGCAACCGAAGAACCTATCACTTACGCCGAAGGAAGAACTTTATCTTTAAGTTTTTCCAAAATTGGTCTACCAGGGGTTCGATTGGGTATCATCATCTCCAATCCAGATACTATTGAAACTCTTTCCTCTTTTGCGGCCGTTGGAAACTTAGCTGTGGGGAACCTGGGTGTATATATGATGGAGATTCTTTTTCGAAAAAATATCCTACCCGATCTTGCAAAAAACGTCTTACGTCCGTTTTATGAAAAAAAGTTGGAACTTGCCATTGCGATCTTTGAATCAGAATTTAAAAAGTTGGGAGTGGAGTATGAAATCCACGATCCTTTGGGTGGATTTTTTCTTTGGATTCGTTTTCCGAATCTTTCCATATCAAATCACAAACTTTACCACCTTTGTAAAGATAAACGGCTCTTTATAGTTTCAGGTCATTATTTCTTTCCGGGATTAAACTCAGATTTTTCCCATACTAAAGAATGCATACGTTTGACATATTGCCGTAAGGAAGAAGAATTAGCCAGGGGAGCCCATATCCTTGCAAAAATTGTGGCTTCACACCAGGCAAAATCCAAATGAGTGAAGACAACTTTGATCTATCAGACACAGACGTAGAGAATCCGTCTGCCAAAGAGGAAACATCTTCCGATAGACCATCCGCACAATCCTATATCTTTTTGTCTGATTCGGTTGGTAGTCTAACACCTACAGCACGTTGTATCCTGGACGAACTCAAAGACTGGCACAAACGTTTAGAAAAACATGGCTCCAAAGAAAAACACGCATCCTATTTGCTGACTGTAGACAAACTTCCCGAAGCTCTTGGAAAATATACAAACCTAGGAACCCAAGGTCGCACGGAAAATTCCATTTACCATGCACTGCGTCAAATTTTGGACATTGACCACAGAGGCCAAAACAGAGCCGCTTACGCCTACCCATATCTCATTCGAAATGGTAGCAAAATTGCTTCTAAAATTGCACTCGTAGCACCGCAAAACGAAAATAAAACGGATACCCAACCTTACAGGCAGGCTTGTTTTCGATTTTCGCAAGACCTAATCAAGGTACTTTTAGATAACCGTGCTAAAAAAGGAAGGAATTGGGATGAAGAAAATCCAGGTTCCTTACTTTTGCAAAAGAACAAAGAAGGTAACACTTGGCTTTATCCAAAACTTGGATCTCTTGAAGCAGAAATCTCCTCTCTTGTCAGAAAAGGATTTGGAAATTTACCTTATATTCCCATGCCGGATTTTCTCCAAGACTTCACTGAATTTGCAAGAGAACAAAACTTAGCACTTCCGATTTTAGCCGATTATCATATCGTGATTGATGAGTTAAATATTTTACCAGATGGAAGTTTCAAACGATTACCAGAAGTGGTGAACCAAATCCTTGCACATATGAATGGATTGGAACATTTTACAAAAGACCAACTCACCAAACTTGCGAAAGACGCAAAATACGAATCTTTCCTTGCTACTTTTAGCGATTATTTATCTAAACCAAAATTTTCTTCTTTGGAATCGAAAATGAATCCAGAGGAAGAAGTAAAAAAGTTTTTATCCATCATTGAAAACTTTCCTTATCCAATGGAAAAAGGAAACAGATCTTTATCAGTTAAAGAAACTATTGAACTGAGTGTGAAAATTTTAAAAAGACTCTCGGAAGAAAAAGGTTCGGTTCTAAATCGTAAAGATGATAGCATTTATGGTACAGTTAAAAATGCAGTCATCGCCAAAATTCCTGAACATACAAAAAATCATAATACACTACTAAGAATTGATTTTGAAGAAGAAGTCGCAAAAGCGGGGATCACTTCGGAAGAAAAAGCAAACGAATACATCAAACGTTTGAAAGACGATGTATTTTCAGATCATTCTTATTATGAAGAAAAACTTCCTGATGGTAGATCTGTTTATTATGTTGTGGATCATGGTTATATGGCTGCGGTCATCCACAAACTTGCGTTTGAAGGAAGAACCAATCCCGAATACAAAAAACAATTGGGTTATGCCAAAATCATCAACCATAAACTTTCAAATCCTAAACATCCAGAACTTAATAACAAACTAAAACCTGAGTTAATTGCAAAACTCAATGCCGATGTCAAAAATATGGAAGTGGAAGAATTGGAAAAGGAAAGATCCAATGAAATTCGCTCTCGTTTCAATGTTGTTCCTGGAATTTTAACCTTTGTCGTCAGCACACTTATTTTTATCACAGGAGCTTACTACCTCCGTTCTGCGATGCCAATTTTCTTTGGGGTTCCTTTCTCTGTTGTTCTCGGATTTATGGCTGCCATTTATTTCCGAGAAAAATCTACAGAAGAGATCCGAGAAGATATCAAAAACTCAGGAAAATTTTCTGGGATTGGAGATTGGGGTAAACCAACCTATCAATCTAGCTCCTCTTCTTCTTCCTACGAGGATGAAACAGAAAATAGCAAAAAGGACGAAAAACTTTCTAATATCTATAAAGCCGCAGATAACTTCGTATTTCCCAAACGATTCAATAAAATCACCGACAAAGTTTTGGATCCTAAATCCTTACGATCTCGGATTTACGAAAACTTAGACAATATCAAACGAAACAATATGACATTGGGAAAAGAGAAAGATAACGACAAAGTTGCTTCGACTGTAGAATATGCGGTATTACAATCTGTTTCTACCGTAGTCATCCCAGACGATGTTGCCATTCGGGATCTGCCGAACACCATTCTCATCAACCGAAATGATATGAAGTCAGCACTCTTTCGTGGTCAACTTGCCGACCACTACAGAGAGGAAATGAACAAAAAGAAGTTCGATAAAAAATTGGTTAAGTACTACACCTACCTTATCAACACGATTGAAATGGAGTATTATAAATACCTTCCGAAAAAACGAGTTTAAATACTAAAATTATTTGATTCTAAAGTGGTCGCTCTTCCTATGGAGTGTGATGTATCAAAACGGTATCGTACAATTTCCTATCATCATCATCGATGAAGATTTTCGTTCCGAAAATGCCAGTGGTCTTGGCATTCGAGCTATTGCAAAGGCCTTAGAAGGCGAAGGTATCGAAGTTCTGGGTGTGACCAGCTACGGAGATTTGACGAGTTTTGTGCAACAACAGAGTCGGGCTTGTGGATTCATTCTTTCCATCGACGATGAAGAGTTCACTCCAGAAACGGAAGGCGAAGTTCCCGATGCTCTCCGCCAACTCAAAGATTTTGTGACACAAGTGCGTCATAGAAACGCCGATATACCGCTGTTCCTTTACGGAGAAACAAGAACCAGTCGTCACATTCCCAATAGCATATTAAAAGAATTACATGGCTTCATTCATATGTTTGAAGACACACCTGAATTTATGGCGCGTGCCATTCATAGAGAAGTTAAAACTTACTTAGATAGTTTGCCTCCTCCTTTCTTTAGAGCTTTAACCCAATATGCACATGATGGAAGTTATAGTTGGCATTGCCCTGGTCACTCGGGTGGAGTTGCTTTTCTAAAGAGTCCTGTAGGACAAATGTTCCACCAATTTTTTGGTGAGAACATGTTAAGAGCTGACGTTTGTAATGCGGTGGATGAACTTGGTCAACTTCTAGACCATACAGGCCCTATTTCTGCCAGTGAAAGAAACGCAGCACGAATTTTCCAATGTGATAGTTTGTATTTTGTAACCAATGGAACTTCCACTTCTAATAAAATTGTTTGGCATAGTACGGTTGCCCCTGGCGATGTTGTGATTGTTGACCGCAACTGTCATAAAAGTATATTACATGCCATTACAATGACTGGAGCCATTCCTGTTTTTTTAATGCCCACAAGAAACCATTTTGGGATCATCGGCCCTATTCCCAAATCCGAATTCAAATGGGAAAACATCCAGAAAAAAATTGCAGAACACCCTTTTGCCAAAGAAGTTAAAGGAAACCCAAGAATTCTAACCATTACACAAAGTACTTACGACGGAATTTTATACAATGTCGAAGACATCAAATCTGAGTTAGATGGAAAAATTTCAACTCTTCACTTTGATGAAGCATGGCTTCCACATGCATCCTTTCATCGTTTTTATACGGGAATGCATGCCATTGGATCAGACAGACCACGTCCGAAAGAAAGTATGATCTTTGCCACCCAGTCCACACATAAACTTCTGGCTGGCCTTTCCCAAGCAAGCCAGATCCTAGTGCAAAACAGTGAAAAAGAAACTCTGGATAGAAATCTTTTTAACGAAGCATTTTTAATGCATACAAGTACTAGTCCACAGTATGCCATCATCGCTTCTTGTGATGTGGCAGCGGCCATGATGGAGTCTCCTGGTGGGAATGCCCTTGTGGAAGAGTCTATTGAAGAAGCACTCGATTTCCGTAGAGCCATGCGCAAAGTAGGATTGGAATTAGAAGAAGATTGGTGGTTTAGTGTTTGGGGACCAGAGGCACTTGCCGACGAAGGTGCTGGAGAGAGGGACGAATGGATTCTTAAAGCCAATGACCGTTGGCATGGGTTTGGTGACATTGCCGAAGGCTTTAATATGCTCGATCCCATCAAGGCAACTGTCATCACTCCGGGGATGAGTGTGGAAGGTGAATTTGCTGATTGGGGAATCCCTGCTCTTATTCTTACTAAATACTTAGCAGAACACGGAATCATTGTAGAAAAAACAGGACTCTATAGTTTCTTTATCATGTTCACCATTGGAATTACAAAAGGTCGTTGGAATACAATGGTCACCGAATTACAACAGTTCAAAGATGATTATGATTCCAACCAACCTCTTTGGCGTGTGATGCCAAAGTTTACCGCAACTTATCCTAAGTACGATCGCATCGGACTACGCGACCTTTGCCAATCTATGCATGAAGTTTATAGGGCAAACAATATCTCCCACCTAACAACAGAGATGTATCTTAGCCCCATGATCCCTGCGATGAAACCTTCGGAAGCATTTTCGAAAATGGCACACCGTGACATTGAAAGAGTTCCTATTGATGAATTAGAAGGTCGAATCACTTCTGTGTTATTAACACCATATCCTCCAGGAATTCCACTTCTCATTCCAGGAGAAAAGTTCAACATGACCATCATTCGTTACTTACAATTTGCAAGGGAGTTTAACTCTAAGTTCCCAGGTTTTGAAACCGATATCCACGGCCTTGTGGAAGAAAAATCAGAATCTGGTATATTAACCTACTATGTGGATTGTGTATCCGAATAACAAAAATTAGACGCCAATTCCAGATTAAAGAAATGTAGTTTGGAATTGGATTTTAGCAACAGTAAAGACAACGGTAACAACAGTGTAAACGAATACTTAGTTAAAAGAATCAACTTTGTGCCACTTAATCTCCCTCTGACCGTTTATCTACATTCGTTTCCAAGACTTTGTTTTGTTTTTTTATCTCACCTTCTTATTCAACGGACCAAAGGTAAGTTTATTCCCATTCAATCATCTTCACCACATCTTTCAAACAATCTTCTCTAAATTCTTGGTTTGGTTTCAAAGTCGGTAATCCAGAGTACCATTTTCCATCAGGATACTTCAAATCCACCCAAAAGGTAAAAAGAGTGGTTTCTCCGTTGTTATTTTTAATTTCGATATTTAAAAGTTTTAAATCAGATACTCCCGTTTCTTTATAAAACACTTCCCCATTCTTTGTTCGGATTCGAATTTTTTTAGGAACCACTTCAAAGGTGATCCCTTTTTTTTCTTCTCGTTTTTGTTTTAGTTCCCAGGAATCAATTCGTAATGAGTCTAGTTCGTTTACATTCAATTTTTTTTTATAAAGAATTCCATCTTTTGAATGTTCAAATGACATCGACTGACTGCCGCTAGATGACTCACCACGAACGGTTCTTCCGTCACAAAGGGTAAGGTTTAAAACCTTAGGTTCTGTGGATTCTTTGTCTCCACGAGCATTCCTTGGTTCTTTCGATTCTTCCAAAGGAAGAGAAGGAAGGTTTGGTTCCTTGGGCAATCGTGGTTCTCCGAGTACGGGAGAAAAAAATCCGAGGGTCCCTACCCAAAGAAAGAGTCGCAGTCGGAGGAAGTTTTCCATATTCTGACCTTTATCTATGGATGCATTTCTTACTGCAACTTTTCAAACCCTTCCCTTACCAGTTCTTTTACTCATTATCATCGGCTCTATCCTTGTTTTGGGCAAAGCCGCAGACGTACTTGTAGACGAGGCGGTCTCCCTTTCGACACGCTGGGGTGTGCCTAAAATGATCATTGGTGCCACCATCGTGAGTTTAGGGACAACTCTCCCTGAAGTTTCGGTATCTGTGTTATCTGCTTTGGAGGGAAATCCAGGAATCGCACTCGGGAATGCCGTTGGTTCCATTATTTGCGATACAGGACTCATTTTAGGAATCGCCATTTTGATTTCCCCACCTGACATTGACAAACGACTTGTCAATCGTCAAGGTTGGATCCAAGTTCTAGCCGGATTTTTGTTGGTGTTTGCGGCCCTTCCTTGGACCAACCTAACATCCATATTCTCCACAGGGGGAAGGATTGACCAAGGAACCGGATTTGTATTTTTAATCTTACTTGCTGTTTATATTTATTTAAGCATTCGTTGGTCTCGTTCCAAACCTGGGGAAGTCGAAGCAGGAATTGATGTCACAACTGAGTATGACGAATCCCCTTTCTGGATTGTTTTACTAAAACTAGTAGTTGCCATTACCCTAGTGATTTTATCTTCAAAGGTTCTTATCCCTTCCGTCCAAGAAACAGCTGTTCGCCTGTCTATTCCTGACTCCATCATTGGAGCCACACTTGTTGCCTTTGGAACTTCCCTCCCAGAACTAGTAACCGCCATCCAAGCTTCTCGTCGCGGACATTCCGAACTTGCAGTGGGTAATATCATTGGGGCTGATATTTTGAATGTTCTCTTTGTTTCTGGGGCCGCTGCTGCTGTGACTAAAAACGGACTCGAAGCTCCCGTTAGTTTTTTTACCTTCTACTTTCCTTCTATGCTCATCGTTCTTGTTCTCTTTCGTTTAGGAATTGTTTTCTCTAAAGACAAAATCAAACGACCGTTTGGAGTGTTTTTACTTTTTATTTATGTCTTAGCCACTGTCGCAGGATTTGTATTTAAAGGGTAAAATCTATTTTCCATTCGCCATCTCTTCGAATTCCAGAAGGGATGGTTCGACTTTTCCTCCATTCTTCATAACTCATCTCCTTACTTTCCAATTCCACTTCCTCTTTTTGAAACTTTGTTTCCCCAAATAACCTTTGTGCCCCTTGCCGGAGGAGTAACCTTCCTCCTTCGTTATCAAATTGTTTGGGATGGTCGAAAACAAAGATCTCACGATTTTGTTCCATAGCACTATAGGCAGTAGAAATGGTTCCTGACTTACGTCCCGATTCCATAATGTACACTTTGTCCGCTAGACCGGAAATAACACGATTCCGTTTGGGAAAGGTCCATTTGGCTGGTTCTGTTTTTAATAAAAATTCGGTAATTAGAAGTTGGTTTGGATCTTCTTTGATACGTTTGTAAAGATCCCGGTTCCCCGGTGGGTACTCCATACCCAAAGTGGTTCCAAGCACACCTATTACCGGAAGTCCAAATTCCAAAGCAGATAAAAAGGCTTGCCTGTCAATTCCGAGGGCCATACCCGATACCACCGCCAAACCTTTGTTTGTCGAAAAAAGTTCCACCAATTTACTTGTGGCAGAAAGCGAAACTGGTGAAGACTTTCTTGTTCCAACAATTGCAACCATTGGAAATTGTAATAAGGTAAGGTTACCCAAACAGGCCAAAACTAGTGGTGGGTCATAAATTTCTTTTAAATTTTGTGGATACTCAGGATCAAAAAAACTAACTAGTTTCCAATTGGGATTTTTAGATTTTTCCCACTGGATACATTCTTCCAAATATTGGTTCCAAAGTTCCTCTTCTATTAGATTTGATAAAACCTGGTATAACTCAGAAAAATGGCCACACCTACACCAAACTTTTGTTTTTCGAAGAAACGATGATACTTTAGGATGTCCCAAAATGGAAACGACCACAACCTAAGGGGTCAGTTTGATTTGTTTTGGGCCCCCAATTGGTTTAAGTTTTTTATGACATTGCGGTATGATGAATTTTCATCCAAAGGTTCGCGGATGGTTCCTTTTTCTTTCATCTCTTCCAATATGGACTTAATCCGCGTGTATTCATCATAGGCTAAATTTGTCTTTCCCACTTGGTATAAAAAATTGGCCTTTGCAAACCGAGTGGGAACATTGTATGGTTCTTTACGCAAAATTTGGTCGAGAAGCAAAAAGGCAGTTTCCACTTCGTCATACCCATTTGCAAGTTTTCCATTCCAAGCCTCATCCTTTAAAGAAGAATCAAAATAGATGAGTGCCAATTGAAAGGGGAACCGAGAATCTTCTTTGTCTAATTTGGAAAGTTGTTTAAAAAGTCCAATGGCACGATTTCGTCTGACAGGCTCCCAACCCATATCTTTAGAAGCATTGGCATACGCCACAGCAGTTTCATATAACAACTGCTTGTCTAACTTTCCCGATTGGATCGCTTTTTCAAAAAATGGTAAGGCTGACTCATAAGAATGAATTTCAAATCCACCTTGTTTGGAATTGGGGAGCGTTTCTCCTATTGCCTCTTCATAATAACGGGCACCTAAGTCCGCCGAACCGGCGCGCATATAAGCCCTAGCAATTTTCCAAGAAAGGGCGGCCGCTTGATTGGACTTTTGGACCATTTTCCGAATCCGTTTGTCCATTTCTTCGATTTCCGCTTCTTCCAAAGCCAACTTTTCTTTCCAATTCACTATGTCTTTTTCGGAGGGAAGTTCCCCACCAATCCGTTTACGGTATTTGGATTCAGTGAGTGACTTGAGATAGTCACAACCAGACAAACTAAGTCCAAGCAGGAGAAAAAGAATCGCCAGTGGCAAGGAAACCAAAGAAAACCTGCTGTTTTTTGTGCCCATCAGTTCGATTTTAGTTTCTTTCTTTTGGATGAAAAGAAAAAAATGTGATTATGTCTCATAGTTTTCGAAGGCTGGGTGAATCCGATTTAACCTCGCTCCTCCAATGGGAATCTTTATGTTTCCCCGGTGAGGAATGGACAGAAAAAATGATCCAAACCCATCTTGAATTCCATGTGGCTTTTGGTTTGGGAGATCCGGAAATAAAGAGTTATGCTCTTGTTTGCGAAACTCCTTGGGAGATTGAAATCTTTCGGATTGCAACTCTTCCCAACTATCGAAAGTTAGGTTTGGCCAAAAACCTATTGTTGGCTCTATTTCTAGAATTTCCGAAAAAAGAATTCTTTTTGGAAGTGAAGGAATCGAATGTAGCCGCCATTACACTTTATGAGTCCGTCGGTTTTATTGAATTAGAGAGACGTAAAAAATACTATCCGGACGGATCCACAGCCGTCCTGATGAAAAGGAATCCATCAGAATGAAAAATGCATATGTCACTGGCGCATCCCAAGGAATTGGAAAAGAATTTGTTCGTGCTCTTGCGAAAGACTATAATGTCTTTTTAATTTCCCGTACGGAATCCGATTTAAAAAAAGTAATTTTAGATTTAGAACCTAAATCCAGAGGAATATTAAAATACTTCGCTTTGGACCTTACCAAAAAAAAAGATGTAGAAGAACTCGCTGAAATCATTTCAAAAGATAAAGATGCAGAACTTGTAGTCAACAATGCTGGGTTTGGAACTGTCGGTGAATTTGCCGCATTACCACTCGATAAAGAATTAGATGAAGTCAATCTAAATGTAAAAACCTTAGTACATTTAAGTCATGTTGCCCTCAACCGATTCAAAAAAAATAAAAAGGGTTATTTGATTAATGTGGCATCTATCGCTGGTTATTTGCCTGCACCAGGTAGTGCGATATATGCAGCCACTAAAGCTTTTGTAAAATCGTTTACAGAGTCCATCCATGAAGAAGCCAAACCACATGGAATTTATGTCCAAGCACTTTGTCCCGGACTCACTCATTCTGATTTTCACCAAAGAGCAGGAATTAGCAAATCCAAATACCCATCTTTTATGTGGCAAAATGCAGATGTAGTTGTGGAAGAATCGCTAAATGCACTTCGTTATAACCAAGCCGTTTGTATTACTGGTTCCTTCAATCAAGGTGCCATCACTGTATCTGAGCTTATCCCACGAGGTTTCCTTCGTAGGTTGAGCGGTAAATATTTAAAGTTAGAAGAGGAATAGGATGGATGTTGCAAAATTAGATACTTGGTATCGCAGACTCCTTGTTATCTTCTCTGTCATTGGCGGAGGTTTCCAATTTTATTATGAAGGGAATGTTTGGGTCAACGCGGTCTTTGTAGTTCTTATGGCAGGGATGGTCGGATATTTCACCAATTTCCTTGCAATTAAAATGTTATTCCAACCTAAACATGGTAAGGTGCTTGGTTGGTCAGGCCTTGTTCCCAAAAACAAATCAAAAATTGCTAAATCCCTCGGCGAGAGTATCCAAAGTAACTTACTTCATCCTGATATTATTTTAACTTATATCTACGAACGTAACTTAGTAGAAACAGGAATACAAAAAATAGTCAAAGAAATTGATGATGCCATACATAACGAAGAAATTCGAACTATGCTTGTGACAAAAATCATTTCGATGTTAAAGGAAAGAGGGCCAGAGATTTTAGAAGTTATCTTCGATTTTTCAGAAGAGACAATGAAAAAGATGGCTGAACGTCCCGAAGAAGTGCAAAAACTTTGGGATTATACAAAAGAACGCCTAACTTATTATCTTACAGAAGAAACCAATCGTGAAGAATTAGGAAAACAACTCCGAGTTATCCTTTTAGAAGAAATGCCAAAGCTTGCTAACTTACTGAACGAAGGTTTGGAAGAGTATTTAAAAACAAGAAGTACACTTGGTAAAATTGGAATTGGAGTAAAAAAGATTTTTTCTTTCAACGAAGATGCCATTCGGGAACTTTTAGAACGATTTGTGAAAGATCCAGAAACTTCAGACCAGTTTATGAATATGATGGATGAAATGATGGCTGGCCTCCAAGAACGATTGAACTCCAAAGAAACTCAAGAATTCATTACTGGAAAAATTTCCAATTGGTTGGAAGCTAGTGGTGACTACGCCAGACAAAACCTTCTCCCATCAGGAATCGAAAGATTACAGGCTTATTTGGATGATCCGAACAACTGGGAAGAAATCGAAAAGAATTTCTTTCGTGCTGTGGATTGGGTGAAAAAACGCCTACTCGAATTTATGAACAGTGAAGAAGGAAAGGTTTATCTTAAAACTAACATAGAAAAATTTGTGCACAATATCAATGTCACAGCCCTTGTAGAGGAACGAGTGATGGCACTTGACACAGACGATTTGGAAAAAATGATTTTGGATAATACTGGCGGGAACCTTGTCGTCATACAATTCTTAGGTGGAATTCTAGGAATGATTGCAGGACTCATCCAAGTTCATATTTATTTTGCGGTTCCTGTGGGTGCCCTTGTTCTTATCACCTACATCGCTCATTACAGAAATCAAAAGCGGGTTTCTCAGGAAATTTAAATTACTAGAACAAATAATGGAAGGAAAGGTTTAATTCTCTATAAAATCTCTCTGAAAACAACTCTAATCTAAGTTCAGCGGTATCGGAAAAAAGGTACCGCAACTTCAAACTCCCCGTAACTGTATTTGGATTTCTGCTAAAAGCATAATGTTGCGCGACTACACTTCCTAAAAATTTCCAATTCCCAAATTCTTTTTGATAAATTGTTTGAATATTCGGTCCAATTCGCGCACCTGTTTCAAAAGATGGATTTGACTGAAACTTACTACCGGCTAAAACTGAGATCATTCCAAACCTTGGTGCAAATTTAGAAAACTCATCCGCAAAAGTATAACCAAATGCTGCCTCAAAATTGGAAACTTGTTTTCTATAATATGGATTCAATTCTTCCACCGGACGAACTTGACCAAACAACTCCTTTTCTTTTGAAAAAACGACAGTCTGCCATCCAAAATCTACTAAGTAAGATAATTGTTTGGATATAAAATTATAGGGATGTAAAGATAAAATTCTCATTAAAGAGAAAGAGGTTAATTCAGGTTTTTTCCCCTCGTAATTTCGGACTGTCCCATCCAAAAATACCAATTCACCGTTAGGTGGTGATCCCATAGATGAATTTAGCAAATCATGATAAGCAAAACGATATTTCCATTCCAAAAAACTTCCCAAGTTGGAATATCCACCGCCTAAAGAAACCCTTCCCATAGGATGTGAGGATTCAGGCGGAGTGACAAAATCAAAACTTAGCTTGTAACTCAGGTTTTCGCCCGGTATTTGACTTCGCATCTTTAACAATTGTTTGTATTTTTGTTTTGCTGATTCTGGGAACTCAATCCCACGATTTTTTTGATATCGATACGTTTCTAATGTTGCATCCAACACTAAGTCCGATCGAATCTTAGGAAAATTTCTTATTAAACTATCTGTATCCAAATGATTATTAGTGAAGTCCGTTAACTTCCAAAACAATTCTTTTTCTTCCCCATTCATTTCTATTAGTTTAGATTTGATTTCTGAATACAGTGAAGGTCGAATTTGTTTATCAAAGATTAATTCATTTTTACTCAATAAGAGTTTAATGGTTTCGACTGGCGAGATGACAACTCCCAAATTTGATTTTAAATCTAAATTTGGTTTTGCGATTTCTAACCAATCCAAAAGCTGATATGAACAATTTTTATTTAAAAAGTAGTAATTGAATTCTGCTCTAGACAATTCCCATAAATGAGAAATCAAAATATTAGTTTCTTCTTCACTCAATCCAATTTTGTATTCCCAGAGGTCGCGATTTTCCAAATCATTGTATTCATTTACCTTTAAAAAATATGGGAAAAGGTAAAACCTACCTTGATAACCACCAGTTAACCCTAAATAGGCGTAACTAATAGGATTATAATTACGTGCGTCGGCTGCATAGTTTACGCCATAATCCAATAACTCTGTTTGTGAATTGGCATTTTTGTTTTGGTTTAGTTTTAATAAAGTATGTCCAAAAAAAGAAGCTGGTGACTGTAAATAATGAGATGCGAAAACAAGAGTCACCGAATTTACGTTTAAAGAGTTTTTCCAATTTTCATATCGTTCGCACCTAACTTTAGATATATCAAAAAATTCAAAATGTAAATGTTTTTTAAGAAACAGATAACGTGCCGGATAAGAACATAGTGGATGTATTAATTCAACAGGAATCTCTTCTGTTACAAAAAAACTCCGAATCGTCGCCTGGAGTTCCGCCCGAGGATTTACTTTTCCTTTGGGATCAAAAAAGAAACGTTCCGATTTGACAGCACTTTTGTATTCTCCCGCTCCTGTTTTTTCATAATGAAGCAACTGTATCCAAGCAAAATCTTCATATAATCGAAGTTCATCTGATAGTAATAAAAGTTCAGTCAATCGATTTAAATTTGTAGAAGAATTCGGTTGGAACTGACCCCATTCCCTCGCCTTTTGGAGATCAAGTGCATAAAGGGTCAGAGGGTCTGCGTTTAGATCGTGTAGTTTTCCCGCAGCTATGGACAGAAGGATACAAACCAAAAATCGATTAAGTTTTGACCCAAACACAAAGACGAGATTCCTTTTGGGCCAAAATGAAAAAATGCTTTTTTCTTAGGTCTCAGTATCTTTCAGTAGGTGAAATGCAGACTTTACTAATTCCGATTCTCTTTTTATTCTTATCCTTTTTTGCCTCATGTTCTTCTGGAAGTTCAGCCCTCTCTCGTTTGCCCGCACTTGGCCAATCCGAACTGTTTGTGTCAGAAGAAATTTTCCTTTTAAAAGAACTTATCCCTGTAACCAACAAAAAAGAAATCTACAAAAAAAACCTGTTTGTGGGTGATATCAATTTTTCAGGTGGGATCAGCAGAGAAAAAACCATCTGGGGAGAACAAGTTGTCACCAAACAAATTGAGTTCCTCAACGAAACAGGGGTTAAGGAAGAATCCCTAAACACTGTCCAAGCTATCGTGACAAAAAGTTTCAAATCCTATCAAAAATTTTCCATTGCCCAACCGACCAAACTCTTCCAAGTCCGATTCCAAAAGGACTTCACAAAAGTGCCCGATGAAGGTGTCGATAATATCAATATCCCTAACGAAATACCCGAATTTAAGTTACAAACAGGTTACGATTTTAAAGGGAAACGTGGTGTTTTATTGATTCCAATAGTGCAATATTCTTATTCGCATAATGCTGGTTGGTTCAACGGTCAAGATTGGGGTTGTATGGCTGGTGTTAGGGCAAAACTGATCCTCGTTTGGATCCAGATGGAAACAAAGACCGTATTACATGTAGAAGGCTTAGAATCAAAACAAAAAGAATTTCAGAATACACGCTATAATTATTTAGATCGGTCAAGAAATTTCCAAAAGATCTGGAAAGAAATTGAATCGCTGATTTAATAATTTGATTTGACTGATTCAAATCAACCTATCTAATTTGGACTTTCGGAGGAACTTAACTTGAAAAAAAGTCTACTTTTTTTAATCGTTGCAGTAGCGTTTGTTGCTAACTGCTCCACAACTACAAAAACAATTCCTGGTCTTTACACAGATAACGTGACACTTGCACCTGCAGATTACACAATCAGTGGCGACACAACTGGAAAATCTTGTGGTGGAAGAATCTTAATTTTCCCTACAGGTATTACTAACAAAAATGGTTTTGTCTCTACTGTTTTCACAACTGATTATCTCGAAGCACAAGCGATCTTTGATGCGCTTTCAAAAGTGGAAGGTGCTAACTATCTAGTGAACCCAAGATTTGAATACGAAACAACAAACTACTTGTTGCTTTCTAACACTTGTATCACCGTTAAGGCAAAAGCAGTCACTTTAAAAACTGGCCCTGTAAAATAAGGGAGAATAACTATGAATAAAATCATCGTTTTATTGCTCTCGGTTGCAATTTTTCTGGTTAACTGTAAAACGGGTAGCTCTGCGATTCATTCGTCAAGAGTAGCTCATCTTCCATTGGCTGAAGCTGCCTATGATATAGGACAAGAGACATCGGCAAAAGCTTGTAACTATGAATTAGGTTTCTTAAGGCTCAACTATGAAGGAACAGAACGAGAAGGAGTAACATTAAATCCCATTGAGTGGTATCTCTCTGGAATAACTCTTGGTATATATTACTATGCTAAAACATCTCCAGATTATTCTGTTACAGGAGCGGCAATCTACCGTGCGTTAAAGAAAACTGACGGTGACATTCTACTCGATGTAAAAACAACAACACAAGTGGATGGATTCTTCTTTCCAGATGTTTGTGTGACTGTTTCTGGTAAAGCTGCAAGTTTAACTGGTCCTTCTGGACATACAGGAAGACTAAAAAAATAACAAATCTTTACGGTTCGTTAGATTCACCTGACGATGAGTCAAATCTTTGTTTGGTGGGAAAAAGCGGAGAATCTTCTCCGCTTTTTTTTTACCTTTTAGAAAGTAAGGGAATATTCCCGAACAAATTCATTCTATGACAGTCTGTTCCCCTAATCTCCCAAAAACTGAATCCCGGAATACACGAGAACTGGTCTCCCATTCACTTTTTTTAGATCCACCCTCTCCCCTAAATTGCGACCAAAACCTAAAATCCTAAGTGTGGATTCTGATTCTAATTGGCAAGGGAATTGGTTAGAATTCTCCATTCCACCTAACGAATAGTAAACAGTGGCGTTCAAAAATCCACGTTTGTCTTCTTTCAGTTCCACTCTGGAAATGAGTGAATACGGATCCTTAGTTTTATAAGTGGTTAAAAAAGATTTTTCTGGCAACCGGTAATCAGGGCGTACCAAAACTCCAAAACCCCAACTTCCTTTGGCAGCATTCAAGGAATACATGGTAAATATGGGAGTTTCTTCCCAAGTTTCAAATTCGATCCGCATCGATTCTAAATTTTTTTGTTTTATTGGAATTAAACCAAAAAACAAACGTAAGTTGGTTCCAAATCGATTGTCTTTTTCTACTAAATCAAAGTCAAAACCCATCATTTCGAGTTTTGGTGGATTTCCTTGTTTCACTTCATGAACACCCAGAGGAGAAACATAGAGGCCATAAAAACCATCTAACTGATTTTGGTTTTTTCGCTCTGATAATGGCGGGTCTTCCCATTTTAATCCCGTTTTGTATTCGTAACATATATCCAAAATATCTTTGTTAGCTGGCCGAATTGAAGCTGTAGAAAAACTCAAAGTGTTTCCCACAAGAAAACTAGCGGTTTCTGATTCTGGATCATAAATCAAATCTGCAAAAAAGGGAGGTAGTGATCCAGAATGCCCCGAAATCCAAATACTTTTATCACCAATCTTCTTTTCTTCCATTAAAACAGGAAGACCCAACTTCATTTGAAAATTGGAACTAGGCCCTTTTTGTTTACTGTGAAATTCTAAAAAACTGGATGGGGAAAGAAGGCCATTCCCTCTTTTACTTTGAAACAATGCCTTCATAAAAAGCCCCATGTCTTCTCCCGTTGTTGATAGAGACCCAGCAGTTAAGTCACGGATCACAGGCCTTACCGTTTTTGTTTTCCAAAACAATCCAGAATATCCAGAAACCAATTCTGATCCTTCACTTAACTCTAACAAGGTGGAATGTTTCATTCCCGCCTTAGAAAATATAAATTTTTGAAAGTATTCTTCAATGCCAATACCAGAAGTTCGTTCTATGACGATTCCAAGTAACCCAAACCCAAAATTGGAATACGAATGGGCCTTGCCTGGTTCGTTTCTTTCCATCTGCGAAAGTGTTTGGGGAAGGGAACGAAAAGCGTCCAAAATCTCAGGATCCTTAGTTTCAGGAGATAGGAAAAAACCAGAGGCCCTGTCGGAAGGAAATCCTGATTGATGGGTTAAAATATCTCGAATGGTAACTTCGCGGTATTTATTTCCTCGAGAAGGCATTACATTTACTTCCGGCAAATATTTGGAAACAGGATCATCTAACTGTAGTTTGCCATTCTCTTGTAATTGCAAAAGGGCAATCCCAGTAAATAGTTTGGTGATACTTCCTATCTTAAATCGTTTGATTTGTTCTTTGTTGTCCACACCAAGTGAACCAGAATGTACAACGCCATCACCTAACAAATACATATATGAAAGTGATTTAATTCCTGAGTCTCTAACTTCTTCAATTTTGGATAAAACCACTTTTTCCGTTTTGGCAATATCCTTATGGTAAACTTCCTTTGGTTTTTCTTGGAAGGAGGAACATTGCAGGAAAATAAAAATGTTTAATATTAGAAAAAAGGATTTTGATTTACGATTTAAGGAAACAGGAAGAGGAAAAAATAATGGAAGTGGATGAAACGGAAGAAGAGATTCTTCTTTTTCCTTGGTTTGCTTTTTAACGGAGGATTTAACCGAAGACTTAGTGTTTTTAGGAGAACTAGGTTTCATTCCCCTAAAAATTGCGAATCACTCTTCTACCGCAAGTCCATAAAAAACAAATCTCCCCAAACCTATGGAATGGGGAGTGATCGCTATGCCAAACGGAAAGAACTACAAAACTTACTTTTGTTTGGACTTTGTTTGTTGGTAAAAGTTTGGTCTTTTCGTAAAATACCTTAGTCTTCGATCACACTCATCGAATATTCAGAAATCGCTTCACGACGTTTTTCTGCATAGTCTTTGTGAAACCATAAGTCTTGGGTATTTTTAGCGGTTTTTTTATTTCCCACAGTGATTGTGGTCATACAATGATCGACAGCATATTTCATTGCTTCTTTTCCTGTTTCCCCAAGTCCCTTATTCCGTTTTTTACGAGTGATTTCGCCACCTTGTTTGTTCACTTTCGCAACTAACTTGTCGTAGTCGGAATCATCGATACAAAATACAGTTTCTTTTTTTGCATCCTTCCACTTCACATCTACCTCATAAAGTGGTGCCGCAGAAATATTGATAAAACCTAAATCAAAAAGTTCAGGCCAATACTCATAGAAAAAAGACAACATTAAAGACCTGATGGCATATCCATCAAAATCCGCATCTGTGATGATACTGATGCGATCGTAATGAAGTTCATCGATAGACTTAACTTTTTGGTCGAGAGGAAGACCGACGATGGCAACTATGTTTTTCATCTCTTCGTTCTGTAAGGCTTTGGCAAGTGACATTCCCTTACAGTTGAGTGGTTTCCCTCGCAAAGGAAAAAGCCCATGCAACTTTGGATTTCTTGCCGGACGTAAACCCGCAATCGCCGAGTCCCCTTCCGCCACAAATAGAATTCGGCCAGGATCGTTCGGTTTGCCTGTCGGAGGCATAAGCTTAGGGATATTGTTCCGAGACGCCTTACGGAGGCCTTTCTGAGCGTCCTCGAGCTGTTTCATCTGGGTTCTGCGTTCCATCACCATCTTAATTTCTTCGATGAGGCCCGTTTTTTTCAAAAGTTTGTCTAGGTGTTTGTCCACAGACTTACGAATGTCTTCATTCAAATCATTAATGAGATAAGATTTGTCTTGTGACTTAAACCGAGGATTGAGGATACGAAGGTTTACATACATATGAAAACAACTTCTTACATCGTTTCTTGTACATTGAGTGTTTAGTTTTTTTTCTAAACTGACAATTTGTGATTTTTTACGAATCTCATCACAAAGCCTATTTTCTAAATACTCTATCGCAGATCCACCTTGAGGGCAGAAAATGGAATTCACCCATGTGAGGGTTTTGTTTTGTCCCACAACTACATAAGTATCCATATGGATTTGTGAGGAGGAAGCTTTATCCGCATAATCTAACTTATAGTAAACCATCTCGGAGTTACTAAAAATCTCATCAAAACCTTTTTTGAATTTATACTTTTCTTTTCCAGTTTTGTGAATGAATACTACTTCTAAACCAGGGTTAGACATAGCAATATCTTGAAGGTATTGTTTCACCAAATTAATGTTAAAAGAAGTATCTAGGTTGTTAAAATAAGCAGGGTTTAATTCAAACTCAACTGTTGTTCCGTGGTCTTCTTTTTTAGCAGTTTCGATCACGGCCGTCATCCCTGTTTTATCACAAGGTGCTTTTAGTTGTTTAATTTGGTCAGCGGATAATAACGGACAATCTACAAAGGTTCCATGTTCATCATAGTATAAATGAACACGCTCAGTATCTTCTTTTGAAAGTTTAAATCCACGAATGGTTTTTTTCACATCATCATGGATGCTAAACATTTTTTTGTAAGCTTTTCCACCATTGATGGTCTTCACTCTAAAAAAGGAAGAGACCATACGTACAAGAGAAATCCCCACACCGTTCTGTCCGGCAACATGGTCTTCTTTGACTTTATCATCAAAGTTTTCTCCATACATTAAGTGGAGGTAAACTCCTTCCGCGTTGTCAGCCGGAATCCCACGTCCATTGTCTTGGATGGTGACTCGTTTGCGGTCCGTTGACAATTGGATGATGAGTTTGTTCATCTTGTCTTTTTCGGGAATGGATTTGTCGTTTAAGTTCTTTCTATACTCATCCACACAGTTCATACATGCTTCGTCCAAACATTTTAGTTTGGCCGGAATGTCTGAAAGTTCTTCGTGAACGATGTCATACTTACCAGCGTTATCTTTGGTAAAAAAATGTTGTTCAAAAGTGGAAAGGGAGTTTTGCCCAAGCCACATTCCTGTCCGCATACGAACGTGTTCTACGTTCGATAATTTCTTAAAATTTCGCGAATTTCCTGAGGTTTTTTCAGTTTTTTGAGCCATAATTATCTATTTCGGATCCCATTTTTTCTTCAGTTCATCAAGTTCATCGGTCATAAAACCGGTGAGTTTTTTATCATCTTTTTGTAATGTTGTATACTCAGTGTATTTAGTTTTAGCTTCTACAATGGCATCTTCACATTTACGAACTTCTTCCAAAGTCATTCGATAGACTGGAATCGAACTCAACCATTCGAAATAAACGAATTTAGCTGCTTTTAATTTGTCTTCAAAGTCTTTTTTGGACTTAATGCCTGTTACTTTTTCGTTCCACTTTTCTTTGATGAATCGAATGAGTTCTGAGTTACGATCGATCTTTTCTTTTTCGAGTCCAGCGAGTCGTTTGAAACGACGGATGAGATGGGTTTTTCTAAAATCACAGAATCGTTTGATGATTTCTTCTGGGTTGAAGTTACGAAGTTTTCCTTCATGAGTGATTACGTTGATTGTAAGCACTTCATTGTTCTCTTTGGAAAAAAGTTCTTTGATTTCTTTTTCTGAAGGTTCTTCGCCTTTTTTAGCAATGAGTTCAATTTTGAAGGTTTGGCTAGAATGATCCACATAGTCCTTCAACCAATTGTCTTTTTTCTCAATCAAATCATCTAGGTGGTTAACTACTTTTTCCCGGTTCCAGTTCATTGGTGCATCAACTAGAAACAATTTCCCATCTTCTTTTTTGAAACCAAACGTAGTGGACATCACTGTGCTACCGTTGTCGTTTTTGGACAACTTCACTTCTCCACCGTACCCTTTGTACCAAGGTGTGATCTTTTTTGGTTTCCCAGTTTTTAAATAAGTCACCTGAGATTCGATGACATCGCTGAGTTTATGTGCAGGAATAAAACAACGGAAACCCGTCGCAATCCCTTGGATGTTATTTAAGAGTACAACCGGAACTTTTCCCACAAAATGAATGGGTTCATCTTCGGTTTCATCATAGTTTTTGACATAATCAATATCAGGTAAACTTTCAAAGAATCCTAAATCTTTCGCAAAGTCGGAAAGTTTGACTTCTGTATAACGGGGGGAAGCAATCGCGTTCGGATCGAGAACGTCACCAAAAGTTCCTTCTCCATGTACTAGCGGATAATTATTGGCAAAAGCAAAGTCTTGGGCCATTTGAGAAAGGGCATCTTGAATGGAACGATCTCCATGTGGATGGTATCCCATCGCAAGGCCTGCCACTTTTACAGTTTTGGTATGGCGGTTACGAGCGTCCGAGTTCCACATCGCCCATAAAATCCGTCGTTGAACAGGCTTTAGACCATCAATTTCTTGCGGAATGGCTCTCGAATCGCATACATAGCGAGAGTATTTCCTTTGGTCATCATTCACTTGGTCTTCAAAGGGGCGTTTCGGATACTGTTCTTCGTTCTTCATGGTTCCAAATGACACAGGGATGGGGTGAATTGACTTGTCAAGCGGTTTTCCCTTTTTAGACTGGCGATACGCACCGGTCTATGTCCCCAGAAACTCAAGAATACTCCCGATTCTATTGGCTTTTATGTACCTTGATTTTTTTTTCTGGATCCAACTGCCAGAACCTGAAATCACTCATCACCAGAGATCCAATTTCAGAAATTCCCGCTTCCGTTTTATACATTAAATCTCCTCGAAAAATGACTCAATCCTTCTTCAAAGAGGGTTCTTCACACTTCCGATTTATCGAATGGGAACCTGGGAAAACTACAGGATATGCAGAGAAAATTGAGCTCAGTTTCCTTGCTTACGACAATGTTTTTTTATCAAAAGTGAAATCAGAATTTGGTAACGATCCTTTTGATTCTTACAAAATCATTTGGAACAAAAAGATAGGAAAATTCAGAAAAGATGAATCCGAAAAACGAATTCTTTTTGTTTATACCGAATCCTATGCTTCGGAAACCAAAGGTTCTACGCTTACTGAGCTTTTAGAAAACAAAACCAATTCTACTGAAATTAAATCTTCCATCGAAGAGTTCGATTTATTTGAATTAGGTGGTGATACGGGATTACTTGTAGAAGAAGGAATTCACTCTGCTGTAAGTGGAGAAAATCGTTGGTCCCATAGTTTGGGAACTATGGAGTTTTTTTCCAACTCCACCGTGTTTACCAAACAAGAAGCAGGAACCATCAAATCGGAACATGTTTCCAATCATTATGACTACCTTCAACTTCGTTATGAATTAAACGAAACAGAAACCG
Source organism: Leptospira montravelensis (assembly GCF_004770045.1). Taxonomy (NCBI): domain Bacteria; kingdom Pseudomonadati; phylum Spirochaetota; class Leptospiria; order Leptospirales; family Leptospiraceae; genus Leptospira; species Leptospira montravelensis. The sequence goes on from NZ_RQFO01000017.1 coordinate 240,351, forward strand.
ACAAATTATATTCCAAACTTATTTATAAAGAAAATAATACACAACTATACTTTGTTCCGCCGTATACCAATGGACTCACTACTAAAACAAAGGAACCATTTGGTTACAAACGGATCGGAGATTTTTTACTCAAAGAGGAAATCAAATGACAGAAGTTCGCACCCGTTTTGCCCCGTCCCCTTCCGGATTTCTCCACGTAGGAGGAGCAAGAACTGCTTTATTTAATTATTTGTATGCGAAAGCCAAAAAAGGAAAGTTCTTACTACGTATCGAAGACACAGACCAAGATCGTTCCACAGAAGCCTCTTTTAAAATTATTTTAGAATCTTTAAAGTGGCTAGGAATGGAATGGGACGAAGGTCCGGGAGTGGGTGGTCCAAACGGTCCATACACTCAGTCCGAAAGAATTCATATTTATAAAGAATACACAGACAAACTGATCTCTGAAAAAAAAGCTTATCGTTGTTTTTGTTCCGCAGAAGAACTCGAAGGCAAAAAAAAACAAGCGGATGCAATGGGAATACCCTACATCTATGATGGAAAATGTTCTGACCTTTCTGATGCAGAAATCCAATCCCAAATAGAGAAAAAAATCCCTTACACAGTAAGATTCAAAACTCCCCATAAAATTGTGATCGTAGACGATATGATCCAAGGAAAAGTAAAGTTTGAATCCAAACTCATAGGTGACTTTATTATCGTGAAGTCCGATGGATTCCCTTCGTATAACTATGCTGTGGTGATTGATGATGCACTTATGAAAATCACACATGTGATTCGCGGAGTGGGACATCTTTCCAACACACCACGCCAAATTTTAATTTTTGAAGCTTTTGGATTTCCCCTTCCGAGATTTGCTCATGCCAGTGAAATTGTAGGAACCGATGGAAAAAAACTTTCCAAACGTGCGGGAGCTACCTCTGTTCTTGCCTTCCGCGACTTAGGTTACTCGAGTGATACCATGAGAAACTATATGGCTCTCCTTGGTTGGACTTCTCCTGATGGGAAAGAATATATGAGTGACGAAGAGCTCTGTTCTGTCTTCGATGTGGAACGTTGCTCTAAATCACCCGCTACCTTTGATGTATTCAAAAAACTCAAAGAAGAAGAAAAGGAAACTGTTGATTTTAATAAGTTATCACTTCTCGGACTTGCGGAATATTTAAATCCAAAATCAAAACTCAATTGGATGTCGAATAAATACATTCGTGATGTAAAAATTGAAACTTTAGGAAAAGATCTCGAACCATTTCTCAAAGATTGCCAAATTCCAGAAGAGTTTAAAAAAGGAACTAACCCACAATTACTTTCCATTTTGGATTCTGTTCGTGTGTATTTGGATAGGCTCATCCAAGCCCCACCTTACATTGAAGAATTCTTTTTAGAAAATCTCCAATTTGAAAACGAAGAAGCAAAACAACTGATTTTGGATGGAAATGGAAAGGCCGTTGTTTCCGCATTTTACCAATTCGTGAAGTCACAAAGTTTGGTAACTCCAGATGATTACAAAGAAGCGATGGCAAAGACTGGAGAAACCACCGGAGAAAAAGGAAGAACCCTTTTTATGCCAATCCGAGCCATCACAACTGGAAAATCTCACGGATTAGAGCTTCCCATCCTCTTTAGCCTTCTTGGCCAAGAGAAACTGATCAAACGGATGGAACACTTGGCCGAGGCGATTCGCCTCACCATTTAGGAAATTTTTTCCTTCGCCGTTTGCTTTTGAGGGATTTTTGACTTTTTTTATCCTTCTCCTTCGTGTAATATGAGTAGAGAGGGGAGGGAAAAACGGCCGTTGACTGCATCTGAAGTTTTACCTTATTTGTTAACCCCTTCTTTAGGATCATACGCCATGTTCCTACCTCCCGATATGTCTTCTGTCAGACATTTCCGAACAGAACTCAAACGTACCTTGGAAGACAACGGGTTTAGTGCTGACAATATCATGCAAATTGAACTCGCCGCTGACGAAGCTCTTACCAATGCAGTGGCTGCAAACGTATCTTGTCACTGTGATGAAACCATTATCTGCCGTTGGCGCATTGATTCTGCCAAATTCACATTATACATTTTAGATTACGGATCGGGACTTTCCGAAAATGGTTCACTTCCCGATAACGACAAAGAACTCCTTAGATCCAACCAAAACCAATGTTTTAGTACCTTCCTCGATCATATCAAAAATCACCAAAGTAGAAAACCGGATACCCTACCTTATAATGGCTCTGGCCAAAAACATAAGAACATGGGAAAAGGATTGAAAATTATCAATGCCATGATGGACTCCGTTAAAGTAATGTTTCACGGAGAAGGAATGGTAGACGAAGCACCGGCGGGATTCAAAGTAATGGGTTCCATCATCGCTCTCGAATACGACCGTTCCAAACACTTATAATTTGATCCTTCATGTAAATACTTCCCGCGAATGGCGCGGCGGAGAACAGCAGCTTTTTTATTTAGTCCAAGGACTTTCCAATTTCAAAATCCCTCAAATTGTTGTAGGCCAACCTGGTTCTCCTTTAGAAACAAAATGTAAAGAAAACGGTTACGAGTTTATTCCCATCGAAATGCGCGGTGAATGGGATAGAAAAGCATATAAGAATATTCGATCTCTCTGTATTTCTAAAAATGTCAAACTGATTCACACTCATACGGCACATGCCCATACACTCGCATTATTTGCGAAAAGAAAACATTTAAACATTCCATTAATCGTTTCAAGAAGAGTAGACTTTAAACCAAAATCTAGTTTTTTCTCAAAATGGAAATACCAACATCCAGCTAACGATTACTATCTGCCAGTTTCTCAAAAAATCAAAGAAGTGATGATATCAAGTAAAATTGCGCCAGAAAGAATCATCACTGTATACTCTGGGATTGATTTAAAACGATTTTCGAAATCGGCTCCACACGAATATCTAAAGGAAGAATTTCATATTCCCAAAAAATGTATTATCATCGGAAATGTGGCAGCACTTGTCGATCACAAAGACCAAGAAACACTCCTGAATGCAATCTCAAAAATGAGAACGAATACTGACTTTCGCCTAATGATCGTTGGTGATGGAAAATTGGAAAACAAACTAAAATCACAAGCCGAACAATTGGGAATTAAGGACAAAGTGATTTTTACGGGATACAGAAAAGATATCCCCGCCCTCCTTTCTTTATTCGATATTTTTACACTTACATCAAAAGAAGAAGGGCTTGGAACTTCTGTTTTGGATGCAATGGCATCAGCACTTCCCATTGTTGCTACAAACGGTGGTGGAATAGGTGAAATGTTAGATCATAACGAAGGAGCTTACGTCTGTTCGGTGGGAGATTCCGATAGTATTGCCCAAGGTTTAGACAAATTAGTTGGATCTGAAGAATTAAGAACTAAGTTCGGAACTTTCAACAAATCTTCTGTAAAACGATTTTCTGTTTCCAAAACGGTTGAAAAAACAAAACTAATTTATTATTCCTTTTTAGGAGATGCTTTGTACGGAGAAGGAATATGAGTGGAAGACTTTTAATCATTGATGGCCATGCTTTGGCTTTCCGAGCCTATTTTGCTTTTGCAGCTTCCAACCTAACCAATTCTAAAACAGGTCTCCCTAGTGGTGCCGTATTTGGATTTTGGAGGATGTTATTCAAACTCCTTCAAGATGAAAAAGTCACACATATTGCTTTTACTTTTGATCCAGGCACAAGACTCGAAAGAAACGATTTGTATGAGGACTACAAAGCACATAGAAAACCAATGCCAGAGGATTTAAAACCTCAACTTCATACAATATACGAAATGTTAAAGGCTTTGGAATTCCCAATGTATAAAATGGATGGGATCGAAGCTGACGATATCATAGGTTCACTTTGCAAAAAATTTGCAAAAGATTTTGAAGAAATAGTCATTTTATCAAGTGATAAAGATTTATACCAAGTCCTCGACAAAAACATACACATGTTACGTGGGAAACGTGGAGTTTCCGAATTCGAAAAGATCGATCCTAAATGGGTAGAAACCAATATTGGAATTACCAAAGAACAAGTTCCTGATTATATGGGACTACTCGGTGATGCTTCCGATAACATTCCTGGAGTAAAAGGTGTAGGAGAAAAAGGGGCCGCCAAACTCATCCAAGAATTTGGAAACTTAGAAACCATATACAAAAAACTGGACCAGGTAAAAAACAAATCACTGATTGATAAGTTAGCGGCAGACAAAGAAAATGCATTTTTATCTAGAAAATTGGCAACCATTGTCACCAACCTCAAACTCGATATTAAAAAAAATGATCTAAAAATACCGAACTATCATGAACCTGCCAAAGTTCAGTACTTCAAAGACGAAGGATACAATGTTCTCCACCGTGATCTTGCCAAACAAGCAGGAATTCCCATTGCCAGCGACGGAGATACAAAAGAAAAAGTTTCAGAATCAGAACCAAACAAAAAAAACAAAAAATCATCAAAAGAAACTTCAGGTTCGGATTCTGATCAAAAACTTAACAAGAGTTCTGCGGACAATAAAAAGAATTACAAACGAATCCAAACCTTAGAGGAATTGAAAAAAATTGTAACAAAACTTGATCCTAAAAAACCTATTTCCGTAGATACAGAAACTACTTCCCAAGACCCTATGCTTGCAGAGTTACTTGGAGTTTCTTTTTCCCAGGAACCAGGATGCGCCTATTATATTGCCTTCTCTCATCCGGAGTCCATCTATAGCCACCTTCTCCCATCTCCCGAAGAAGGACTCGCCGTCTTAAAACCAATGTTAACCGACCCAAAGTGGAAAAAAATTGGGCAAAACATTAAATATGATCTATTAGTGTTTCGAAATTATGGAGTGGAGCTTTCAGGAATTCATTTTGATACCATGCTTGCTTCTTATCTCTTAAACCCTGGAGAACGCCGCCATAATATGGATGATATGGCCGTTAACTATTTGAATTATAAAACCATCACTTACGAAGAGTTAGTTGGAACAGGAAAGAAAAAACAAAACCTATACGATATTGATCCGGAACGTGTTTCCGAATATGCCTGTGAAGATGCAGACATTACGTTACAACTTTTTAATGTTCTTTCACCCAAAATGGAAGAAGGAATTCACAAAAAACTTTTTTTCGATATTGAAATGCCCGTATTACAAGCGCTTGCTGATATGGAATTTGAAGGGATCGCTGTAGAACCTGGATACTTTGAATCACTTTCTAAAATTTTCGAAACAAAAATCAAAGAACACGAAAAAAATATCCATTTTTTTGCGGGAAGGCCATTCAACATCAATTCAACCAAAGAATTGCAAACCGTTTTATTCGAAGATTTAAGACTTCCTGCAGAGAAAAAAACACAAACTGGTTATTCTACAGATCATTCAGTTTTGGAATCTTTACAAGGCACTCATCCTATCATTGATCATCTGTTAGAAATTCGAAAATTTTCAAAACTCAAATCCACTTATACAGATACATTACCTACACTCATCAATCCCAAAACGGGACGAATACACACAAGTTATAATCAAACCATTGCGGCCACAGGTAGGTTATCTTCAACGAATCCAAACTTACAAAACATCCCCATTAAAGATGAAGAAGGTAGATTATTACGTAAGGGTTTTGTTGCCAAAAAAGGATTCGAAATTCTTTCCCTTGACTATAGCCAAATCGAACTTCGCATTATGGCCCATTTTTCCAATGATCCGCAAATGATAAACGCTTACAAATCAGGAGCGGATATCCACAAACGTACGGCCGCCGGAATTTTTGGAGTTCCCGAAGACCAAGTAACTTCAGATATGCGGAACAAAGCGAAAGTGGTCAACTTTTCTGTAATTTACGGAGTCACATCTTTCGGCCTTTCCAATAACTTACGAATCAGCCGAAAAGAAGCAAAAGAATTTATAGAAAAATATTTTGCCACATATACTGGTGTGGGCACTTATATGGAAGAAATCGTAGAGTTCTGTAAAGAACACGGGTATGTGGAAACATTACTAGGACGCAGACGTTACCTGCCCGACATACATTCCAAACACAAAATGGCAAGCGAAGCTGCAAAACGAGTCGCCATCAATTCTCCTATCCAAGGAACTTCTGCGGACATGATCAAACTTGCAATGATTCAAATTGATAAAAAAATCAAAAAAGAATCTTTTCGTTCCAAACTACTTTTACAAGTACATGACGAACTAGTGTTTGAAGTGGATCCAAAGGAAAAAAAAGAATTTTACCAAATGGCAAAAGAAGAAATGGAATCTGCAATGAAACTCAAAGTCCCCATTGTTGCCCAAGGAAAGTTTGGTGGGAATTGGGATGAAGCTCATTAGGCTGTTATTTTTTCGTTCATAAGTTTATCACCATGTGTAACTTGCTTTCCTGGAGATTGATCTTAGAAGAAGAAAAAAAAGCCGATTGGTTTCACAGGTTACCAAAAGAAACAATCAACCAATTTCTAAAATTCAATTCACCGCTATTTGAAATCAAACATCCCAAAAGTTTGGTGCAATCCTTTCAACTAGATGGTGAATCGGTTGTATCCGAAACGAATGCCTGGGGTACAAAACCTTCCTGGTGTCCCGACTTTTTAACCAATACAAAATCAGAAAAATTAATTTCTTCTCCGTATTGGAGTCAGTATCTACAGAATCGGATTCTTGTTCCTATACATTCTTTTTTTGAATGGCAAATACAAAGGACAGGCAAAAAACATAAATACGAAATCACATTCAAAAATCCTAATTCTTTTTTTGCAGGTTTATGGGGAGAAGAAAATGGAACCAAGTGGATTACGATTCTCACTGGTGAAGCAAATGAAAAAATGAAAACCATCCATAACTGCGGGGAAAATAAACATCGTCAACCAATCGTAATGCCATTACAAAATCAAAATCATTGGCTTAACCCTACTGTCAAAAATCCAAAAGACATTACAGATCTATTGTATCAATTTACTCCGGACGAAACAATAGAAGAAGATTTGAACAAAGAACCAACGCTATTCGACGAATCTTAAACATTAAATTATTTGGTGATTCGGGAAAATTACTTAGTGTCATCAATTTGTAATAATGCAACAATTGATCCCAACAAATGATTTTCACCTTATTGTCACATTGTCGTAACCGATCCATTTTACCTTATCAGTAGATAAACAAGAGGATAAATTCCGATGAAACCAAATACTATTAATAAAACAGAACGAATTTTAGAGGTTCGTTTAGCGGAAAACCAACTAGAAATTGAAAGAGCACTCGCACTACGATATGAAGTGTTCAACTTAGAAATGGGAGAAGGTCTGCCACAATCTTCTGCTACAAGAAAAGACCGTGATGAATACGATTTGTACTGCCACCACCTAATCGTGATCGATAAATCTACTGATGACAAAAAAATTGTAGGAACCTACCGCATATTAACACGCCAAAATGCAAAAAACGGAATTGGTTTTTATAGCGAAAACGAATTTGATATTACATCTATTTACAACCTTCCTGATGAAATTGCAGAAGTAGGACGTTCTTGCGTTCACCCTGATTACCGTGATGGTTCGGTGATCTCTTTACTCTGGCAAGGACTTGCTGAGTTCATGAACAAACATAACGTTCGTTATTTGATGGGTTGCGGATCAATTCACTCTACCGATGCTGGAGTTGCTTCCCAATCTTATGGATTTTTGAAAGCGAAAGATGCGATTGCCCCAGAAGAATTTCGGGTATATCCAAACCCTGACTATGTCCTTCCTGGTTTTGATGCCAATTTTCATGTAGAAGATCCAAAATTAATTTCCAAAAATATCCCTCCACTTTTGAAAGGATACCTCCGAGTGGGTGCTAAAATCTGTGGAATTCCTGCACTGGATTCTGTTTTTGGTACTACAGATGTGTTTATTCTTTTCGACCGCAAGGAAATCACGGAGAGATATGCGAAACACTATATGAATGCATGAGCTCTAACCAGGAAATAGATTACCAGCACCCTACAAAAAAGGACCAAGTTCGATTCTTTGTATTTACCCTTTTTTTAGTTTTTACGATTTGTGCAGGTTATTTCCTGGGGTTTCCTCGGTATTATCTTGGATGGTTTTCTTTTGCGATTGCATCGTTCTCTGTGGCTGGAAACGATGCAGTCCAAACCATCGGAACCTTTATCGAGAGTAAAAAATCAGTTCATTGGCTACAAAAGATTCTCGTTTTCGGTGGTCTTTTATTTTTCGTTCATTTAGGCGCATGGTTTTTACATGGAGGTGAAATTCATTTTCATCGACTTGATTCCATCCCTGAAACCAAAGATTTCAATCTCCTCCAACTTTTAGCTCCAGTAATTCTAGTAGTCATCACAAGACTAAGAGCTCCCGTTTCTACGACTTTTCTCGTCTTAGGATTGTTTGGTGGAAAGAGCATAGACCAAATGTTAACAAAATCCTTTTTTGGATATGGTCTCGCATTCCTTGTTGCGATTGTTGTTTGGGCGATCCTTGTCAAAGTAGACCCACATGAATACCATGAGGTTCACACTCCCGATCCAGTAACGGAGAGAAGATGGTCTCAGTTACAATGGCTTTCCACAATGTATTTATGGGTGGCTTGGTTATTTCAAGACACAGCAAACATTGCCGTATTTTTACCTAGGCAGTTGGGAATCATCGAATTTTTGACCGCTGTATTTATTCTCATCGTCGCTTTACTTGTCATCATTCGCACTAACGGTGGCACCATCCAACGTGTGGTATCCGAAAAATCAGACATCCAATGGGCCAAAGCCGCCACCATTGTCGATTTAGTGTATGGAAGTCTCTTATTCTTTTTCCAATACATTAGTAATGTCCCCATGTCTACCACTTGGGCATTTTTAGGACTCCTTGCGGGCCGCGAAATCATTCTAAATGTCATCACATACAAAGACCTACCTTATTTAGATACTTTCCGGAAAGTGGGTAAGGATGTTGTTCTTGCCACCATCGGGATCCTTGTCTCCATTTTGGTTTTCTTTCTCTCCTACTTCCTCTACCCCGAACAAAGGGCGAACACCCCACTCGAATTTTGGAAATCCCCCACCCAGGAAGATTCCCTATAATTTTCTTTGACACGAACTGCAATTGTCAGGGTAGTGTCATATATGAGATTGATTCTCATAAAAAGAAACGAGGAGTCATTATGTCTATAGCAATGATGTTACGAGAAGGAACCGCAGAAAAACACCAGGAAACCGAAAAGGTCCCGTATCTCCGCGCCATTTTTCGCGGGGGTCTAGATGCCCAAACCTATACTTACCAATTAGAAAGTTTACTCGCAGTTTATACGGTAATGGAAGAACTCTACCGCCAAAACAAAGACAACCCCATTCTTGCCAAACTTTACTTTCCGACTCTCTTTCGCGAAAAAGCACTCAAAGAAGATATTGCCAGTTTCCAAAAGAAATTTGGAACCAAACTTCGTGGATCTATATCGAAAGCGACACAAGGTTACATCGATCATATCAAAAATACGGCAAAAACCAAACCAGAACTTCTAGTAGCACAGGCTTACGTACGTTACTTGGGAGATCTATCAGGGGGCCAAGCAATCAAAAAAGTAGTAGCTAAAACTTTTGAACTAGAAGGAAATGAAGGAACTGCTTTTTATGAATTCCCTGAAATCGAAGACCTTATGGCTTTCAAAGGAATTTATCGTCAAAATTTGGACACTCTCCCATTGGACGAATCACAAAAGGCAGAACTATTAGAAGAAGCGAAGGTTACGTTCGATTTAAACAAGTTTTTGTTTATTGAACTCGATTCCGATCTTAAAGAAAATATCGGAATGGACCGTTACCAAACTCTTTTACCAGCAGGTTAATTTTTGGGATTCCCGTATACATTAGTCACTTTAGTTTTTTTATCTATGTTACCGGTTACGATGATTGTGCCGGTAGTCAAGGATGTAGTAAAAGATCGCTTACTCGGATCGAACTGGGAAGTTGCTTATTTCACAAGTATTCCCATGCTCGGTTCCTTTCTTTTTGCACCAGTTGCGGGAATCATCTCTGACCGTTTTAAAAACAGAAAATACTTCATTAGTTTTTTCTGTTTTTTAGATGCAGGGCTTTTTTATTTACTCACTATTGTCACCGACATGGGACTCTTTCTTTTTTTAAGATTCCTCGAAGGTGCCGCCCATATTTTTATCATCGGACTTTTACTTAGTTCGGCTGCCGATCGTGAAAACGATCCAGAGAACAAACGTTATTATGGCAAAGGCATTCTTATGGGCATCACGGGGATGTTTTTATCTCTTGGTGGTGCCTTTGGTATGCCGCTCGGTATCCTTGGAAGACAAAATCCCCTTTTGCCCTTTTATGTAGGTTCAGGAATTCTTATCTTTGTAGGATTAATGAGTTTACTGATGTTAAAGGACAAAGGGATTCATAAAGTAAAAGATTTTAAGTTAAACGACTTAAAAGTTGCCATTTTTGAAAATCCATTTTTGTTTGTTCCGTTTTTATTCAACTTCATCGACCGCTTTACTGTCGGTTTTATTATATCTTCTTTTAACATTCACTTACGTGAAACACTCGCCTTCCATCCCGGAATGCTCGGTGTGTTTTTAGGACTTGTTCTTTTTCCTATGAGTTTACTTTCCTACCCTTCGGCACTTCTCTCTCGCAAAACAGGCGTTTTGCCCCTAGTGCTTGTAGGTTCTACAATCTACGGAATTTTTCTTGGTCTCTCTGGGACAACTAACGATTATTGGTATCTTTTTACCTTTTTACTGGTCTGTGGTGTTGGAGCCGGAGTGATGTTTGTACCTTCCATGATGCTTGCCAGTAAAATGTCAAAACCTGGCCTGACTGCTACGACAATGTCTGCTTTTACCGGTGTGGGTTCGCTTGGCTTTATGTTAGGTCCGGTTGTTTCTGTACAAATGCAAATGGTTTTCGAATCAGTATTACCTCCTGCTTATAGTTTTTCTGCTCTCTCTTTCTTTTTTGGATTTTTGGAGATTGGACTTGTGTTTTTAACCATTCCCTTTTTCAAAAAGATTTTGGAAAAAATGGGTAGAATCGATGCAGAAAGAGAAAAGATAACACTTGCCAACCCCGATCCAATCCTGTAGAATCTTGGGTAATCCATCTAAAGGTAAGGGATTTATGTTCAAAAAACTTTTGATACTCAGCACGTTTGCCTCCGTTCTTTTCCTTGTTTCTTGTTCCTCTGGAAACAAAGTACAAGCAGGAAGCACTAAAGTTTATCCGCACACGGCACTTCGCAAATTAGAAATCGATATGATCAAAGTGGGGGATGGTTTAGTAAAAACAGAAGCTGTTCTTGGCAAATCGACAGAAAAATCATCTGACCCAAGTGGAACAGTCATGGTATGGTATTTTGCTGAAGACCGCGATGTTCCAGAACAATACTACACTTTGAAAGAAAAACCTGATACAATTGAAAAGTTTTTAAAACTTACTTTTGACGCAAAAAATAAAATTACAGCAAAAGACTTCAAACTATAAAATCATTCTTCCGATGTGGATTCCAATTCCGCATCGGTGGGTGCAGGGAAAGGATATCCGGGGAAACTTGGTTTTACCTTTCCTTCTAAGTCATCATCTAACAAATCGATGGTGGTAAATCCAAGTAAAAAATCAAAGGCTTCTGCAACATTAAATCCAAGTCTGGCCCCGCCATAAACCCCTGCTACAAACTCTACATTCCAAGAATAACCTGGCGGATAACCAAATGGTTTTAAGTCTTCTGCGGGAAGATACACCAAAAATTCTTTTTGTCCAGTGGCAGCCACCAAGTCGTTTGTAAGTTCCCGACGGAAGTGCTCTTTTTTTCTCCTCTTTCGATCCTTTACAGGATCATAAAGATAAGAATAATATCGCATCTTATAACTTTTTACATTGGCTCTTTCTTCTTTGGTAAGAGGGATCCCTTTTTTATCGACAAGCCAATTTCCTTTGGCATCCAAAATGGGAAGACCTGAATGAAAACTCTCACCACCTAATATACCAAAGACGAGTTGTTGGGAATGGTAAGTACCTAATTCTCCACCCCTAAGACCCACACCTCGGCCCAAATCCTTTTTTCCTAACCCGGACTCACCACCTTGGAAAAGAACACCAATAGGAAGTGGACCTACTTTCAGGGCAGCTCCGTACATTGGTGTTTCAGCACCAACGGTTACTATGTCTTGGAAATCATTTTTACGATTTTTCCAATACGTTGCACACTGTAGAAAAAAGGAAAGGCTTAGAATAAGACCAATGATTCGCATTCTTTTCCAGTTTTTTTCATTTTCTACTTTTCGGAATCAAAAAAACAAACAATTTGGGAAGATATGACTTCTTTTGAAGACTTTCCGATGATTGAAGTGAAAAAAATGAATGAGACGGAAGTCCGCCTCTTTGCCTTACTTTTTAATCTGCTCCGCGAACCAAAAGGAATCAGTTTCCAAAAATTTCGTAATATCATGCCTCGGTTCTACAAAAATGAAGATATAGAATCCGATCGCAAAAAGCTCTACAGAGACTTAAACCAACTCAAAAGCCTTGGATTCAATATCAAAGTGGCTCAGTTTGGTTACCAATCAGAAGACTACTTCCCTTATTATTTAGAAAAAGAATCAATCAATAAGTCTCTCCAACTCAACAAAGAAGAGTTAGAATATCTCTCACAAGTATTATATAGCCAAGAACCTTCGGCCGAAGGTTTTAGTCTTTCACAGAAACTTTTTTCAAACCATCTTGATCTCCTTCCGAAATTTGCCAAACAACCAAAACTGGATTCCAAATCAGAAGAAGAACCGGACTCGTCTCATACAGAAAAAATCCTTCAAGCCATCAAAGACAAACGAGCACTCACCATCCAATATGGATATGAATCCAATGAAAGAATCATCGAACCCTATCGATTGGTTCGCAAAAACACCACTGACTTCTATTTGTTAGCTTATGATCGCGGAAAAAAATCCTTACGAAAATTCATTTTACCAAAAATCTCAGTTAAAAAAGAATCCAAAGAAGAATTTTTATCTAATTTAAAAATCACAAAAGAAGATTTGAACTTTCACCCTTTACTGATCGCCAAACACCCAGAGATGGAAATCTCTTTTCAAATAAATCCTGATTATGAAGATCGTTGGAGATTATTTTTAGAAGGTGCCAATTTCGAAAAAACAGGGTCCGAATACAAAGTCAAAACAACAAATCAAAATGCACTTTTTCAATTTTTGATTTTATCTCCAGAGGCTCTTGTTTCGACTTCAGAAGTTTGGAAAGAATCATTCCAAACCTATACACAATATTGGGAAAATTTGTATCAACTTGTTTGATCAAAAAGTTAATATAATCACCAAATCTCAGTATTTACAATACTTGAGGTGTAAGAATGCATTTCATTTAATCAGAGAGGGAGTAGTACAAAAGCCTTCCACATCGTCTTATGGTGGTTATCTGGAATGGGGAGATTTCCTCCAACTTTGTAGAAACCAGTTTCCTGATGGAACCTCATTAGACAAAACGCTAGAAAAAGAGGAAAGTTTCAAAAAAACAGAAACCTTAATCCTAGAAAAGAAATCTATCTTTCACGCCCATCTTCGTTTTAATGAATTTGTTTCCACAGTAGAATATTTAGAATACGATAGCGAACGGGAAGGTTGGATTCTCTGGGATTTTCGGCCAATTGGTTCGATCAAACAAGACATCCTGCGTTCATTTTATTTTTACAAACAAGTGGCAGAAGGTATGTCACTTAAAATTCTTGGATACAAACTCATTCGCATTCAAACAAAATTTGTTTATCCAGGTGGTCCCATCAATCCAGAAGATTACCTACTCGTGGAAGATATCACTTCACGAATGGAATCAGAGATGGGGACTAGAGAAGAAGAATGGAACTCATTCCAAGAAGAACTAAAAAGCACAATAGGACAATCTGTACGGTATTCTTTTTTTGAGGCCAAACCGAGTTGTCGTTCCCTAAAAACCTGTCTATCTCCAAGTCATTGTGCAAAAGGGAAAGAAACTGCCAAAGAGATCTTTGATTTTCGTGACAGTTCCGAATTAGCCAAACAATGGTTTGCCTCTGGGTACAATTCGTACGAATCTGTTCCCGATTCAGAGCTATCTCCCATCCAAAAAATTCAAAAAGAAGCTCATATCACAGGAAATATTTACTTTGATCGAAAACCATTCGAAACTTATTTATCTAATGCGACAAAATCCGTTGCTTTTTTAGATTTTGAATCCATCAACCCTTACATTCCTCTTTATCCACAAACAAGACCCTTCCAACACATTCCATATTTGTATTCCTTACATATTTGGGATTCTGAAAAGAATACTTTAACACATAAAACCTATTTACATGAAGATATAGGCTCTGACCCCCGTATTCCTGTTATGTCCCAATTACAAAAGGATTTACCACCAGGGATCACCATATTTTCGTTTAACGATTTCTTTGAAAAACTCATCATCCAGGAGTCAGCCGAAGCATTTCCAGAGTTTTTAGAGTTTTGGGAGAGAGTCAAATCGATGTTTATCGACTTGGCATTGCCATTTAAAAAACTTTGGATCTACCATCCCGGTCAAAATGGCAAAGCATCTTTAAAGGAAATCCTTCCCTGCTTTAGTACAGAAAGTCACGGAGGCCTCTCCATTCGTGAAGGACAAGATGCTAACTACCAATATTTAAGATTAATAAAAAAGCAGGTGACAGCCGAAGAAAAAAAACGTGTTCTGGAGGATTTGAAAGCTTACTGCAAATTAGACAGTTACGGTTTGTTTTTAATCTATAGAATGTTACAAGAAAGATTATCGGTTATTTAATGTTAGGTATCAAAAAATCAGTCGCGCAACTAGTCTTTTCGTTACCAGAACATTGGATTTCTACCTTGGTTCGAAAGTCAGACCAACCGGAAACAAATGAATTGGATCCGCACTGTGCTTTAGCATGTAACATTGCAAGATTTCTGCCTAAAATGGAACAAATGAGTCCTGAAAAGGCACGCCGGCACTACCGCGATCAAATGCGGATCTTCGAGGAACCGGAATTTCCCATTGCTCATATCGAAGACAAACTGATTCCCACTCCTAGCGCCTCTTTCATTCCCATCCGAGTCTACAACGCCAACCCACAAAAAAGAAATCTTCCTTCTGTACTCTTCTTTCACGGCGGAGGTCTCACCATTGGTAATTTAGAGACACATGATAATTTTTGTCGTAAAATGTCTCATTATACAAAAAGCATAGTCATAGCTGTGGACTATCGTTTGGCACCCGAACATCCCTATCCTGCCGCTCACGATGATGTTTGGCTTGCTTACCAATATGTGCGAAACACAGTGTATCTCTTTGGCGGATCACCCAATGCCATAGCCGTTTGCGGTGACAGTGCGGGAGCGTTACTGGCAACCTCTCTTTGCCTTCGAGCCAAAAAAGACAAGGTTCCTGTTCCTGTTTACCAGGCATTACTATATCCGATGCTTGATACTTCCAAAGAATCAGAAACCTATGAGCTTTTTGCGGAACGTTATGTCCTCACACGTTCTCTGATGCGTTGGTTCATCCAAAACTACCTTCCTAACAAAAAAGATAGGTCACTTCATTATAATTCCCCGGTTTTAGCAGATGCCAAAGAATTGAAAGGGCTTCCTCCCACATATTTAGGAATCGCAGGATATGATCCGTTACGCGAAGAGGGAGAAACTTATGCCAAACTCCTGCAAACAGCTGGTGTCAAAGTCGAAGAAAGGTTATTTTCCTCTCTCATCCACGGTTACATCCAACTCACAGGACTCATTCCCAAGGCCAAAGAAGCGGAAATGGACCTTTTCCAATCCCTCAACCGTTTTTTTTCTACGAGAAAAATCTGACTAAGTCCATTCAAGAATCGACAAGGAAGGATTCGATACTATAAAAGACAGAAATCTCTGAGGTACGTCATGATTCTACGATTCTCCATCACTCTCTTTTTCCTAATTGGGATTTCGGCTATATATGCTGAAAAACCGGCTTCTGCTACTTTGAAGGAACGTGAAACCCAAAAACAAATTGATCTTCAAAGAAAAAACGGGTTTGGTGATAACGAAATTGATACCTTACATGCAAACATCATTGGGAACTTACGCAAAATGAAAAAACTCCAAGATTTAGGAGTGGATAAAACAGCTGCGCAATACCTAGCTCATACACCAGACGAACATAAAGAATTATATAAAAAAGATAAAGATGGTAAACCTTATATGGAAATTAAACTTCCACAAGGGCAGTCTTACATTGATTATCCGACAGTATTCTTATACGATGGTGTTGCTTATATATTTCCAAAAGAGGATTTTAGCGATTTAGACAAAATCATTTTAACATTTCGCAGGGTGAACGCAGATGGAACCATCCATGTAAAAGAAATGAGAAGACTTGTAAATCCATCCCCAAAATCAGAAGGATCCGAAAAAGATGAAAAAGGGGAAGCGAAGTTAGATACAAACTCGGATATCCGTTTGGAATATTATAGATCTCTTACTTCTGATACGATTTGGCCAAATGATCCAGTACAACCAGCAGAACCGGACATTGCTATGGTTTTAAATGATGAAAAAGATCCACTTCCTTACGAAAAACAAAAACATATCATGCGATCTTACAAAAAAATGTTACGAAAAATTTCCAAACAAACTGCATTCAAACTCAGAAACATCGAGTTAGATCAAAAACAAATGATTACTAAAATTTTGGATTATAACACGAACTAAAAAATTTAAAACAACAAACTAAAATTCAAGTTTGATGTTTTTCTCTTCGACTGATTAGGAGTTGTGAAATCGTTTGTTCCTCAGTCACATATTTCCTTTTTAAATAAGAAAGTGCATTGTTGATAAAACGAGGCACTTTTTTTTCTGCATCTAACAAATCCATCTTAGTTAACATTAATTCATCGATGGTTGCGAGAGCCAAATTTCTTTGGCTCTGGTGTAATTCAAAATCATCCTCGTCTTCAACTATCATGTTTTTTCTTGGAAACGGTTGGCCGCCTCGACTCCTCTTTCTTCGTTTACAAACAAGTTAATAAGTAGTGATAAAAAGTAAAAGAAAGCAACAACCAAGAAGGCATTTCTGAGAGTTACAAGTGTTTGGATGTATGCAAAAAGAAATAGTCCAGCAGCACCTGCAATTTTTCCAGAAAGTCCCCACATTCCAAAAAATTCTCCTGACTTGGATTCTGGACTAAAGATACCAACTAGTGCTCTTGACGCTGACTGAGTAGAACCAAGCCCCATTCCTGCAAGGGAAGATATAAAAACAAACACCCACTGCACAGACCAATTTTTCCCAAGAACCATATTGATAAGGTTTGTAACATCATGAACAAAATAAATCAATCCACAGGTTAATAGCCAGAGAACCAGTGTCAGGTTGAATGTTTTCTTTGCGCCAATACTATCCTGAATGACACCAAACGCAAGAGCACCAACAGCAGCAAAAATTTGGATAAAGATAAACATGGCTTGTTTATGTTCTGTTTCGATATGAATTTCATGAGAACCATATATGAAGGCAAAGGAAATGACAATCGCTAAGGCCGCCATTGTAAAAAACAAAGAAACTAGATAAATCATCAAATCCTTAAAGTGACTTGCATCTTTGAGTGTTTGTATCACTCGGTCTTTACCAATTTTAAAGTAATTTACCTTATGAGAAATCCCAAGTGGCAGGTGCGGTTCTTTTAAGAATAGAAAGGTAGGAATCGCAGCGATTAAGAAAAAAATTGCAGTATAAGGACCAACTAATTTTAAATTTTCGAAATTATCTAAAGAAATGGCACCGAGCTTCGTGGCAATGTAGACAGAACCAATTCCTCCGAAGTATCCGATTCCCCAGGCGTAGCCCGATATTTTTCCTAAATCATCTTTGGATCCTAGGAAGGGTAAAAAGCTAGAGGCAAAGTTTTCGCCGGATGCAAAGAAAAAATTAGAAATTGCAACTAAAACAAAACCTAACCAAATCATACCAGGTTCAACATAATATAACAAGAAAGTGGCGACGATACAGCCTATATAACTTAGAAAAAGAAAAAATTTCTTTTTAGAACTGTAATCAGAAATGGCACCAAAGATTGGCCCAGTCAACACGACTAAAACATAAGAGGCTGCCAAAGCCCATGCCCAAACCGACCTACCATATTGAAAGGGATCACTGGAATTGGGATCAGAAGGAACGATTAAATTAGTGAAAATTTCACAATAAACGACACTGATAATGACTGTGGTATAAGATGAGTTCGCAAAATCGAACATACACCATCCGAATATTTCACGGTTTTTTTTCTTTTTGGCTTCCGGGTTTTTGTCTAGGGACATAGAGGGTGATTGAATTTTCCTTGGTTGAAAGTAATTAAAGAGTTTCCCTCCCTTTCGTAAATCTGTCAAATGATTAGTTCAGGTATGGATCCTTTCGATTTAAATTCCCTTATGAGACCCAAACGGGTCTGTTTATGTCGAATGGTGACGGAAGATGATTTAGTCCGTGCCATCCATGCGGGCGCCGTGACAATGGAACAAATCAGAGAAACCACAAGGGCCTCTACCGGCTGCGGCACCTGCTCCATGCAGGTCTACCACATCCTCCAGCGCGAATTGCAGAATCTCTCTCGGAGGAAAATTTCATGAAATTATCGATTAATATGGCGATGACCTTGGATGGAAAGGTAGTTCGCCCGGACGGCCGTTGGTATGGCCTGACTTCTTCGGAAGACAAAACTCAAATGGACGTCTACCGGTCCCAATCCGATGCTGTCCTCATCGGAAAAAACTCCATCATCAATGACAATCCCATTGTAAAAATCCGTGCGGTTCCCAATGCACTGAATCCGAGGCCAGTCATCCTTGTCAGAAAGGGCTCCCTCCCCCCAGACAAACATGTATTTGAAGAGTCTGACCACATTCCCCTCATTATCTGTACAAAATCAAACCTCAAAGAAATCAAAACAAGCCTAGAGAACAAAGCCGAGATTTTTGCTTTAGATTCGGATGATATAGATCCAAAAAAAGTCACAGGGATCCTCAAACGTAAAGGTTACAAAAATGTCCTACTGGAAGGTGGGCCAAAACTCAATTTTTCCTTTTTGGAAGCCGACTTAGTCGATCGGATTTATCTTACGATTGTTCCTTATATTATTGGAAAAACAGGACTGGCAGGGATTGCCGATCGAAATTCGGAACTTCCCAACTTTGATAAGAATGGTTGGACCCTCAAAGACCATTTTACCAAAAGAAACGAAATCTTTCTCGTTTACGAAAAATCTTAAAAAAAATTCTAAATTTTTTCGTTGACCAATTTTCCCAGCATTAAGTAGTTTGATATTAAACTATTTAGCAATAAGAGGTTATATGTTTTACAAACTACTCGCAACCAACAAAGACATCACACTCACGATCCTACGTGTAGTACTTGGTCTCGCCATTTTCCCACACGGAGCACAAAAAGTTCTAGGAGCTTTCGGTGGATACGGATTCGAAGGAACTATGGGTTTTTTCTCTAGTTTAGGAATCCCTTATATCTTTGGAGTTCTCGCAATCATTGCAGAATTTTTTGGAGCGATTGGACTTATCCTAGGACTCTTTACACGCCTTGCCGCATTTGGAATTGCGGTAACTATGGTTGTGGCAGCTGTGCTTGTACACCTACCAAATGGTTTTTTTGTTAACAATAACGGTTATGGTTACGAATACCACATCCTTGCTGTAGGCATTGCACTTCCATTAATCATCAAAGGCGCTGGTTCGTTCTCTTTAGATGATATCATTGCACATAAAATCGAAGGATAATAAAAAATCATGACTAAGACTATCTAATAGTGTTAGCCAAACTTTAACCTCTCTGATTCCTTGTCTTAAATCCATTGATAAGGAATCGGAGATGACTCAAATCAATTTCACTACACTCCAATCATTACTCCCAGAAGCAAAGTTTCAAAATACAGAAAGTATAGTTTCTCTTTCTTTTACTGGACTCACATCCCTTTCTTTGGCGACAGCAAATGACATTGCCTTTGTAGCATCTAAAACCTTTGTGAACGAAGCCAAAACTTCCAAAGCTTCCGTACTCATTGTATCTTCTGATATCGCCGATTCACTCACGGGAAAAGCTCTCATCATTGTACCTAAAGTAGAACTTGCGACAGCAAAAATCATACGCCAATTTTTTCCCGAAAAACAACCCACAGGGAAACATAGCACACAAGTTGTTATCGATCCTTCGGCAAAAATTGGTTCTAATACCGATATAGGACATTTTGTAACTATAGGCAAAAACTCTGTGATTGGAAATGACTGCATCATCGAAGACGGTGTCAAAATTGGCGACAATGTCCATATTGGTGATGGGGCAAGGATTGGAAAAAACTGTGTATTCTTCGACGATACCATCATCGGAAAACGTTTCATCGTATTTGGAAATTCTAGTTTTGGCGGTGACGGATTTGGATTTGTTTTTGCTGGCGGCAAACACAATAAAATTCCACAAGTGGGTAGAGTTATCATTGGAGATGATGTGGAAGTCGGAAGTAACTGTACCATCGATAGAGGTGCATTAGCAGATACCACGATTGGAAACGGATGTAAATTCGATAATATGGTTCATATTGCTCACAACTGTAAGGTGGGTGATCATGTAATTATTGCTGGTCAATCTGGTCTTGCGGGAAGTGTCACATTGGAAAATAATGTGATCATAGGTGGAGCTTGTGCCATTAGTGACCACATAACTCTTGTCGAAGGAACGATCATCGCTGGTGGATCAAGCTTGCGGACTTCACCAAAAACAAAAGATGTTTATGTGGGTTGGGATTTGGGACTCACTTTCCCTGAATTCCAAAAGTATCGAGTAAACATCAAAAACATTGTGAATCTGAACAAATGGTTAAAACGAATTGAAAACATCGAAAAGAAAGTGGGGATCGAATCTAAAGAATCCTAAACCACTCGTTTCAATAGGAAACATGAATATCACAGCTTACATCTGTAGGCTGTGAACTTCAAACTCCTGAATGGTTTTCATTGAGTCCCAAGAGGTTTCTTGTAAAATTTAGCCTTCCCATAATACACCTCTGGTAATTTACTATCAGATAATTTATAAGAGTAACCATCAATGAAAACTTCCGTAATATGTAGGTAACTTTTTGAACTATATAACTTTTTCACGAAATCTGCATTAAAAAATTCGTCTTTAACTTCTAATACTTTATACTCTGCAACACAAGAAGAAATCCACCTTATAGACGACTTGATGAATTTATTAGGATACACTCGATAACTCACCTCTTCCAATTCATTTCTCACAATAATCAATTCGCCTATTTCGACACTGTAAGAGAAAATACCCTTGTGAAAAACATCACATTCTTTTTTACTAATCGATGCGTATATATCACTAGGAATGTCTGATTGCATTATAATCAAAAAGAAAATTATCAATTTTTTTATTTGGCATTTAAACATAAATAACTACACTTGATTTCCTAGATTTACGAGACTGAATCCAAATACAACTGCACACGTGTTTTTACATCGTTTACAATCGTAGGATCAGGGAACGATACAAAATTCCCGTCGGGATCGGCCCAATGGAAATCCACTCTCTCTTTTTTCCTAAGACTTAAATAAAAAATGGGGGCTGGATTCCTTCGGTTACCTTCCAAACCACCTAACCTAAGCGTGATGGATCCCATATCAGAGACAACCCATTCAAAGATCTCACCTTCAATTTTGGTTTTCCACCGAATGGGGAATAAAAGTTCAGAACTTGGATCAAAATTTTCTTGGTGATCCGAATTTGGATATTGCTCAGATAACCACCTATAGGCGATGATCGAAAATTCTTTTAAAATCGGTAAATCGTTTAGACCAATGGAATTCATACTACTCTCATTTTACGAAATTGGCGTTTATATAAAAAATTTCACTTTATTTTAGATAAAGTGATCCCAATTAATTTGGTTCAATGTTTCTCTTTTAACTGCAACTTTGCTTTGTCCCAAAACTGATCTAGTTCTGCAAGGGAATGATCTTTTAAGGTTTTCCCGGTTTGTTCAACAAGACCTTCTACATGACGAAATCGACTTTCAAATTTTTCATTGGCACGACGCAAACAAGTTTCTGGATCAATTGAAAGTTTGCGAGATAAATTGACGAGCAAAAAGAAAAGATCACCTAACTCATCTTCAATGCGTTCGTCATAAGGTAATTTTTTTAAATTTAAGGAACCTTTGGTTTTTAGCTCTTTGTCTAGTTCGCCTATTTCTTCTTGGAACTTTTCAAAAACTCCCGAAACAGTTGGCCAATCAAATCCCTGTTTTGTGACCTTACTTTGGATTTTTTCAGATCGTTGGATGGCGGGTAGGGCTTTTGGAATTCCTGATAAAATACTTTTGTCTGAATCTGTTTTCCCTTTCGATTCTTTTTCTTTTTGTTTTAGTTGGTCCCACTGCGTAAGAACCTGCTCACCCGAATTAATTCCCGATTGATCTCCATAAACATGTGGGTGGCGATAAACCAATTTTTGGAAAACATCGTTTGCCACATCTTGAAATGAGAAGGCTCCCCTCTCTCGTGCCAGCTGGCTATGGAAGGTAATCTGAAAGAGTAAATCACCTAGTTCTTCTTTTAAATGATTATCGTCTCCCCTTTCGATCGTATCTACAACTTCATACGTTTCTTCGAGTAAATGGGGGATGACGGAAAGATGGGTCTGTTCTTTATCCCAAGGACAACCTTCTGGACTTCGCAAGTCGGCCGTAAGAGCCAGCAGATTTTCCAAGGGTGAATCAAAATTAGGAGGGTTCACTGATTGTATTTTTCCCGAACCATGCGGGAAGCAAACGGAAATTTTATCTTGCGAAAGGCCCCCCCCTTTACGAGTCTATCCCTATGTTCCAATCTCGTGTCTCCGTTGCCATCCTTATGGTGATCGCTACTGTCATCAGCCGTATCCTACCACACCCACCGAATTTTACGCCCATTTTGGCCGTTTCTTTGTTTTCGGGTGCTTATTTGACAGACAGACGAATTGCTCTTTTTGTTCCCATTCTAGCAATGTTGGTTTCCGATTATTTCATCGGGTTTCATAACCTAATGCCAGTAGTTTATGGATTTATGATCCTTGCGGTTCTCTTTGGCAAACAAATTGGATCTTCTTTTACAAAATCCTTGGGATTCACAGTGGTCGGATCGGTAGTTTTCTTTATTCTGACAAACCTTGCAGTTTGGGCAACAAGTGGGATGTATACATTAGATGCACCTGGACTTACCGCTTGTTTTACACTCGCTATTCCTTTTTTCCAAAACTCAATTGTTGGTGATTTAGTATATTCTGGAATCCTATTTGGTTCAATGGCTTTCCTCAATCGTACAGTATTTGTTACCGCAAAACAAAACGCTTAAAGTTAAGTATCTATTTACAACTCTTGAAACATTCGGTGGACTCGTGTCTTAGGACCATCCGCCGAATCCTTTACCTTCTCCACTAACTGCAAACGATCTCTTAAACCCATACGGTTCGCAATCTGGATTCCAAGACCTGGTCTTGCATTCATTTCGAGTAACAACGGCCCTCGCGTTTCATCGAGAACAATATCCACACCTAGGTATCCGAGACCGGACATATCGTAACAACGTGAAGCCATTTCTAAAATTGTTTCCCAATGAGGAATCACCCTTCCACTTAATTCCTGTTTTGTGTCCGGATGTTGGTATATATTTTTATCGTTACAAACGGAATGAGTGAGAGTTCCTGTCCTAAGATCTACGCCAACTCCGAGTGCCCCTTGGTGGAGATTGGCCCTACCACCAGATTCTTTTGTTGGCAAACGTAACATAGCCATTACAGGATATCCTAAAAATACAATCACACGAATGTCTGGGATCCCACGATAAGAGATCTCGCGAAAGAAGGAATGGCATTCCAACCTTTCTTGTAATATACAAGAATCAGAGTTGCCATCCAAAGAATAAAGTCCGGATAAAATTCCTGAGACATGATGGTATAATTCCTTTTCGGTAATTTTTTTACCATCTACTTTATGATATAACATAGATCCATTGATTGATTCCGATTCACCAGTTATAACAAGAATTCCATTCCCCATACCACCGTTAGCTGGTTTGACAACAAATCCAGGTTTTCCATGAATCAGTTCTTTGGTTCCTCGAATTCCACCAAAAGTATCGACAACACCATAATGGTAGGGCATAGGAACATGAAACTGCCTGGCAAGTTCTGATGTTTTCCATTTATCATCCACTAAAGGGTAATATTCTCTAGGGTTGTAAGGTAAAATATACTCCCCGATCCTTCGATTGATTCCGAGGATTCCCTCCTCTTCAAATTTTTTGAAAAGAGAGATCATGATTTAAAGATTTCCTTAAACCTAAAAAGTTCTGAAATTCGATAACCTTTGTATTGGCCTAAAAGAATTTGAACGGCAATTACAATGAACAACAGTTCTGGATGAGTGAAAAAAAGAATTTGTAATGATCCAAAAAAGAAAATCATATAACTGATCAGTGCAATGAGTAAAGTTCCTGCAAGTGTCACAAAGGTATGAAAAATCCCTTCTTCGATGATCATAATCGAAAAACGTTCCACAAAAATCGTAGTGATGACAATTGGAAATAAAGTCACACTCATTTGATTGAAAAAAGAAATTTCCTCATTTAGAACAGAAAACAAAATTAAGGTGATAACAGTGATTGTGAGTAAAATAGAGAGTCTTGGGACAGCTAATAAATAATATTTATCCAAAGCATACCTTTCAAAAAAACCAAGTCCGATCATCAATAGGAAAAAACATATTCCAAAAAGAAGATTGGTCTCATAAAAAAACACCGCAAGTAAAATCGGGGTAAATATTCCAAAAGTAGGGATACCGATCATATTCCGTGCTACAGATAAGACCAAGGCACCTATTGGAATCAATATGACCAAACGAAACAAATTCTGTAACGGAGTTGGCAAACTATACAAGGAATAATATCTGAGGAAACTATTACTTGAGGCCACTTCCTCACTATATTCCTTAAAATTATAACGATTTACGTTTGATTTTGTAATATATGCCGTATAACGAAACGTTGCCGGATCTTCCCCGAGAGATCTTTTTTCTTCTACCGATTTCCATAACGGAAGATACCCATTTACGCTTCCGGCAAATATATTTTTATAAGTCGAAACAAAATACCATTTACCATGAATACGAATTTCATTCCAAAAACCAAGTTTTACTTTGTTGTCTTTGGTATTTAGTTTCGATAAATCAAATCCGGCAACAGTTCTGGCTTGTATTCCCTTCATCCGACAAAGCAAAGAAAATAACATAGCTTGTGTATAAGCACTTCCATTATTTAAACGTATCGTATCAGAAAGTGTGATATCTTTGGATGTATTTAAAACCTCTTCTGATATAAAATAATAAATCTGTTTGGCTGCAGCTACGTTATCCTTATCATAAGGATGGATCTGTTCAAACAGTTTTTTCCCTAACCGAATTTCTTCTGGTGAAAAGTTTTTTAGAGAAAGATAATAAGGTTCTTTACCCAATTGTTTTTCATTTGTCTGCTGAATTTCTGGTTCTGGGTTTGCATGTGTATAAGGTAAAATTTTAATCTTTGCATAATACCCGACTGATGAATTCCAATCTTCACCTTCCCAAATTCCTAAGTGGCCATATTGTTTTTTTTGCAGACGAAAATCTAAATCTTCCACCTTGGTATTGGATTTCAGAACTCTGGATTGGATAAATTGTTTGGGTATAGGAAAAGTCACTTCAGAAACAGCGACATTTTCTTTAGGAAGAATCACTACTTGTAAATTAACAGTGTCGTCTACTTCCACTGGAAGTAAGGAAAGTTCCGCAACATTTAGTTTATAGAGTATCGATACAATCGGCAATATGACAAGGATCGAAACTGTAATTAAAGTTTTACGATCCAAACTAATCCCCTAACGCATGTGATAAAGATACATCTACAAGAAACTTACCCATAAGATAATTTCTTCCAATTAGGATAGGATAAGTAAGATTTGTCCTGTCATTTAAGTTGATAATCACTTCTTCTTTATATTTACCCATTTTCATCATTTCGCTAATGATAATCCGATTTTCGGAAACACCAGAAGTACTTGTTACTTTTGCTTCTTTTACAAATTTACTTTTTAATCGTACAGGCTTTTCATCAACAAAGGTATCAAACAAAACAAATACCTCTCCATTTTCTGTGACTTTTTCTATATTGACTGCATGAATCGAACATGACTTCGCACCCGTATCGACTCTTGCTCGAAGTTTTAGTTTCCAATTGGGAAATTCCACCCATTCCACCCTACCAACGATAGGTTTTAAATATTGAGGAGGAATGACAATCGGTTTGATATGTGAGTCAGGTTTTTTCTCAATAACCTGTTTGGATCCAAAACAGTTTATGAATAGCGATATCTGAACCAAAACAAAAAAGTATAAAAAATATCTATAGAAATGTATCATGATAACTTGCTTTTGTTTAATTAATAGACCAAAGAATTTCATGCTGATTTACGCTGCTTATTTTTCACTTCGTTTTGGTAAGCATTGAATAAATCAATGTATCTCAAATAACCCAAACATTTACCATCTTCAACAATTGCAAGTTTGTCGACATCATATTCTAATAGAATTTGAAGTGCCTTACCCATTGTGTCATTTGTGCAAACAGATGGAACATCTTGCACAATTTCTCCGCAAGTGATCAAGTTTTTTAAATCAGCTTCAAATTCTGGAAGGATTCTATTTTTTCTAAGTGAAACAATACCTTTATATTCTTCCCCTGCCCCGACAAGAATGAAATCACTGGCTTGAATTCCTGGAGCATTGGATTGTAGTTCGGTTAAAGAAAGGTTTTCTGAAACCATCGCATACATTCTAAATTCCGAAAAATGATCTCGAATCCGAATTCGGTCCATAATGTCTTGGTTCATATCCCAATGGTGAGAAGGAGATAAAAATCTATTTTTGATTTGGTTTCGATAGATAGAGGTTTTATGGGACAAAACAACTGCAATGACTGAGACAATCATAAGTGGAGGTAAAAGTTCATAACTTCCAATCATATCGCAAACCATAATCATACCTGCTATGGGTGCCCTTGCCACACCTGCGAAAAAAGAACCCATTCCCACTAACAAAAATGGAAAAATGATGATACCAAGTTCTGGGAATAACACTTGTGCCATTGATCCTACAAAGGCACCTAACATACCTCCAATGGCAAAAGATGGTCCAAGTAAACCACCCGAACCTCCAGAACCAACAGTGAGTGAAGTAGAAAACACTTTAAATAGTGCCACTGCCAGAAGGAAAAAGGGCCCAGAAAAAGCAAAACTCGTAGATTCTAAAACTTCACCGTTGATCATTCTTTGAATGAGCCCAAAACCAGAACCCAATACTTCAGGGAAAAGTAAGGCAATACAACCTACTAGAAGTCCGCCAAACGCTGGTTTCAAATAATTTGGCAATGGAAGTTTGGAAAAAACATCCTGAATCTTATGATATACTTTTACAAAAAAGTATCCCACCACATAACAAAGAAGACCAAGTAAAATGTATAATGGAATGTGCCGATAATCATTCAGACTGTATTCTTTTACAGAAAAAAGTGACCCACTTCCCGCAATACTTGTATAAGTTAAATAAGCAGTCACAGAAGAAAGAATACAAGGAACAAGAGAATCACTTTCTATATCTTCTTGGTAAACCATTTCTACAGCAGTAATAGCTCCACCGAGTGGTGCGCGAAAAATGGCACCGAGACCTCCTGCTGTTCCCGCAAGCATCAAGGTCCTTCTTGCTCTCGCACCAGCACCTAAAAATCCAGCCAAACTAGATCCAAACCCAGCTCCTATTTGCGCTGTTGGACCTTCCTTTCCTCCCGATCCGCCGGAACCTAACGTAAGTATTGTGGCAATAACTTTAAAAAACGGAACTTTGGTTTGGATCTTCCCTTCGTTAAAATGAAATGCATAAATTAAAGAATCGGTTCCACCACCTTGGGCTTCTGCACAAAAAAAACTAGTAACGATACCAACGAGAAGTCCACCAAACGCAGGTAAAAACAAAATCCAAAGTGGAGAGATAGGATTGACTGAACCAATGGAATGAAAGTGTAAATCTCCCGTGGGAATACCTGGATCATAACCCATTAAGTTACCAAAGGTAAAGGATTCAGTCCAAGTGAGAGCCCAGTTAAATCCATAAGCACCAAAACCAGAAAGTAGGCCTATGAAAAGAGAATAGACATAAATAGAACGTGGTCCCTGGATCGAAAACACACCTTTTAGACCGAATTTTGACCCCATACGCCAAGGTTGTATTTTCCTCTAAATTTCCCAAGGAAATTCTGAATCCTCTTGACCAGGGAATGAATTCCTGTGACGATTGGATGGTATGTTCCGATTCATCGTTATTCTTTTCGCATTTTCCTCCATTTTTCTCGCTTGTGGCCTAAAAAATGAAAACAAGGCGGAAATCACGATTTTACCAGAAGGGGAACCTTCCCTCTTCTTTTTAGGTGAGGTCGATAATGATGTCACAACCAGTTGCGGTCAAGCGACTCCGGCAACTGCGACAACTACCGGAACAGGTACAACAACGGGAACTACAGGAACCACTACAAGTAACACCAATAACACTCGTTTTACTGTCATTTCTCAGTTAATTTTTAAAACCAAAGAAACGCTCAATCTACGTTTTACCTATGACAGCACTCAGATCCAGGGGAAAATTGATCCGCAACAAGGGTTTGTCCTTGCCGGTGGCCTTTTTGGAAGAACTGTCCAAGGAACACAAGGGACTGTCGAGTGGTTCAACCAAGGGATCAATATTGATACAGCGATCCAAAGTGCACAACAAATCTCCTTTTTTAACCTAGAAATCACCTTAAATGGAACTTACAGCACTACTGCAACATCCACTACCTCAGTATTGAATTCTTGTAATACACTAGACAGTGTAAACTGTACTTCGGGAACTTCGACAACACAATGTTTTACCTCTGATAACAAAACCTGTTTAGTGCAAAATACAAGCACGGATGCAAAGTCCGTGATCATTCGCGGAACATTAAAATGTAACGCCCCAAATATTGTGCCGCAATAAAAATATCCAAATAACGATCGTTACGATTGTATAAATTTCTTTTTTGTCTCTGTATCCTTCCTCTTTCGCTATTAGCGGAAGGGAATGAAGGTCTTTGGCACTTAGGAACCAATCCAAACATTAAACTAACAGAGCTTAGTAACAAAGATTATAATTCACTTTTTTATTTTGGATTCACTAAAGACAGTCACTTCTATTTAATCAACTTAGAAGAAAGTTCCTCCCGATACTTTCATTTCGAAAATGGTATGATTTCCGAATTGGATTGTGAATTATACCAAGAAGGGAAAAAAGTCTCTGAAATCAAAACAGGATTAGTCCGAAAAAAACTTCCTGAAGTTTCTTTCACAGGCGGGTTTGTTTTTCCCGCAAAAGAAAAAGGAACTTACTTAATTCGAATCCGATCGGAAGATACACATAGAATCAATTTCAGAATCCGCGATGAATTTAGTTTACATAAATTTACCAAATCCATTTCGCTTTGGCAAGGTTTCTACTTTGGGTTATGTATTTTGGTTTGTCTACTCTCTGCAACACAGTATATTATTTTAAGAGAGCGAGTTTATCTTTTACTGACTTTCGCAACCATTTCCATTCTCTTTACAAATGTATTGAGATCGGGACTATTTTACGAATACGGGTTTAGTAATTGTGAATGGTTTTATAGATATGTTCCTGGACTCGTTTCTTTAAGTCCCTTTGGGCTTGTACTCTTTTTGCGAGAATTTTTACATTCCAAAAAAAACTATCCCAACGCTGACAAATATATAGTTTTTTATGCTTATTCTTTATTAGTTTCCATTTTCATCGTATTTATTGATCTCCAACTTTATTTTCGATTCATATATGCGAATAGTCTAATATTTTCCACTACTAACTTTAGTTTTGCAATATACTGCATGATTAAAAGAAAAGAAAACGCAAATGTTTTGTTTTACGCATTTCTCGTGAGACAGATAAGCACAACTTTATTAATTTCTGCAAATCTAGGATATTTACCTTCATTTCCTTTTTTAAGTTCCGCAAACGAAATTGGTGCGGCTGTTCAAATGACAATTTTTACAATTGCGATCTCTAAATTCCAAATCCAAAATCGTATCAAAAAAGAACAAACTGTAACTAAAGAAAACGAAGAATTAGAAACTATGGTTTTAGAGAGAACCAAAGAGATACAAACACAAAAAGAAAAATTAGAAAAGGCATTACTACAAATCAGTCATACAGAAAACCAATTGGTATTTTCAGAAAAGATGTCTGAGTTGGGGAAATTAGTTGCGGGAGTTGCCCACGAGATCAACAATCCGCTTAGTGCAATCAAAGCTTCCATTGAATCGTTAATTGAATCTAAAGACAATGAAATTAAGAATCTAGGATCCAAGGAAAATATCTATTCTTCACTCAATCCAACTGAAGTGAAAACCCTTCGCAAAATGCTAACTTATCAATCCGATTTTGGATTAGTTGCAAGTTATACGGAACGAAAGGACAAAAAAGCAAGTCTTAAAAAAAGCTGCAAAGATAATGATTTAGAATTCGAAGATGCTATATTCGAAAGATTTTTAGATGTCGGAATTACTAAGTTGTATGATGAGGAAATGGAACTACTGAAGGCAGATAAGGAAAAACTAACAAACCTAATTCTAGAGGAAAAAAATTTTAAACTCCATTTATCGATCATTCAAATTGCAGTCGATCGATCTTCAAAAATCATCCTTGCCCTTAAAAACTTTTCTCGAGTTACAAAAGCTGAAGAAAGACGAATATTCACTCTACTTGAAAATATCGAAACAGTAATCACCATTTATCAATATAAAATGCGTGGAAAAGTTTCTTTAAAAAAAACCTTTATTACGGACGCTACAATTCTCGGTTGGCCAGAAGATTTAATTCGTGTATGGACAAACTTAATCTTAAACGGATTGGAAGCGATGAATCAAAAAGGAAATCTAATGATTACCACCGAAAAAAAAGGCAATTTGGTCGAAGTGAAAGTAATCGATAATGGTCCAGGTATACCGCTAGAGATTCAAAACAAAATATTTGATCCTTTTTTCACCACCAAAAATCATGGGGATGGAACAGGCATGGGTTTAGGAATCACAAAATCAATTATAGAAAAACACAAAGGAAATATCTATATAGAATCGGAACCTGGCAGGACTTGTTTCTCAATTCAACTACCTGTCATCGAATTCATAGATCCCAACGAACCTTTTGTTGAAGAAACTTAAAACTAAATTACGTTAAACGATCTAATTGTTCTACGAATAAATCTCGTTCGGCACTTTTTGGAAATTGATTTAGGTAACTCAATAGGTAGTTTTTTTCTGAATTTAATTCTTTATGCAAAAGTTCTGAAACTTTTTTAGATTCCATCAAATTAAGAATATATGATTCATCAGAAGAATCTCTTTCTTCTTTTTTAAAAACAGATTCTAACTTTCTTTTTTCTATCAAACCAAGTTGGTTACGCAAAATAAGAACTGGATAAGTAAATAATCCATTTTTAAAATCTTTTAAAAACTCCTTACCGCTCGCACTTGATTCTACAAAATAATCCAAAAAATCATCTTTCTTTTGGAAAAGTTTTCCTAACCTAACACCAAAATCACGAATAGACAATCTTTCTTTTTTGGATTTTCCTGCAAGGATGGCTGCTGATTCTGTACATACACCGAAAAGTGACGCAGTTTTTCCATAAATGATCGAATCGTAAACCTTTAAGGAAATTTTGGGATTTTTTTCCCATTCCATCTGCAAAAGTTCACTCACAGAAAGATCTTTTAAAACTTGGGAAAAAATATCCATTAATTCTGGATTCCCCAATGAGTTCAGTCGACTGATCCCACAAGCTAACAGATAATCGCCGGCGAGGATGGCGGTTTTATTTCCAAACAAGGACCCAATGGTTGGTTTGCCCCGTCGGATAGGTGCATTGTCTACCACGTCATCATGTAGTAAACTTGCAGCATGAATGAGTTCTGCCACACTACCTACATCTAGCCAACTAACATCTTTTACATTCAAAAACTGACAAAATAGGTAATGCGAAAAAGGTCGAATCCGTTTTCCACCAGAAGTGATTACATGTTTTTTGATTTTTTTGAGAACAGGAATATCTTCCTTTATAATTCCATCTAAGTTTTTATCAAACTTGGCTAAGATGGATTGGATACGAAGCTTCGAATTCATTGATTATTCCACATGCGTGGATCTGCTTTCGAGAATCTGAAGGTGATCCTTTATGATATATTCCATTTCTTTTGTCTGGTTATCGCGATAAATATGGATCAGGTTCCTACACATACGTTTGATCATGGATAGAGTGGATGCTTTTGTGAAATATTTTGGTGAATTAGAATATCCATTGGCTTCCAAAAATTTTTCACAAGTAAACTTATCTAACAAAACACCACCATGAAATGGATCAATATAAGTAAAGTATCCTTCCGATTCGTATTGCAAAAGAAAATGAAGTGGTAAATTGGTTCCATAAAGTGGAAGACCCAACCTTTGGCCAACTAACAAGTAAACTACGGAAAGTGTAATTGGAATCCCTAACCTACTTTTGATCACTTGGTAAAGGTAAGAATTTCCTGGATCGTTGTAATTTTGGATATTTCCAACAAATCCTTCTTCTTGGAATAAAACTTGGCAAAGAATTTGCACTTTTAATTCATCTGTCAAATATCCAGAATGATCATCGTATAACTCAGAAACCCGTAGTGCAATTCGATCCAATTCATGTTTGATTTCTGCATAGTTTTGGTCAGGAAAACCAATACTAGAAAGTTGGACTGTCATCTCTTCTAAGTCTTTATAATGATTTGTATTCCCACGTAACGTGAGTTTAAAGAAAGAATGACGTAACCTGTGACGAGTGATTTCTGATTTTAAGTTCCGTGCTTGTACTCGTAGGTATGGATCTTTTACTTCATCTAAGGCAGATTCTAATTGGATCTGCCAAGGAATTCGAGATGCAATGAGTTTTAATAAAAAACGTTTTTTTTCGGGTGGGGCAACTTCCCAATCATACAATAATCGAGTGATATCATCCGGATAAAAGTCAGGAAAGGAAGTTTGTCCCATGCAAAAACTATCTCGATAAAAACAAAAATGTCAATCGAATCTAAAAGTTTAAACCAATTCTGCCAGAGCTTGCGCTTCTTGTTCTTTATTCGGAGGTGTTCCATGCCACTTAGGATTATTTTCCATATAAGAAACACCTTTTCCTAAAATAGTTCTAAAGACTATGAGTGTAGGTCCACCGGTATGTTGTTTAGCTTTTGCAAAGGCTGCAAAAATTTCTTCCATATTATGTCCGTCTGCATTGATCACATTCCAACCGAACATTTCGAACTTTTTATCTAATGGTTCCAACTTCATTACTTCTTCAGTGTTACCATCGATTTGAATATAATTACGATCCATAAATGCAATGAGATTGTCAGTTTTAAAATGAACCGCCGACTGTGCAGCTTCCCAAGTCATTCCTTCACCACATTCACCGTCAGAAATACATGTATAAATTTTATATGTCTCTTTTTTTAATTTTGCACCAAGAGCAAGTCCTACTGATACAGACAGACCTTGTCCAAGGGAACCTGAACTAGATTCGAGTCCTTTCATATAACGAGTGGAAGGATGGCCTTGGAGATAAGAATTTATATTTCGAAACGTAAGGAGATCTTCTACAGGGAAATATCCGGATAGGCCCATTGAAGCATATCGAACCGCACATACGTGACCATTGGAAAGAATGAGTCTGTCTCTTTCGGCCCAATCAGGATTTTTTGGATCATGGTTTAAAACAGAAGTATATAGGGCCGCATAAATATCAGCAAGTCCAAGAGGACCACCTGGGTGACCAGAGTTGGCAGCAGTGACCATTTTAATTACTTGGATTCGGATATCTTTTGCAAACTTCTTTGCGACTTCAATTTTTTCCATGAACATTCCTTAAAGCGGTTTTGATTGAAATAAAAACAGACCGGAGATATAAACAATCGTGTACAACGGCAAAAAGATGTAATGCAATTTTACATGTAAGTTACGTTTTCTTTTCCATCCTAAATAACCCATACACAGCATAAGTATGAGGGCTATGGCTGCAAAAAATCGATGGATATGAATAATGATTTCTGGGGCAGTCGGATAAATCTGGTGAACAGCAATACCACCTAACAAATATTTCATGCCCAAAAGATAAACAGCGGCGGTGAGATTTGCCAAAATACCGATTGTATTGAAGAATCTATGTAGTTTTTGGTCTCTCTTGCGAAAGAAATAACCCAAATAGAATCCAATTATGGAAATCGTCATGAGAGAATTGACCAAAAACAGTGCCATCTCCTGTCATTCTGAAAGAATCCGCCTCCGCTCAAAGAATTTTTATTTGACCTTAACAGCTTTTCACAAAAATTGGATATGCATGCCGCCTTAGCTCAGTGGTAGAGCAGCTGTTTTGTAAACAGCCGGTCGGAGGTTCAAATCCCTCAGGCGGCTCCATGCAACTTCTTCGGGTAGGTACTCAAGTGGCCAACGAGGGCAGACTGTAAATCTGCTGGTTTTACCTTCGAAGGTTCGAATCCTTCCCTGCCCAAACGAAGAAGACTCTTTACCACAATCTAAATCACCCAGTTTAACATCTTAGTTCTATAGAAAAAATAAGCCCCGTCTTTTTTTCTTTGCAATTGCACACCAAATTGTCCGCGTTTCGATCGCACCACTGAAACGAAATTCATAGATTCTTGCCCTTCCCAACTTACAGTAGGAAACAATTGTTTGCCAGATCCATCATAAAAGGCCCATTGTGTTTCTTCTGTTTCTGAAAGTTCCTCAGTAAAGAATTGATCCAAACTCACTTCTGTTTCTGGTAAAAATTGGCAAGTCATGGAAGGAGATATCGGATTTCGACCAAAAACTAACAAAGGTTTTTGTTTGCAAAATCGAATTTGGTCTCGTGATGATCCGACAAGTTCCAATCGTAACGTTTGATCTGGAGTGACCAAAAAATTAGCGAATAGAGAAGAGGTGAAGAGAAAAACCAAACCGATAACAAAACCTATTGTTTGAGATTTTTTTTTCATTAGTTTGTCCCTGGGAAAAGAATGGTTAAAAATTCATTCCCTTCTCTCTCAGCTAAAATACGAATACTAGGTTCATAAGTTTTCCAAGAAATGTTTGGGTTGGGAGAACAATAAAGATTTAAGAGAGTTTCAATTTCATCTGTGGAGGACGTTGCAAATTTAAAAATAGAACACATCTCTTTGGAATTTCCTTTTAAAACAAGTGATTTCGTTGTCTCTAAATCCCCTCTTGGTTTGGATGCAAAACTTCCACTCATTCGAAAGTATCTGGCAGATAAATCATAATCAGCAGATTGACGGTAATAAACACCCATCAAATACAATACATCAGATTTTTCTTGGTCAGTGCGTTCCCTGTCCGTATCACCTAAAATTGTTTTTAAAAATTCTTTACCTGAGTCAGCACTAATTTTAAATTCCGAAATCCCAATAAAAAGAGGGGTTTTTGCCATACTAGGATTTTCTGCATAAATTGATAAAATCGCTTTATATTGTTTACGTTTCAAAAGAACGATGGATGCAAATTCATATAACTTTTGTGAGTTGGCTAGTTTCAGATGTTCCGACAATTCAGAAAATTTTTCGGGAGACGACTTACTAGCCAACACATAGGTTGCAGAAAGTTCAGAAACACCAATGGGTTTATAAATTTCTGCTAAGTTTGTCCAGATCCATCCTCTATCTTTTGTTGGGATGAGAGATGGATACTTACTTCCTAAAAACAAGGCATCTAACAATTTTCCATGTTTTTTGTATAAAAAGAAAAGTCTAGATACGACAGCCTTTTGTAATTTTCCAGAAGGTTTTTGTGTTAATGCTTTTTCATATAGAGGGATTGCAAATAGAGTATTCAATTGTTCCATTTCATACCCAGCTTCATAATAAGAATTTGCAAACAATGATGGAGAGAATCCCCAGAAGGTTATAATTAAAGAAAATCTAACGAACGCTAAAAGATAAATTTTCATTTAATACAACCCCTTCATCAAATCTTTGTTCTCTGTGTGCGTTGCTTTATGATCTTCTGTACAAATTCCTTCAGGAGGATAATCGGAAAGATAGAACTCATTGGCTGCAGGACAATTGGGACCTGCTTGTTTCCCCGTTAAAGCACATATTTTATATGGTTTTGCATACACAGGTTGGCTAAATTGAATTTTAGGAATAATATTTTTTTTATCTATAGATGAAACAATCTCTCCCCAAAGCGGAGCAGCCACTGCCCCACCCAGTCCACTTGGGCCCATTCCAAATTTTGGATTGTCGTATCCAATCCATACAGCCAAAGCTAAATCAGGTCTTGCTCCCACAAACCAGGCATCTTTATAATCATTAGTAGTTCCTGTTTTTCCAATCAAATCTCCCGCATAACCGCCGTTTCTCACACCACTGGCCTTACCACTATCTCTGAGGAGAGAGATCATCACTTCTGCCGTATCAGGGCGGATAACTTGACGTTCTGGTGGTAATTTTAACTTAAATTCGTCAGAACCACCGGCTTCATATAGTACAACACCCTTGGCATTTTTAATCCTTTGGATAAGATAAGGACGTTTTACCGTACCTTGGTTCACAAAACCTGTAAAGGCAGATGCCATCTCCAAAGGAGAAATTTCTAAAGTGCCAAGTGCCAAAGATAAATCGCCTCGATAACGTGCTTT
This sequence comes from Leptospira montravelensis, assembly GCF_004770045.1. Taxonomy (NCBI): domain Bacteria; kingdom Pseudomonadati; phylum Spirochaetota; class Leptospiria; order Leptospirales; family Leptospiraceae; genus Leptospira; species Leptospira montravelensis. Next base: position 277,255 of record NZ_RQFO01000017.1, read on the forward strand.
TTTTTCGTTATCGTTAGGGAAAAAATACTTTGTAAAATAACGTTCAATGCCAGCACTTCCCAATCGTTCTGCGACTTGTACAGCTGCTGTGTTTTTTGATTTCACAAGGGCTGTACGAAGAGAAATTTCTCCATCAAAATTTCCTCCCAAGTTTTCAGGTGCCCATTCCTTTCCACCACCGCCACGGTAATACAAAGGTGCATCCAAAATCCTTGTCCCCGATTGAATCACTCCTGCATCAATGGCTGAGGCGTATAACACAGCTTTGATGGAACTTCCGGTTTGTCTACGCATTTGAGTGGCACGGTTAAATTGGTTCTGCGAATTAAATTCTTCTCCACCATGTATAAACAGAACCTGTCCTGTGTTTGGTTGTATTCCGACAATTGCTGCCTGCACTACACTTGTATCTTTTTCAGAATCCAAACTGTCTGTATTCCAAACTAGTTCATTTAAGATACTCACTTCTTCCATTTTTTGGCGAAATGCTAAATCGAGTGGAGATTCTGGTTTTAAGCGAATTCTCTTTTTTTGGATTTTCCCAGACTTTCTTGTTTTGGCCAAATATTCACGCACTATAGGACCAATCAGTTCTTGTGCACCCCGATCCAAAGTAGTTTCTACAGTGTAACCACCACTTTCGTAAATATTCTTATCGCCTTCCAAGGAAGAAAGAATTCCACGAACATGTTCTGTTACATAAGGTGCCATATCTTGTCTCGAACCAAAAACAGTTTCATTGGGAGAACGAGTAGAGAGATTATGATAAAAACTAACAAACTTTTCACGATCTAAATTCGGATAAATACCTCGATTCCGAAACATTTGTAATATGGCACGAACACGAGTGTATGAATCTTCTGGATTTTTAAGTGGTGAATATTTGTTAGGTGCAGAAGGTAGAGATGCAAGTAACACCATTTCTTCTTTACTTAACTCCATTGGATTCTTTTGAAAATAAAACTTTATCCCTTCACCAAATCCAAATGCTCCATGACCTAAATAAACATGGTTCATATAGGTTTCTAAAATCTGTTCTTTGGTAAGTACAGATTCCAAAGCGAATGCCAGTTGTGCTTCTCTCCATTTACGGTTCAAACTTTTACGTCGATCATCCAGAATGATTCTTGCTAATTGTTGTGTAATGGTCGAAGCACCTTGTTTATAACTTAGATTAATAATGTTTTTAAAAAATGCTCTGAGAATTGCCGAGTAATCGATCCCACCATGAAAGAAAAACTTTTGGTCTTCAATATTCAAAAGGATCGAAATCATATCCTCTGGATAATCTTGCAAACGTAAGGTGGAAGTTCTTTTTTGAAAAATTTCACTTACCATCTGCCCGTTACGATCTAAAATTTTTGTCGGAATATTTTTGGAAAGGGACTCCAGATACAAAGGAACTTCTTTTTTAGTCGCAAGCACTCCCGCTACAAAGTAGGAAAAACCAAGTATAAATAAAAAGAGACATACAGAAGTGACTGTAAATAGCAATTTCCAATAAGAAAAGGAAGGGGATTTTCTACTTCCACTTACCAGTCTTTGTTTGAGAGGTTTTGGTTTAAACCTACGTTCTTCTGGTTCACGTTCGAAAACAACTTTACGTTCCCAAATTGGTTTTGATTTGGATTGGGTTTGGTCCTTAATGGAACTTGGCTTTGGTAAAGGTGTTGTCGGAATTTTAAAGGTTTGGAAGGACTGCGATTCATCCAAAACTTCTGGTTCTTTGGGTACTACTTGCAAAATTTCGAAACGATAGTCTATGAAATTTAAAATTACCTTTTCTTTACAGTGAGCGCAAGTTAGCTGAAACTTTCCTTCTTTTGGGATTGGTTCCGGTAAACGAGATGCCTTTTGGCAGTGAGGACAGAGATATTTTGGAGAAAGTGCCGACATAGGTTCTCCCTATTCTTATCGGCCGTTTGTTAAAATTACAAAATCAGCGATTTTCGCAAAATCCCGACTCTCTTCCCTATCTTTGACAAATCCAGAGAGAACTAAGACCGATAACCCCATTTCTTGTAGTCTGTGGACGACACCACCCAACCTGTCCGAATGAAACCTACCATTTAAGTGGACCACCTTTTTCCCAGTTTTATAGAATTCGCGTGAAATAACCTCGGCCATACCTTGGTCCCAAGTAGCTTGCGCCAAAACCAGGTATTGACTTCCCCCATGACCGGTTCCATGTCCTTGTCCAAATAGTGCAGATAACCTTTGTTTGTATTCCTCAGTCAGATACTTTTCTAAACTATAAGCAGGTGGTAAATATTGGATAGCCCTGTCATTGAATTCCCGGTATGCAGACAATCCTTTTCTGGAAATCAAATTTACGTATCGCCTAGGAGGATTGGCTGCGAGAACATTACATTTTTTTTCTTTGGCTATGGAAACCAAAGGAAGGTAATCAGATTTAAAATTTTTCCATTGGGTTGTGGAAGAAAGAAAATTTGACTCAGATATAGTGCCTTCCAAAAATTCGTTAACTATGTATTGCCCGTCTTGTTCTAACATTTCTAATGACAAGGATACCGGCTCTAATTCAGAAATCCGTCCAAACAAAGTTTCGTAAAACCGATGTAAGTCTTCATTGTCATGTTCTTCTCCAAGAACAATAACATTGTATTTGGATGATTCTTTAATGATTTCCGAAATAGAAACAATTTCTGCAGTGGATGTTCTTATAATTTGAACCGGTAATGGTAATTCCTCAGCAGAAATTCCCAAAACTACAAATAAAAAAACACAATATCGAAACAAATTAAAGAAGGCTTTCAATCGCTTGTTTTAACTCGGCACTTTCTGGTTTCGTTCCGGAAGGAAACCTAAATACAACATTTCCATTTTTATCGATGAGGAATTTTTCAAAGTTCCACTTCACATCGCCTTTTTCTTTTGCATTCTCTGTCAAAAATTGATAAACAGGATCTTTATCATTTCCAAGAACTTTTGTTTTTTTCATCAGATCAAAACTGACTCCAAAGTTAAGTTTGCAAAACTCGGCAATTTGAGTTTCCGTTCCTGGTTCTTGACCGCCAAAATCATTGGAAGGAAAACCTATCACTTTTAAACCTTTGGCTTTATAAGTTTGATGGATTTTTTCAAGACCTTCATATTGCGGCGTATAACCACATTTAGATGCAACGTTGACAACAAGGACAGGATTACCTTTATAATCGGAAAGTGAAACTTCCTTTCCTTGGATGGATACAGACTTAAAATCAAAAAATGACATCTTTTTTCCTCCGGCATAGATATAAGAACTGATTAAGAGAAAAATGGCAAACAAAACTTTTCTTTGCATGGAACCCCCCTGTTCCAAGTTTAGACTATGTCTGCATTGTTTTTCGCTGTACTTTCTGAGGCCAAATCTTGGTTGGAACGATCGCAGGCGAAACCCTTTTCTCACTCAGGAAAATTTCGAATTTTTAAAAATGAATCTCATTTTATCATAATCTCTGGAACGGGAAAACTTTCTATGGCACTGGCAGTCTCTGAATTTGCACATACATTGTCCAAAGAGGAAAGAAACCAAATGAAAATTTGGAACTTGGGAATAGCGGGCTCAAATAATCAGGAAATTCCATTAGGTGATTTTTTTTGGATTCATAAAATCACTGATGCTGCATCAGGGAGAGATTTTTATCCAGATCGAATCATGGGCTCCCAATTCAAAAAAGAAACCAACCTCAAAACCTTTGATAAACCCATTACTAAAGAAAAAAAAGTAGATAGGTTTTTATCTCTCACTGAAGAAGAGTTAGATGGTGTGAGTTTAATTGATATGGAAGGTTCTGGTTTTTTTGAAGCAGCTTCACTTTACTTTCCTTTAGAAAACATAGCGGTTGGAAAAGTGGTATCCGACCACCTAGAAGGAAAATTTTGCCAATCAGAAAATATAGAAATGATGATGGAAAAAATCTTAAATCCTTTATATGAAGAATGGATTTCGCCATTGCCTTGGGACCGTGTGGATCCATTCGAAACCAATGACTGGCCCATTGTAGAGACTTTTATTCAAGACATTCGCCTAACAGAAACCATGAAACATGACCTAAAAAAATCGGTTCGTTTTTTTCGCCTTCGAAACCCCGATTCTTTATTACCTTTACCCGAGACTATGTTGAAAAATAATTTAAAATCAAAAACAGATCTCAAACAGTTTTTTGATGACTGGAGAAAATCCCTCCATGTTTAAAACCTTTTCTCATATTTATATCGAAGAAAATATCAAAGACCATTTCCGTACAAAAGAAATTTTAGCTAGGTTCCCGAATTCAATTCCTATTTTGATTCGACATTATAAAGATAGTTTCAATCGAAATTCTCAAAACTTCCGAATCCAAAAAGAAAGTCCGAAATTGATCTTGGCCGAAAAAAAGGAAAATTTTCTTTATCCTGGAAGCGATTTTTCTCCTAACTTCTCACATCCACATTTCTATTACAATACATTAGCACTTAACTGTATTTACGATTGCGAATACTGTTATTTGCAAGGGATGTTTCCGTCCGCAAATCTAGTGTTATTTGTGAATTGGGAAGATTTTTTTTCTGCCACAGAGGAATTTATAGAAAAAAATAAATCTCTCTATCTGGCCTTATCCTATGACACAGATCTTTTAGCACTAGAATCCTTTTTTCCAGCAACAAAAGAATGGCTAAAGTTTGCAGAATTACATCCAAATTTAAGTTTGGAGATCCGCACAAAGTCAACTAACTACGGTCAAATTGCCAAAATGAAACCAAATCCCAATGTCATTTTAGCATGGACTGTCAGTCCCCAAGCCATCATAGAAAAGGTGGAACACGGAACTCCTTCATTACAAGCACGTTTAAAATCAATCAACCAAGCAATCTCAGACGGCTGGAAGGTCCGGATTTGTATTGATCCTATCCTACGAGTTCCTGATTGGAATACCCATTACCAATCGTTAGCTGACATACTAGGGAAAGAACTAAAAATGGATGGCCTTACAGACATTAGTTTTGGTGGATTTAGAATGAATATTGATTTTCTGAAACGAATCACAGAAGTGAGAAAGGACTCATCCATTTTATTTCATGCTTTTGAAAAAAAAGATAAAATAGTTTCTTATTCAAAATTAGAAACAGAAGAAATTTTAGAACTCATGTCCACCTCGCTAAATAAGAACTTTTCTCCTTCTCAAATAAAAGTAAGTTATTTTTGAATTTTTCCTTTTCTTTTCTGTAACTACTTCCTAACCTTAGTGCCTACCTATGAAGAAAAGAGTCATTTTACTATCCCTATTGGGAATATTTTTTGCGATATTCGGCTGTGCAGAAGTCAATCGCAACAAACCGATTGCCAAAGAAGGGAAATTAGATTTATCCTCATGGGACTTTATAAAAGACGGAAACATCACTCTTGACGGAGAATGGGAATTCTATTGGAATCAAACGGCCAAAGGAATCCAAATTGATGAAGAACTAGGAAGAGAATCTAAGTACATCTACCAAACCATCCCATCCAATTGGAAAGGAGTCGATTGGTTTGGAGAAACTCTTGGTGGATTTGGTTATGCGACATATAAACTAAAAGTAAGATTTCCGAAAGACACACCAAACCTTGCCTTCCATAACCTGGATCTTTCTTCTGCATACCGATTGTACATCAACGGAAAATTAGTATTAGAGCGCGGTAGTTTCGGAATTAACCCAAATTACTTTGAACCATCTTATAAATCTGTCCTAATGGACCTTGAACCAGTTTCTGGTGAAACAGAAATCGTTTATGAAATTTCCAATTTCCATTATTCAAAAGGTGGTTTTTGGGAAAGTATGGAACTTGGCGAAAGACGAACGTTATACGACAAAGTCAATCGCAGTTACCAAGTAACCTCATTTCTTGCTGGAAGTATTTTCCTGTGGGCACTTTACCATTTAGGTCTTTTTGTCATGCGAAGACAGGACAAGGCCAGCCTTTTCATATCCTTATTTAGTTTACTAATTGTTATGCGCCTTCTTACCATAGGGGAAAGAAATATTCTTAATATCTTCCCCAATATGCCAATGGATTTTCTCATTCGATTGGAATTTTCAACTATCTATATCGCAACCATTGTATTTGCCTATTTTTATCGATTGGTATTTCCAAACACTGTTGGGCAAAAAACCATTTGGGTATTAAATATTCTCATAGCTCCATTCCTAATTTCTATATTTTTGCCTGTCGCAGTTTTTAGTGCACAAATTCACTATTTTCAAATTTTTCTGATTTTAGTATGTGTAAGAATTACAATTGCGATCATCATGGCTTACCGCTCCGACACGGTAGGAGCTGGTTTATCTCTGATCGGATTTAGTTTTGTATTTGGGACTGTTGTCCATGATATCCTTTATCAAAACAATGTAATCAATACAATGAACCTAACTCCGTTTGGATTTTTGGGTTTTATTCTGTTTCAAGGATATATTCTTTCTTACGGGTTTACAAGAGCTTACCTTTCCATCGAAAAACTTAAAGAAAGATTAGAAGTTTCCAATAAAGAATTAAACATTCTCAAAGAAGGTTTAGAAGATATCGTAGTAGAAAGAACACAAGAACTTGAAAATTCTAAAGCAAATATCGAAAGGCTGAATGAATTTGCAAAAACACTAAATACCTCTCTCGAATTAGATAGTATTCTCGCAAAAGCTTTTGATTACTTAAATGAAGAAGTTTATTGTGATTCCATGATACTACTTTTAGTAGATGTAGAAAACTCTAAGATTATTTACCATAAATCAGTTATTTCTCCTAACTCTGCATTGGCGCTTGCATCAAAATTAAATGGAATGAGTTTTCCATTGGATCCCAGTGCAGGAATTTTTTACCAAGTATACAAAAGAAATCGTCCTTTCCGATTTGCAAAAGTTTGGGAGTCGCGACTTACTGAATCAAATCAAAAGTTTGTACAATTAATTGGAAAACATCCTGGAATGATTATACCTCTTAGTTCACAAGGAAAAGTCATCGCTATGTTGGCTTTATTTACTGAACAAAAAGGAACAAATTTTTCTAGGTCACAACTCCAGTTAGTCGAAAACACTGCAGAAAACATCGCCACAGCTGTAACCAATTCGATCCTTGTAGAAGAAATGAATCGAGAGAAGTTCATTGCAGAAAATGCAAGAATGCAAATGGAAAACGCAAAAAATGAAGTGGTCAAACTAAACGAATTTACAAAAAAAATCAATTCGGAATCTAGCCTTTCACAAATCATCGAAGAGATGTTTAAATACATTCTCAAAACATTTGAAATAGAAGCAACTCTCCTTCAGCTGATTGATCCAAAGAAAAAAGAATTATATACATACAATACAACTATTCCGACTTATGCAACAGAGGATCAGTTAATATTTGCTAAATCAATACGTGTTCCTCTAAACGAAAGAGGAGGAATTATTTACAAAACCTTTCTTAGAAAAAAAGCTCTTTTTGTTTCCAAACCACCCAAACGATATGAATCAGAATTAGATAAAGAAATTTTTTCTCGTTTGAGTCTGTCTTCCTTTGTCGCGGTGCCCCTGGTGGTTCAAAATGAAGTCATAGGTATGGCATATTTCACTTCCTATCAAAAGCCAATGGAAGTCACAAGAGAAGTACTCCAAAGAATTTCTGGTTTTTGTGATCAAATTGCAGGAGCAATCCAAAACTCTTTGTTATTACAAATCACCGAAGAAGAACGAAAAAAATCAGAAAGAGCGAAAGCCGAAATTCAGAAGATGAACGAGTTTGCAAAAAATGTAAACTCTCAAGACAATTTAGAAAATATTTTAGCTGAAATTTTTGGATTCATTCGCAAAAACTACAAAATCGAACATTGTGTCTTATATTTTTTGGACAAAGAATATAATGAATTTCGTTACCTAAACCACTCCGGTTTCGATCTGTTAGTTGATGAAAACATCAATTACTTTAAATCACTTCGATTCCCATTGCGAGAGGAAAGTGGATTTGTATACAAATGTTACAAACGAAAACGACATTTTTATATGAAACACGTTCCCAAAACAATGCCATTTGAAATAGACAAACAAATTACTGAAAAATCAGGTATGACGGGATTTCTCATCTCTCCTCTTGTCAACAATGATGAAGTTGTGGCAATGGCTGTTTATGGGATCAGTGATGAAAACATCCAACTAACAACAGATGAAGTAAACTCAATAGTGGGTGTATCAGAACATATTGCAAGTGCCATAAACAATCATTTTTTACTTAAAAAAATTGCGGAAGAAAAACAAAGATCCGATTCTCTTCTACTCAATATTCTTCCTAAAAACGTCGCAGAAGAATTACAGAAAAAAGGAAGAGTGAATCCCGTTGAATTCGAAAACGTAACTCTTCTAATGACTAGTTTCCCAGGTTTTTCACAGATTACCGGGCAACTCACTCCTGAGGAACTCATTGAAGGACTCGATTTATATTTTTCACGTTTTGATGAAATCATCAAGGCACAGGGGATGGAAAAACTTCGTATGACAGGTGATATGTATTTAGCTGCGGGAGGTTTACCTGTTGGAAACTTTACTCATGCTGTGGATGCTTGCCTTGCCGCTCTTCAAATTAAAAATGAAGTTTTAAGAATGATAGAAGACTTTAAGGATATTCCATTTCGTCCGAATGGAGTTACCATTGCTATCCATTCTGGACCAGTGGTTGCAGGAGTTATCGGTAAATCAAAGTTCAATTATGATGTTTGGGGAAAAACGGTGACTCAAACACAGGCTATACGACGCGGTGGCGTAGGTGTTCCTATCAATATTTCACAAGAAACAATGGAAAAAGTAAAACGACTTTTTCAAATCGATAATCAAAGACAAATCGATACATACGAAGGAGACCAGTTTCCAATTTACGAATTGTTATCTTTAAAATCGGATTTATCTGATGATTCAGGATTTGTTCCAAATGAGAAGTTTGGGAGATTGTATACCCAACAAAAACGCGGAGCTAAAATTCTAATCAAATGATATACGGACTTTTCGGAATCTCCATTTTATTTATAAGCATCCTATATGGGATTTTTTATTTATATAAACAAAACGAAGACAAAGATAATATTATTTTAGCATACAATGCAGAACTCAGTTTGTTAAAAGAAAGTTTAGCGAATCGGGAAAAAGAACTAATTGATACAAAGTCTGTTTCAGAAGAATTTTCAGACAAACTCGTTGATTCGTATACACAACTTTCTGATTTAGATGGCCTACTCAGGGAAATAAATTCAGCTTCCGATTTAAAAGATATTCTTAACATCCTTGGACACTATATTCGAGAAAAATTCAAAGTTCCACACTATCTATTGTATGTATACAAAGAAGAACTGGAAGTTTTAGAATTTTTCCATAGTAACTTTCCAGAGGATCTTTCTGAACAAGTAAAAGAAGAAATCATGGGAAGACAAATTCCTGTTTCCGAATCCTATACAACTATGTACGCTCATGCATATGTAAGGAAACGCAAACGAAGTTTTTATATTAAAGATTTTGAATCGTATAAAACCGAAGGAGTCGAACTAGCAAACAAACATTCGGCAAATTTAAAATCTTTATTAATTGTACCTTTACATTTAAGAAACAAATTTATTGGAACCTTAGATTTACTAGATTATTCAGGGATTTTTGAGGTAACCGAACAACAATTAAATCAAATCAAAATTATTGCAGATTACATTGCCGGAACGATTGAAACAGGATATTTATTAAACGAACTCAAACAAGGAAATATAACAATTCAAAAAGAGAAGGAAAATATTGAAACAAATCGATTAAAGTTGGAAAACCTACATAAATTTAATCGAAAGATCAATTCGTTTTCGCAAATCGAAGATATCACAAGAGAGGTATTCACTTATCTAAAGAATAACCATCGAGTAGAACTTGGATTTATCCTTCTTGTAGACCCAAAAACAAATTCTCTAGTTCCACTTATGGAAGGAGCAGAAGTTTTTAATAAAGGGCTTTTAGTTACCAATTTTCTTAGGACATTTCGTCCCGTCATTTCACCTAACATAGGATCTCTTTTTAGAACCTATTTAAAACAAAAACCAATCTACTTAAAAAAATCTATCAAATGGAAACAACTTTCTAATATTGATACTTCCATAGTAGAAAGTTTTAAATTGGAATTATTCGGACAAATTCCGCTTGTGGTCCAAGGACAAACTATAGGGATCATCTGTGTCACACGTCTCACAAGAGAACAAGATTGGACCAAGGATGAATTTGCTGAAATTATTTCTTTCTGCGAGCAAGTGGCCGGTGCCATTCACAATGCGAACCTTAGGCGGGACTTAGAAAAAGAAAGAGAAAAAACTCTACATTTTATCCGAAACATTTTACCTGGAGACCTTGCAGATGAATTGATTGAACGTGGCGAAGTTGCTCCAATGGAATACGAGTCGGTAAGTATCTTATTCACTGACTTCAAAAATTTTACTGCAGCCGCAGAATCTCTTTCCCCAGAAGATCTTATCGAACAATTAGATGGATGTTTCTCACAGTTTGATGACATTGCTGTTCGTTACAATTTTGAAAAACTAAAAACCATTGGTGATTCCTATATGGCGGCTGGTGGGATTCCACAAGGAAATTTTACTCATCCCGTAGATGCATGTCTTTTTGCAATGGAAATCAAAGCTTTTATGACACAAATCAAATCCGTAAAACAAATGTTAGGACAAGATTTTTGGGAAATACGTATTGGAATCCATACAGGGCCTGTAGTAGCAGGCGTTGTTGGTAAAACAAAGTTTGCCTATGATGTTTGGGGTGACACGGTAAATACAGCAAGCAGAATGGAAAGTTCTGGTGATGCGGGTGAAATCAATCTTTCAGAAACCACTTATGATAAAGTAAAACGATTTTTTGAATGCGAATATAGAGGAAAAATAAAAGCAAAAAACAAAGGAGAATTGGGGATGTATTTTTTAAAACGACTCCGTCCGGAATTTTCCAGAGATTTGGAAGGTATGGTTCCTAACCAGATTTTCCTAGATTTATATAAAAACTTACAAATAGGTGCCAAAATCATTTATAGACAAACCGGATCTTAAATTAGGTTCCACCTCCCGATGATCCTGATCCACTTCCAGATCCTGAACTCGAGTTTGAACTACTTCCTCCCTTGTTGCCAGAACCAGAACGAGAAGTGCTACTCGATCTTGAAGACGTAGTTGATCTACTTGTAGAGACGGCAGGGCATTTGTCATAACAAATCACATATAAACTAACACAGGTCATCGTGGCGGAGGTTGCATTGTCTAGTTGAGGGGCTAGTGCCAATGCACAAACATATTGTTCACGAATGCATCGGTCCATACATTGAGATCTGGTCTCATAGTTTTTTGAATTGGTACAACTGGTAAAAACCAATACCAATCCAAAACAAAGCAACAAAAATGGAAAAGCCATTCGGTTCATGCAGATAAGATCTCACATTTGTTTCGTTCTTACAATGGAGGAAACCCGCAAATGTGGTTACTACCTAAGAAACTGACTTGCGTATACTGGGACTAGTTACAAAGATTAGAAAGAATTATGGAGACTCGCACGGTTAGAATTTTATTTTTAGGATTTTATGTTTTATCTCTCCTTGTTTGGATTGCAGAAGAAATTTTCACTCTGACAAATCCACCTGAGTATTTTGACCGGTTTCGAATTATCATTGCCACCGTTGAATCCTTCATTGCCCTCTCTTCGTTTCTTGTTGTTTTTATCCTTTATAAAGAACTGAAAGCGGAAGCTGTCGAAAACGTACATGCAAAGTCACAGATTCATGACTTAAAACGTACGAACCGAATCTTAAAAAATCCAGAACTTGGATTTTGGGCAGAGGCCAAAGCCCAAATGGAAGAATGGAATCTTTCGGAAGCAGAAACGGAAATCGCCATTCTTTTGCTCCGTGGATTTTCCCAAAAACAAATTGCTGCGGTTCGTAAAAAAAGCCTAAGAACCATAGAAAACCAAACCGCCTCCATATATGAAAAATCGTCTATGAGGGGAAAACTGGAATTTATTTCTTACTTTTTAACGCCCCTGCTCCCTGAGGAGGACTAAACAAAAAACCTTGACCGTTCCCATTTTCTTTGGTTTTTATAGATTGTTTTATGAAAAATAAGAGAATCTTAATTACGCCGATTTTTCTTTTGATCTGCACTTTCCCTATTCTTTCTCAAACCACTTTAGAGGAGAGGGACAAACAACGACAATCTGGTCTCATCTCTACAAACCAAAAGAAACAGGAAGAAATTTTACAAAAATACAATGACTTCGTAAATCGGGTGCAATCTAAATTTCCTGGATTCAAAATTTCATCATCACCTATTGATTTAAAACAAGCAGACGGGATCGCCGATCATAATGCCGCACCCGGTTCCAAAGATAAAAAATCTAAATCTCTCACTGCAATTGCTTCCGAAAGTTTTTTTCTCCAACTCGAACCATCGAATACAATCGCTAATCGTTCCAATGTAAAAGTCAAAAAGGGTGAATCATTAGAAGTCGTTATGGTTTTAAAACAAGATGTAACCGAAAAAAAAGAAGGTCCCCATTGGGTTTTGGTAAGAACCAAATCCAAACAAGAAGGTTATGTAACTCAAGATTTACTGTCCCAAACAAAACCTGCCGTTAAATCAAGAAACACGGACGGACTTTCCTTAGATTTGTCTTCGCTTTCTGGACGAATCTCTGAACCAACTAACAACAGTTATTCTGAAAGTAAAAAAGGAAAAGAAATGTGGGTCGAGGCAAGTTCTCTGAATATGAGAGGAGAACCGGATGTCAATGCCTATGTAGTTGCAAGGCTCCCCAAAGGCCTAAAAGTCAAAATCGAATCTTCTACAAACTCAGAAGATACCATCGATGGTATCACTTCGTATTGGTTTCAAATTTCGTCTGCATACGGAAATGGATGGGTGTTCGGTGGGTATCTTAGTTCATCCGAAGTTGTATCTTATGATGTCCAACCTGGAGATACTAACTTTCCCCAAGAAAATCCAGATGAATTAAAAAATGGGGAAAAACGATATGTTCGCTCCACGAGTTTAAGAATGCGAGATGAACCAAACGACTATGGTTCCGTTGTGACAACAATTCCAGGTGATGAAAAAATCAAAATCATCGATACAAAAAAAGAAATAGAAACCATCGGCGGTGTCAGGTCCAAGTGGTTATACGTTTCTTGGAATGATGAATGGGAAGGTTGGATCTTTGGAGGATTTGTATCTAAAGAACGAGGTCCACTTGTTGATAGTGACGATATTTCCAAATACTTTCAAATTCCAGTTGATAACGACCGTTATGTGTCATCCAACTTTGGAACACGAGTGGATCCAGTGACAGGTAAAGTCGGGGCGTTTCACTCAGGTATAGATTTACCAGCATCCATTGGTACTCCGATAAAAGCCGTGAGTGATGGAAAAGTTTGGAGAACCATAACAACTAGCGGTGGTTATGGGATGTTGACCATTCTAAGTCACAAAAATAATATTTTCACATACTATGCTCACCAAAATGAACGCCAAGTAAAAGAAGGTGACAGTGTCCGATCGGGCGACATCATTGGTCAGGTTGGAAATACCGGTAAATCCACCGGGCCACACTTACATTTTGAAGTTAGGAAAGGCCCTGACCAACAAGCATTGGATCCTGACGCCTATTTACCCAAATGAAACATAATCTGATTACTTTTAGTTTAATTCTACAATTTATATCTTTCGGAACCAGTTTTGCACAAGATATCCCGCAAGAAACGACATCGATCTCAGAAACTGCCCCCGATATGGTGCAGATTCTCCTCAAAGGGAATTTAAAAGAATTTGAAACAGCCATTGCCAACGGTGGTGACATCAACGCCAGTGACGAATCAGGAAAATCGCTTTTAGTACTTGCGGTCGAAAAAAACAAACAAAAACAATTTGAAATCCTACTTAACCACGGTGCTGACCTCAACAAAAGGGACCTTTCCGGCAAAACATTGTTACATTATGTAGTTACAACTCGATTTACAAACCAAATCAAAACGATTGTGGAAAAAGGAGCAGACCTCAATGCCTATGATGCAGACGGTAATACGGCTCTTCACGTTGCTGTATTGAAGTCCAATCTCGCCGTACAAAAGTTACTTGTTGAAAGTAAAGCCGATGTAAATTTAAGAAACAATCCACGTAAGTCCCCGCTGTATTTAGCATTCGAAAAGACTAAGACAGATTCAATCAACTACCTGCTCCAAAACGGTGCTGATATAAACCTTCCTGACTTAACGGGTCGAACACCAGTGTTTGTCTCAATTGATCAAAAAAATTTAAAACTATTAACTCTAAGTTTAGATTCCAATGGTAACCCAAATTCAGAAGATACAAAATCCATTCGACCAGTAGTTTTTGCTATTGAAAAAGGATTTACTCAAGGATTGGAAGTTCTTTTGAACCGAGGTGCGGATGTAAATGCCAAAACTCCTGAAGGAGAATCATTATTATTTTTTGCACTAGAGAAGAAAAACTTAACAGCGATAAACCTATTATTAAAAAAAGGACTAAATGTAGACTCTAAAAATCTTAGTGGAAAAACTTTATTTGAACTCGCATTACAAAAAAACGATTTAAACTTATTCAAACTTGTTTTGGATGCAGGAGCGAATCCCAACCAAACACTTTCCACAAATAAAAATCCACTAGAGGAATCTATCGAATCTTCTAAGTGGACAATTGCCGATATTTTAATTCAGAAAAAAGCCGATCTAATGACACCGAATCCCTCTGGATATCTTCCCATTCATTTGGCATCCAGGAAATCTGGCCTTAAAATTGTCGAAGCATTGGTAAAACAGAATGTGCCAGTAGATATATTAAATGCTAAAACCAATGAAACTTCTCTTTCCTTGGCACTAGAAAATAAACAACTATCGATAGCAAAGTTTCTTTTATCAAAAAAAGCCGATCCGAACCAGAAATCAAAAGACGGAGTAAGTTTGATTTTTTCAACTATCGAAAGAAAAGATGCAGAAGCTTTTAAACTTTTGGTTTCTTCTGGGGCAGACCTTCAATCATTAAATGAAGAAGGAGAGAATTTAATCACAGTTGTTTGTAAATTGGATATTGAAAAAAAGGAACAGAAGTTTGCAGACGAAACCATCAAATTACTTGTTACAAAAGGTTTAAACCCAAATACAAAAAACAAACGTGGGTTAAGTGCACTTCATATTGCTCTCAATAGAAATCGTATTGATACGATGTCCCAACTCATCACTTTAGGTGCAGATCCTAACCTAACAGACAATAACGGTCTTACCGTTTTACACAAAGCAATCCAAAAGTTTTTATCTTCCCGTGACACCACTCAGTTGGAAAATTACAAGAAGTTAGTACTATTCCTAGTGGAGAGAAGAGCGAATCTAAACCAACAGGATAAATTAGGGAAAACTATACTTTCCGAACTAGCAATCCAGTTTGATCCTGGTAAAAGCGATTCTATTTTGGAATTAGCTAGGGTATTCGTTTTAAACGGCGGAGATACTAAAGTTGAAGACAAAATAGGAAAGTCTCCTCTGGAATATGCTGAGGAAAAAAGAATTCCTGAACTAATTGAGATTTACCGCGGCCTTTAATGTCCATTCCTAAAAAAGAAAATCGAATCAACATTTTCGACTTCGTTAATACTGTCCCTACAAAGACATTTAAACGAGGCGAAATCATCGTAAGAGAAGGAGAACCGTCTAACGAAAGAATGTATTTCATATTAAGTGGAACTCTTTCTGTAGGTATGGGTGCTCCTGACCAAGGAAATTTTCATGAAGTGCGAAAACTATCCACTGGTGAATTCTTTGGTGAAATTGCATTAATCTCAAGCCATCCTCGAGCGATGACGGTTTTTATAGAATCAGACCGCGCACAACTTGGAATTCTGGACAAACAAAATTTGATACGAATCGCAAACTCCAATCCTATGTTTGTCTACGCATTGTTACAAACTTATGTAGAACGTTTGATAGAAGCCGAACAAAAACTAAAAGATCTAACGGAGACTAGTGATGGGACTTAAAGAATCACTCGCAAAACTTAGTATGATCAATATCAAACGAGGCGAAGTACTCTTTAAGGAAGGAGTACCTTCTAACGGGGCGATGTTTTTTTTGTTTGAAGGACAATTGGATATTTATAAACAAATCGAAAACAAACACGTTAAACTCAGAAGTATTTTACCTGGCGAATTTTTTGGGGAAATGGCAATTATCAATAATAGCCCTAGAGCCGCATCCATAGTTGTCGTTTCTGAAACCGCAAAATTAGGAATCATCAACCGAACCACTTTTGTTCAGATGAGCCAAGAAAGTCCCGAGTTTTTATTTTTATTACTAAAAAAGGTAATCGAAAGACTTTATGAAACGGATGGAAAAATTCGAGCCATCAAACGAAAACAAGACGAAGATTCCGTAATTGCAAAAATGATTCCTGCTCAAAATGCAGACACAATTGAAAGTGGTGAATCAACAGCAGCCCAAGATCCATTTTCTGAAAATACGACACCGGTTGGTGAATGATTCATTAAGTTTGTTTTTTACGTTTTAATTTAAAAAATTCTGGGGAAATTTGTATCTCAGGTATCACCCATCCCCGATCTTCCACAACTAAATCTCTAATAATATCGGCAATCTGCTCCGGTAATAAAAAAGATTTTGGATCTTCATCAGGTTCAAAATTTAAATCATTATAAAAATCCGTTTTAGTGATATCGGGTATTATTAAATGTACTTTTACGCCAAACTTTCGTAATTCGGAAAATAATTCCCTTGCAAAATGATGGATTCCTGCTTTGAGAGAAGCATATACATTTCCCCAGGGAGAAATTTCCTTTCCAGAAACAGAGCCAATAAATATAATTCGACCTTTGTTTTGTTTTAAATACCTAGTTACTTTAGCC
The DNA here is from genome assembly GCF_004770045.1 of Leptospira montravelensis. Taxonomy (NCBI): domain Bacteria; kingdom Pseudomonadati; phylum Spirochaetota; class Leptospiria; order Leptospirales; family Leptospiraceae; genus Leptospira; species Leptospira montravelensis. Next base: position 294,178 of record NZ_RQFO01000017.1, read on the forward strand.
GTTAACAACATTGGTGCAGTTATGTGTAGACTTACCATCTCGCGAATTTTATCAGAAGATAATTCTTCAATTGGCGAAAAATAAGCAAGACCAGCATTATGTACCACTAAACTTAAATCTTTCCGATCAGGGATAGAATCTAACAACGAATCAATCTGTTTTGCATTAGTAAGGTCGCATTCTATTAAATGAAACATTTGATCTGCATAATTGCAATTTTGTGGTCTTCTAGAAACTCCATAAACCTTGTAGCCTAAACCAATTAACATCTTAGAAATGGAAAGACCTATCCCTCTAGATGCCCCCGTAACGAATGCAACTTTCGGTTCTGTCACAGTGCCTCCATAAAATCCCATACAAGTTTTGAACCATCAATTACTTTCGTGGTTTTTCCCTGATTGATAAAAGGAATCATCGGCGTCTCACCCGGCCAACTATGTCCAAGGCCATTTAATTGGATCAATCCAACTTGTGTATTTTCGGAACAGGATTCATAACGGAAAAAATCTATCTTTATTTCTGAATTGTCTTCATTATAATTTTCATATTTTTTTGTCACAACATCACTACAAGAATTCCACTCTTTCCAACGATTTATAGAATCTTCAACAGATAGAATCTCACCACCATCTCTCACATAACCACCACTATATGGAACTAAAGGGTCACCAGTTCCGGCGATGATGCCAATGGAAACAGGTTTAGTTTTTAAATTTAACTTCTTTTTTAAAGTAGATACAGAAAGTTGAGCAGCTACACTCACAACACCTTTCCATAATTCAGGTTTTTCAACGGCCAATCTTTGAGCCATAAAACCACCATTAGAATGTCCAACCAAAAAAACCTCTTTGGAATTTACTGATCCTTCTGCAATTAATCGTTTTACAATAGATTCAATGAAAACAACATCATTGATTTGGTTTTCATCTGCAGGAGTATTCCCCCTTCCATCGGCCCAACTTCTTTTGAAACCATCTGGAAATACTACTATAAAACCTTTGGTATCCGATAAAACATCAAATTTAGTTTGTTTGATCATCGAAGAACCGGAACCAAACCTTCCATGTAGTGCAACTAACAAAGCAATTGGTGATCCATCCCATTTCTTAGGATAATGGACTATATAAGTTCGTTTGTGGTTTTGAATTTCGATAAAATCCAACTTTTCGTTTGAGCTTATTTTTTTAGTAAATCCCATACATGACAATGCAAAACAAAAAACAAGAATCACTGAGAATGTTTTCATATTTCTTTTAGCTCCAATCTAGTAGCATCCATTAATTGTTCTTTATAAATTCTATTTGGCCAATGAGTCACCATAAAAACAAAAACTGGAATTCCACGCCACTGATCCATTCCAATATCGTAAACATATTCTTTTTCCACCTGTCCTAGATTGGAATATCGAAATGTAAGCGTAGATTCTGTTCTAATATGAGATGGAACGATACCACCCGACAAAAATGTCAGAACAAAATTTAACCGATGGATCCATAAAAAACGGTAATGCGGCTCTTTCTTTTGAAGGATCACTTCTAATGCATAGTTGGAATGTGGATCAAAAGTCATACCTTCTCTTTGTAAAATTTCTGTAATGACATTTTTTTCCTCATCATAACGATAAAACCCAGTAAAAACAATTTTTACCTTTTCTTTTTTTATTGCTAAGGTTTTACGTTCCTTGGAAGTAACGACATCAGGAAAGGCAGCACAATTCAATACGAAGGATATAAAAACAAAATGAAATAAAAACATTTCCTTAAAACTAAAGTTCATTGGTTGTATCTCCTAAAAATTCGGATACTTTTTCTGTTAAGATCGGCTTCCATTCTTTGCTATCGTCGGCCCACATCAGCAGAAGCGAAACCCAACCAAACACACGATAGGATTCCATTGCATATCTATATTCTTTCTCAAACTTACCTTTTTTTGTTAATCTAAAAACCAAATAATCATCATCTCGATCAATATCCGGTATGACAAAAAAAGTAGAAACAGCAAGAAATCGGTTAATCAAATAAATTCCAAATCTAATTGGATCTCTCTCAGGCAAATAGGAAACAGGTTCGGATGCTTCTCCTAAAAAGAATTTGAATCTTGGACTTGATTCCAATATAATTTGGACATGTGCGTCTGTATTTGAAGGGTCATAGTAACGAACAGATTTAAACTTTCCAGAAGATTGCAAAGCAGCAAGTATATAAGATATCCTTCTACGATCAGCTTCGTCATCCCAACCAATTAATTCATAACTCAATGATATGTTTTTAATATTTTTAGAAAAATCGACATTAGGCCTTTCTGAGGAATAGAATACTGAGCAAGATAATAGTGGAACCACCAACAGAAATCCTAATAAACTCTTTAAGTAACTTTTTTGCATTATTTCCTATCCCTAATTAATTCAAATTTTTGCGTTTTGTATTCATTGCCATTTAACAAAATTGATATCGTATGTATTCCGGGATAGTAAACCCGTGTGGTGATTGGCGCCATCGAATGTTTTTTAGAAATCTTGATTTTTTCATTTGGAAATAAATTTCTTTCACCTAACTGAAACACCTTATAACCATAGGAACCATTTGATAACAAAAACCCTATTTTATATTCCATCCTAACCTTAGTTTCATCTTTTAGTGTTTGGCTGATTGAAACGGTAAACTCAATTGAATCTCCAATTTTGACTTTTTTGTTTATTACACCAAATTTGATTTTCGCTGGTTTCCATTGTGTGTCATAAGAAAAGAAAGAAAGGGCTTTGGTATTTCCTTTTTTTAAAAGTGTGCGTAAAGAATGTTTTAGATTTTTATCTAATTCTTTAGATTTACCAATCCTTGTTTTACAAAACTCCAATACTAAATCAGGTTTTAGTTTGGAAATATCATTCAAATGGTTTGCTGCACTCCTACGAACAATTTCATCTTTATCATCCCAAAGAGATTCAATGATTGGCAAATGGATTTCTGGATTTGTTTTTATTTCGGGAATACCGATTCCCCAAGGTAACATTGGACGGCTACCTTCACTTGCCAATCGCCTTACCATTGGCTCCTTATGTTTTGACCAATCGTACATTTGTTTTAGAGTTTGATCAAAATGGTGTTTGTAAAAGAACCTAATAGCAAATTCTGCACTAGAAAAAACCGTAAGTTTTTCTAATACTTTCATTGATGTATCAAAATCATTTAACCCTGACTTGGTGACAATATCGTTCAAAAATATATAGGGAAAATTAAAGTCAGAAACTCCGTGACTGCGCAAATTTTCGATAAGCTTAAATAATTTAGGATAAATTTTGGAAAGTGGGCCAGGCCAATGTTCCACCAATACTTCGGACAGCCGGTTGATCCTTTCCTTTAATTCCATTTCTTTCCAAGGTGAGGCAAATACCTGTTTTTGAAACGTTAGAGGATTGATTTTGGAGTCAACCTTAGCTAATTGGTTTCCTAACCCGAGGACCCACTCGCGAGAATACATTTCTTTCAAAGGTTCCATACAAACTAAAACGAATCTACATTTCCCTTCGTTATTTGGAACCGAAAAAGTAAACCTGCTATAATATACGAATTACAAATAATTCCTCATTTTGTCGGCTTCTCGAAGCCATAATAGATTTTTCAATTAAAATTGAATGTGAAACGAATTTACAAACCACAATCTAATCCAATACAAATGGGTTAGATTTGGCTGAACTGCAAGAATTATGTATTTCGTATATAAAATTGTGATCGGTAATTTATTTACTGCCCCAACATGTTCTGGATGAATCGGTGTTTAAAAAACTAGGTTTACGCCTCTGGCAACCAAACAGCAAAACATGCACCATTTGAAACATCTTCTAACTCAATTTTACCACCCATTTGTAAAATTATTTTTTTACAAATATCGAGACCTAGGCCCATACCTTCTCCATCAGGTTTTGTAGTAAAAAATGGATCAAAAATTTTGTTTTTAATTGAATCAGGAATTCCTATACCAGAATCAGTGATTGAAACTTTGATCCAAGATTCAATTGTTTCAATTTTGATTTCCAATGTTCCAACATAACTCATAGCTTGTAATGCATTATTCAAAAGGTTAATCCAAACCTGATTAAGTTTATCTCTACTTCCCTTACATTTTTTATCAGTTAAGTATTTTTTTATGACATTAACTTTTGTTAAATTATACTGATAGAGAGAAAGAATCGTTTCAATTTCAAAAATTAAATCGATATTTTTATCCAAACTCAAAGTATCCTTTTCTGAAACCAAATAACTCCTTAAAGCTTTGATTACATGGGTAGCTTTTTCAGAAGCAACCGAAATGATTTGATTAGATCGAAATGCAGAGGAAATATTGGCAACCGTCTCCAATAATTGAAGAGAATTTTCGCTTTCTAAAATCTGATTTAATTCATCACCTAAACGAAAAGCCCCTGTTTCAATAACTAACTGCATATGTTTTCCATACAAATCCATCTTATTAGAAAATGAATATTGGATCGCTAATTCTTTTTTTAAAGATCTTTCTACCTTTCCTTCAAGAAACGTTCTGTGTCCCAAACTTTGGTTTAACAACTTATGGAATCGTAATGAATCTTCTTGATTGAAACTAATGATTGTCTCGATTATATTTTTAATTTTACTTAGGAAATCTGCAATGGATTGGTTGGACGAAACAATCGCACCTAAAGGTGTATTCAATTCATGTGCCATTCCAGCAGATAGTTGACCAAGAACCGCCAGCTTTTCTGATGCTAAGAGCCTATCTTGGGCTTCAGTAAGTTCTTTTAAGGTGTTTAATAAACTTTGATTTAAAACTTGTAAATATTCATTTGAATGTTTTAACTCCTCGGTTCGCACCTCAACCTGTTTCTTTAAATTCTCGGAATATTGTTTATTCAATCTGCGCCATTGCAACAACCATACAATTGCAAAAGAGAAAATAATAAATCCAAATGAATAGTAAATCCAATCATAGTTAACTTTTGGATTGGGATCGTAAATAAAACCATTTAAATCAATATTTTTAGGAAGCATTCCTAACTCAGAATATACTTCGTTAATATGTTTCCATCGACCAGGATTCATATATCCCATCTCAACAAGAACCGGCTGAATGAGTGGAGTCATTTGTTCTGCTTCAAAAAGTAACCTTTCTTTAGGATTACGTTTTGAGTATTTTTCATAAATCAAATCAACAATTTCTGACTGGTGGGACATAGCATATTGCCAACCGCGAAGACTCGCCTCTCTAAATGCTTTAACCCGATCAGGGTGTTTTTTAACCTCGTCTTCACTGGTAAACAAATTATCACCATAAAAATCAATACCTGCTACTCTTGGTGAATAGGCAACATAAGGGAATCCAAGCTTTTTAAAATCGTAAGCCTGTGTAGTCGCATAACCAGAATAAGCATCTACTTTCCCTTCGATTAAATCTTTAGGATTAAAACGATGTTCTAATAATTGTAAATCGCTTAATTCGATACCTTCCTTTTTCAAATAGGCAACAATTTCATCCATCCGCGGAGTTAACATCACACGTTTTCCAACGAGGTCATGAATACTTTGAATATTTGAAGTTTTTTTAAAATATAAAACGGAAGGAGAATGTTGAAAAATAACGGCAAGAACTACTACAGGTTTTCCCGCATATCGTTCTTGGATTAACTCATTACTTCCGACTCCATATTGGCCAGCAGACTGAATTACTTTTTCATGAATTCCTTTGATTCCAATCGTACTTTCAAGAATTTCAACATCCAATCCAACTTCTCGATAAAAGCCTTTTTCGAAGGCCGCATAATATCCTGCAAATTGGAATTGATGAAACCATTTTAAATGAAGGGTAACTTTTTCGGATGCAAGGATAGGAGAATGATATAAAAACAGAAGACAAACAAAAATGTTAAAAATCTTTCTATATACTCTCCCAACCATAGTTTTTTTATAACGATTACATTTTGCAAATCAATGAAATTAATCAAAATGAAGCCATTTTATTTTGGTAGGTTACCAATAAAGCGATTCGTGTCTTTTGCTATAACTAAAAAAAGTTCAAAACTTATGGGTTAATTTTATTCTTCACTTTTTCAATCCAATCAAGATTCAGTTTTGTTTGTTTTTCTGCATATTCTAACGTTAAAGACCAGTATTCCTGATCTGGATGTTTCTCCCAATCACTGTCCAATTCTTTTTGGAAATTTTTAAGTGATTTTAAATCTTCTTTTTGTTTTTTTATTTCATCTTCCAATTGTTGAGTTAATAATTTAGAATTCATATGCCTTCCAAAAAATACCTTAAACAATAATTCATTTCTTTTATTGGATTGAATTGGAGATTCATCCATCCAACGTCGGAATGTTTCTAATCCAGGCCTAGTGACTTTATAAACTTTTTTCTTTTTGCCACTACTTTCCGTTTTTTCCCATTCTCGGATTAAACCTTCTTCTTCTAATTTTGCAAGTGTGGGATAAATTTGACCAAAACTTTCGCTCCAGAAAAAACTAATCGTCGACTCAATGTATTTACGGATTTCATATCCATTCATTTCACATTGAGACAAAATTCCTAAGAGTGCATAAGGTGTTTTACTTTCTCGTTTCATTTAAAGCTTTAATATGGTTTTGAAATTGATCATACATTGAAATCACTTCATGTGGCGACTCTAATTGTGGCCAATGACCTATCATTTCGGATAAAAAATAAACAGGTTTTGTGGGAAAAGTTTGTAGAAACCGATTTGCCATATGCCTTCCAGAATTTGGATCAGCAGGTCCACAAATATAACAAAAAGGTATCCGTGTATTCAACATAGCATCAATCCATCGTTTTTGGTATTGAACTTTTTCAAATACCATTCTTCCTATCAGATAAGCTACCGATTTCCCATTTTTAAAATTCAATACTTCCCAAAAAATATTTAGTAAACTTAAGTTTGCTTGTGTATTTGCTCCAAATAAACGGAGTAAGGATTTCTCTACTGACTTTCGACTCATCTTTTCACTAAGAAATCTACCAATAAAATTAGGAGTTTGAGATAATAACCTTTGAATCAATCTAGGTTTATAAACATCTGAAAATAAACCACCATTCATAAATGCAATCGAACGAATTTTAAACTTATTTTTTTCTGGTGAAGCTAACATTTCTTGTACCACACTCACCGCTAAATCATGAGCCAAAATATCGGCTTCCACTATACCTAAGTTTTTAGCAACTTCATTAACTATTTCTGCAAATTCTACAAACGTATAACGGTAATTTTGTGGTTTATCAGAAAAACCCATTCCCAAAAAATCCAAAATAATTACCCTTTTTTCTTTGCATAATGTCGGAATGACTAAACTCCAATCATAACAATTGAATGGATATCCATGTAAAAGAAAGATATTTTCTCCAGTCCCAATCACTCTATAAAAAATCGAATAACCTCGAAATTTTAAATATTGTCCCTTACTTTCAAATTCATTTAATTCGGAATTGAAAAACACCATTTCATTTGCCTTGATTCCCAATGGATTCAACTTGTTTGGTCCATTTCAAAAAATCACTTTGATTACGAGTTCTTACCTGACCAAAGGTAGTTACTTTGACCGGTGATACTCCGCAAAATTCCAAAGTACCAAACTTCAACAACTGAACACCTGGTGATTTATTAAACCATTTGTAATACCAAATAGGAGCATCCATTGTTACTATGATACGAGCAGTTTTGCCTAACAAAAGTTTTTCGGGGAGAGGAGAGTTTTTCTTATATTTGAAAGTAACACCGGGCAAAAAAACTCTGTCAATCCATGCCTTTAATACAGCAGGCATACTAGCCCACCAACTCGGAAATACAAACACCAAATGATTTGCTTCCATTATCAGTTTTTGACTTTTGACCACATCAGGTTCAAGAACTTGATGTGAATCTTTTTTATGGCCTAGATGTAAATTATAATCAAATTTCAAATCGATTAGTTTGAGAAAATTTACTGTATGGCCTGCTTTGATTGCTTCATTCACGTATGTTTGTGCAAAATGAGCACAAAGAGAATTCGGATTTGGATGACCAAGGACTACAAGAATATTTCGAGGTTTTGTTTTCATAAGATACCATATCTATTAGATATATCAACAAGATATATCTAATAGATATATTTGGTAAATACAATTTTTCCCCGCGTTACTGTTCAGCGCAGTAAAATTTTAAATCACTTGTACACGCTACATTTAAATTATTGATTAAACCGACATTATTGCTACTTGAATTCCCTACAATTGCGTTGCCAGAGATTGAATTTGACCAATTTGTACAATTGTTTGGATCTGATTGCCAGGAAGTACCTAATCCAGTCCAGGTGGTCACTCCCGGAGATTCAATTCCATTCAAAACCGGAAGGGTAAACAGAGAAACTCCATTCGTTGTACCAATGGGTGTTAAATTATCGCTTTGGAAATATGACGCGTAGGGTTTTAGAACCCAATCCACTTGACCATCACCAACACCTCCCGTGATAGTTGCGACTCGAATTCCAGAATCAGCCCCAAGTATAGCCTTACATTGAGATCCAGCGGGGCATTTAGGATCGGAAGAACATGTGGCATCTGCACCAGCGATCCCACCTAAATTTCCTTTGGTGAGTGTAGAATTCACAAATAATCTTTTATCATTATCTTGAATCTGCATTCTGATAAATCTTTCTTGAAGACGCAAATTATTATCTGCAGAGGTCGGAATCAAACGAATTATAAATTCTCTAGTCCCATTTAATAAGGTATCATTTACAGCTGTTACCGAAATTACCTTTTCCGATTTCCAATCATCGGGTGTCCAAACAATGGAAGTTGGACTGACCGTTGCATAACTAGGATTCGAAACGACTATGTTGACATTCACATTTTCTTTTGGCTCAGACCCAAAATTTAGTTTAAAAGTAAATGAGGAACCGTATGCGGCATTCCCACCATGTTCAGAAACTCGACCTGTTGTTGCACTCAGTAAGAGGCCGAAATTTTCTTTAATTGTGAGACCGGGAAAACAGGCGTTTTTCTCTTCCCCAGAAACTGCCATTATCAAAAAAGTCATGACAAATGATTTTGACTCGGGGTCACAAGGATTATTATAAGAATTTTTGCTACAAGATAGGAAAAGAACACCGATTAAAAGAGTTCTAAAAAACATGCAATATTATCTCTTATTTCTACTAAATCTTGAAACAATTAATTTCAAGCAATGAAAAATAATAGTTTTAATCACCAAACAAAAATTAAATGTTAACTTAGAATTTTAATCCAATGAATTCGTTTTTAATGAATCGATAAAATCGATTATTAAATTTCTTACAAATTGTTTCGTTACTTCATCAGTAATTTCACCATCGACTGAAACCTTTCCTTTTACTCCAGATACCAATAAATTGGTTTTTTCAGATAACTTTGCTCCAATTGTTTTTAAGACCAAAAGTAATGATTCATGTGCCTTTTCACCAACAGAGGCAGCTGTAATTAAAGCAACTGGTTTATCAGTAAACACAACTGAGGAAACTACCCATTCTAATGCATTTTTTAATACACCAGGAATACTAAATACATATTCAGGAGAACATATTAAAATTCCATCGGCCCTTTCGATTTCCCTTAAAAAACTTTTAATAATCTCAGGAGTTTCTTCATCAGAGACTCCTGAAACAAAAAAAGGAAACTCGGCAATCTGATCATACATAATCATATCACATTCTTGTGAAAAATTTTGTTTCAAAGTATGTAGGATTTTTTTGTTATACGAGGTGGAGCTAATTCCACCTGAAATCGCTAGAATTTTTGGTTTTGATTGTAACATTATTGATTATATAGAGATTCCCATAATTTTTTTCGTTCCGTCAGTTTCCTTAGAATAAGAAAATAGTTTTAATATGGAAAATTTTTCATAACCGTTTTCTTCTGTTTGGTACTCCCAAAGCCATCCCCATAAACTTCCCCTTTTTACATATCCACGTTCAATTTCTGTTTTTTCCTGATAAAAAGCACCTAATAATACATAGGTAGAATATTGGTTATCAGATTTGGTTCGATTATGATAATACCCAATACCCGCAAACATAAGTTCTGTTTTTTCATCTAGCGAATCAAAAGAATAGTAAATTAAAGGGCCATATAATCTCGACTTTTCATTTTCTGCATCCGTAGTCCTTATAATCGGAAAAAAATTATAAATAGTTTTATATGACTTTTTATCATAACCCAACCAAAGAAATGTTAAGCGATTTATCTGCGCAGGTTCTATATTGAAATTTCCAAGTAAGCCACCCAAACTTTGAATTTGGTAATCTGATTCCGTATTTTCCGATTCAATTAAATATAAAAAATTATAATAGTGCCCTGTCCGATTCCACTTAAAATAATTTAATAAAGTAAATGTTTTATAACCATCGTTGTCCCAATCATTAAAAGATATAGGGATTATGGAAAAGCTAGAAGTGGTTTTATAAAAAGGAAAAATCAAAAGATGAGATAACTTCTCTTGCGGGTAATATTGAATCCTTTTTTGGGTTTTTGAATATTCTGAAAGATCCTGATCCTTATACCATTCCCAATCTATAAACCATAAAAGGTTTGTTCTCGCACCACCTTCTCGCATATTTCTATAAAAAAATGGAGTAATCCAAACCGTTTTTTCTTCGCCTGAATATTGAGATTTTTTTTCATCATATGAAATCCACAAAGGCCAGAATAAAAATTCTGTTTCAGAATAGGATGGTATCATTGTTTTTCGATAGGAAGATAAAAGTGTAAATGTATTATGATAATGTTTTTTGTCTTTTTCAAAGTTTCGATGAATATAAAAAGGCAAAATTCTATGCCCAGAATCAATATCAGATTTATAAATATTGACAAAAGGCCAAAAATAGGACTGCTCATTACGATTATTTTCTTTTTTCTCTTCAGTTAAATAGAAATTTAAAAGATAAACACGAAATTCGGAATCCTTATCTTTTTGTTTACCGTATAACGGAAACAATACTTTGTATTCTAAATCATCCGATTGATAGCTAAACCAAATGGGGAAAAAAGGCGGCAAAAGCACCACATTATCTGTTGAGGCCTCATCCCAAGTAAACCAAGCAAGTGGTAATAGTCGGATATGCCTTTTCGTATCGGCTCTTTCGTAAGAAAAAATTCCGAATAATAAATTGTAGCCTATAAAACTATTACTATTTTCTCTATTGAATTCCCTTTTTTTTACCAGCTTAGGTTCGCTTGAATCCTTAGATTTAGGTTCCAAACTTCCTTTCAGTATTTTGGTCCTTTGCGAATAACCAAATAAATTATATAGTATTCCAAAATCAAAATCTACATACACATTTCCATCATTCGTTGCAACATTTACATTTGCAGAATTTGTTTTCGTATACCATAATAAATTGATATGATAGTCTTCTTCATCATTAGCGTAATTAAGATAAATGGGAAAAATAAAATCCAATTCGATTCCTGGTTTCCTATACCTTCCAAAAACAGGAAAAGCTACCAACAAACTCTCTGCCTTGGCCTTATTATTAGAATAATAAAATGGGCCCATCCAATATTCGTTTTCGTTTGAGTTTTGATTTTGAAAATACAATAGGGGCGGTAAAAATAAATAATTGTTTTTAGAATAATATACCAAAGGAAAGAATGAAAACTTATGCAAACCTTGATTACCATCAAGTTCAAAGTGCATCAAAGTCAAAAAACGTAAATAGTAGTTCCTATTCTCTCCAAAAGTTTCACGATTATGATAATATAACAAAGGAATTACGGGAAATCCCAATTTACTATTTGTATCATTAGAACTAGAAAAGAAAAAAGGGATGGTTGTTACATAGGATTCATTTTTATCCATACCCCAAAAAACGAATGGATAAAAAGAGTGGTATACAGCTTCCTTTTCCTTCGTTACATTTACGTTTAGAATACGTTTGTATTCGCGGTTATCAGATTTACTTTGTATATGGTAGTAAAAGGGGAATATCGATTTGGTTTTTGCTTTTGGATAATCGTAATACCGATAAAAACCCAATGCTCGAACTGAATAATGGTTTGTCCAATTTTCTATGTCATATAGAATATTACTAGAAGTGAATTTTGCGCTACGTTCACTCCCATAAACTTTGATTTCTTTCTCCGCTTCAAGGTCGGGCCAAGTTTTAGGGAAAATTCCAATTGGAATTGAAAAAAATAGAAATATTAAACTATACCGAAAGAATTTAATAAACATTCCAAAAAGAATATCCTTAGCAATCGTACCATTGTAAACATTCTTATTTGTATGCAAGAAATTACTTGATAACTTTAGATGATTCTTTGATTGGTAAATCAATCCACTTTTTTGTTTTCTTTGGAATATGTTCTATAATCTCAGCTGCTTTAGGGGTTTTAGAAAGGGATTTATATTTAAAATTTATTTCTGATAACAAAATAGGTTTAGAAGAAGGATACATTTGCCCAATTTGTTTTTTCCCTTCCCGATCATACAAAGGAATTACTGACTTTGAAATGGAACGATAAGGGAGATAAGTAGAAACATTGATCAAACGTCCTTCGTTATCATACTGATAATCATTATATCCCAAAACAATTTCTTCGTTGGAAACTATGATGCCTTCCATCACGTCCTCTGTAAATTCATAGGTGCCTTTTCCCATTCCTAAGATAAAGGCAGTTCCAGTAAAAGCAACGAACACAATTCCCAATGCAGCTAAAGCAACTACACTGGATGTAGCATAAACAGGCATATAAACAGGAGATTTTTCATTGGCTCTTCGGATATCGTATTCGCTCCTCAAAGTCTGCTTAATGGATAGATGTTTAGATACATTAATAGCATAATATACCGGATAGTAAAAATATTCTTCAGGTTGTAAATTCATATCTTTTGAATCGATAAGGATAGCGATGCTCCTCACGATCCGATTATTTTCTTTGTTTCGAAGTATCCCATAATAAATTTTGCCATTTGTATTTGGTCTTTCTAGAGATTCCGAAACCAAAGGAAAAAGAAAATCGGAAAATTCCAATTTTTCGACAAACTCTGCCGGCTTCAAAGTCGCATTTAAATTTTCTTTTGGAATATAAACTTTTTGCGTAGAACAAGAAATAAATGAAAGAAACAATACGAATGTAAAACTTTTTGAAAAAATAAATTTCATGGATTGGTTTAATCTATACAAAGAATTTTCCTGCGGTCTAAAACAATCAAATTTTTATTTCTAATACTTATAAGTTTCAACCACAGTTTGCAAATGTTCACCTGTCACTTCTATATCCTTGGCTGTTTCCAAAAGAACCAATGAATTATCAGCTATGACTTGAGTTCCTGTCGCAATCGTTTCAATTGACTTGGAAATTTCCTCAACGGCTATTTTTTCTTGAGCGGCCGCGTTTAAAATCTGGAGGGAGTTTTCATTGATTTTATGAACTGATTCTACTATACGATTTGTATCTGCGGTTTGTTTGTCTTGAGCTGAACTAACAAGCTTAGCTGTTTCTTGAATTTTAGAAATATTTGTAAGTAACTCCCGAAAACTTTCTTCTGTATTCATCATAAGTCCAACACTTGTTTTGATCGCATTTTTGGTATCTGTGGTTAAAGACTGAATGTTTCTCGTATTATGTGCGGTTTGTTCAGCAAGTTTTCCAATTTCTTGGGCTACAACCGCAAAACCTCTTCCGAGATCACCCGCACGTGCAGCTTCTATAGCAGCATTTAGCGCTAGTAAGTTGGTTCGATCAGAAATTTCATTAATAATATTTACAACTTCATCAATCAATTCGGCCTTTTGATTTACGATATGAATGGAGTCGGCTGTCGTTTTCGTTGTTAGCATTCCATCTGTAGCTTGTTTATAAAATTCTTCTGTTAATTTTGTCATTCCAAACATAGCATTGGCAACATCTGCCATTGCCATTTTGAAATCGGAAGTTACTTTCTCAATTTCCTTCAAATGTTCGGCTTGTGTAGATATACTAGAAAAAACATTTTCAACAGATGCTGCAAGTTCCTCCGTGGCTGCCGAAGTTTCTTCTGTTGAAGCAGCCTGGTCTTGCGTGGTTGCGGAATAATTACGAACTAAATTAGCGGCTTCTTTTGATTTATCAGATAACTCGCCAGAAACTTGCCTGAGAATAAAAACGATTTCAGTAATGTTTAATATAAAAACACCCATCCATTTCAAAAGACCTCCTATTTCATCGTGGATTCCATAATCTAAGTTTTCTTTGAGTTCACCGGATCCACGTACAATTTGTGAAATGATATTGGTACTATTTCGTATTACAGACATTATACTATGAATAATAAAATATTGTAATACAATAAAAAATACAAGTGACAAGGAGGTTACAATTAAGATCAAAATTGCATAGATCTTTGCGAGATTGGCCCTTTTCGTAAATTTTTCAGATAGTTGATTGGAAATGAGTTCATTTACAGTAAAAATCTGATCAATCAAATTGGTTGTGGCATTGTAATATTCTAATGGTTTTACCGTAGGAATTTTTTCGTTGATAACTCTATTTTGTATCAGCTCACGTAAAGATGGAAAATCAGCTTCTGCTTTTTGGTAACCATCGACAATTGTCTTACCGTCAGGATTGAATTTTCGAATTGAAGACATACTTGAAGTGATAGATTCAAATTGACTCGACACAGAACCTATAATTTCTTGGAGCATTTTTTTTTCAGAAGGATCACCATTTTTTCCTTTGACTAAATGTGCCAGTCCTGTCCCACGAAGTTGTCCAATTTTTTCTGCTAAATAAGGTAACTTTGTTAATGATACATCAATCATAAAGTAAGTATCTTTATCTGGGTCTAAGAATAATCCTGAAGATTCGCCAACTGTATTGTTTATAAATAGCATTTTTTTTATTAAACTTACATGTTCTAAATAACTTTCATTAGCTGTTAATTTTCCGTTTATTTCCTTCAATTCATTCCATTTTTTATGAATCTCCATCGAATCTTCATAAACCTGAAACCGGACTCCCTCTTCTTCATTTAAAGCTATAAAAATTAGATAGGAATCTTCTAACTCTTTTTCTATACTTAGAGCTTCCATTTTGGCACTTGGATCTCCATTTAAAACACGTGCCATAAATCCTCGGTGTTTCGCAGTAAGTCGCATAAGTTTTGCAAGACTTAGATTATATTCGGCTCCCTTATGGCGATTAAATGCATTGCCATATTCTTCTTTTTTAATATAAATAAGATTGATTCCCAAAGCCAACATTTGTGCAGCCATAAGACCAAACACAAACAAAAGTTTGGTTTTAATTTTAAATTTATAGAATATCTTTTTGGGATTTAAACTAAAACCTGACTGCAGATTTCTGGGTTTCAAATAAAATTGTTCCCCAATATTAATTTGATTGTTTGAAGCAGTCCGTTCAACAAACATATGTCCAATCGTTTTTCCATTTTTATCATAAAAGGGAGTAACTGTTGTGTTGGCCCAAAAATAATTTCCTGAATTAGTTTGGTTTTATAATATTCCGTTCCAAGGTTCATTTTCCTCCAGAGTTTTTTGTAAACTCTTGTATAGCAACGCAGGAGTTTTCGAATCTAAGATTCTTTTGAAAGATTGCCCTAATAATTCTTTCCTAGTGTATTCACTTAATTTGACAAAATCGTCATTAACGGAAATGATCACACCCTCTAGGTCTGTTTTAATGGATAAAGTTGTATTTTGTGGGATTTGAACCTGAAAACTCATACCGATGCTCCGAACTAAATATAGAATCTAAAAAGAAAGGAAGGAATAGAGAACTTACGAATATGAAAATATGTTAATGCAACCGAATACTTACTCTTAATGCGATGAAGTTGGAAATTCTTTTTTTTATAAATGGATTAAAAAAGAGTTTTTTTGACATAATTCAATCCCGACTAACAAGGATTTTCATTTTTATTTACTTCATTTTTTGTGATTTTTTATGCCAAAAGTGCAATAAAAGAAAAACCAACTAGATTGGTTTTGGCCGACTAATGCGAATCATGTTCTTTTCTATGGGTGAATCAAATTCCAGCTTTGAAATTGATTTCAAACTCAAACCACAACAAATAGAATTTCCCTTTTATTAGAAAAACAGAATGAAATCCCAATCCTATGGAACTTAGGC